>MWLD01000036.1 GCA_002018045.1 Candidatus Synechococcus spongiarum LMB bulk15M
TCACGAACGCTTCCTATTCCCTGAAGAGGTCCTCCCTCGTGGTAACGCTCTCTAATCCTTCCCTCGGTGGCAGCCTGGACCAGGACTCCACCGGCTACGCTTGGTGGGCTGGAAATGCCCGCCTCATCAATCTTTCCGGTCGCCTCCTGGGCGCCCATGTTGCCCACGCTGGCCTGATGGTCTTTTGGGCCGGGGCCATGATGCTCTTCGAGGTGAGTCACTATACCGCCGACAAGCCCATGTATGAACAGGGCTTCCTCTGCTTCCCCCATGTAGCCCTCCTGGGCTACGGGGTTGGGCCCGGTGGCGAGATCACCAGCCTCTACCCCTTCTTTGTGGTGGGGGTGCTGCACCTGGTGTCCTCAGCCGTCCTGGGCATTGGTGGCCTCTATCATGCCCTGCGCGGTCCTGACGTTCTGGAGAAGTATTCGTCCTTTTTCTCCCAGGATTGGCGGGACAAGAATCAGATGACCAACATCATCGGCTATCACCTGATTCTCCTTGGAGTGGGCTGCCTGTTGCTGGTCTTCAAAGCCATGTTCTTTGGCGGTGTTTACGACACCTGGGCCCCTGGGGGTGGCGACGTGCGCATGATCACCAATCCAACCCTGAACCCTACCGTCATCTTCGGCTATCTGGCGCGCTCCCCCTGGGGAGGTCAGGGCTGGATTGTGGGTGTGGACAACATGGAAGATATCATCGGCGGCCACATCTGGCTGGGGATCACATGCATCTTCGGTGGCATCTGGCATGTACTGACCAAGCCCTTTGGCTGGGTGCGACGAGCCTTCATCTGGAACGGTGAAGCCTACCTGAGCTACAGCCTGGGCGCCCTCAGCATGATGAGCTTTATTGCCTCTACCTTTATCTGGTTCAACAACACCGCCTATCCATCCGAGTTCTGGGGTCCCACCAATGCCGAGGCCTCCCAGTCTCAATCCTTCACCTTCCTGGTGCGGGACCAGCGCTTGGGCGCCAACATCGGTTCCGCTATGGGCCCCACCGGTCTGGGTAAGTACCTGATGCGCTCTCCCACGGGTGAGGTCATCTTTGGTGGTGAGACCATGCGCTTCTGGGATTTCCGTGGCCCATGGCTGGAGCCCCTGCGGGGTCCCAACGGCCTCAGCCTGGAGAAGCTGCAAAACGACATTCAACCCTGGCAGGTGCGTCGTGCAGCGGAGTACATGACCCATGCTCCCAATGCCTCCATCAACTCCGTGGGCGGCATCATCACCGAGCCCAACGCGGTGAACTATGTGAACCTGCGCCAATGGCTGGGTGGGGCACAGTTTGTTCTGGCCTTCTTCTTCCTGGTGGGTCACCTCTGGCATGCCGGTCGCGCCAGAGCCGCTGCGGCCGGTTTCGAGAAGGGGATCGACCGGGAGGCAGAGCCGGTTCTGGCCATGCCTGATCTGGACTGACCTTACCCCCTGTCCAGGATCCCTGCAGCAAACCACAGCCCCCGCTCAGGGGGCTTTTTTGTGGCCCGTTACCCGACTGGCGGGATGCCGGAGCGTGCCCCGTCCCGATTGGTCTCACCCTTGTCCGCCCCGTCCTGATCGGTCCGTCCCGCTGACCACAGCGCAGCCAGATCGACCCCCCACGCCACTAGGTGACGGCGTAGCCAGGGAAGACTCAATCCCATCACGTTGGAAACACAGCCCTCAATGGCATCAATCAAGAGGCACCCGCGTCCCTCCAGGGCAAAGGCGCCGGCACAGCCCAGGGGTTCGCCGGTGGCCACGTAGTGTTGGATGGTGACCTCATCCACTGCGGCAAACCGTATCCGGGTCACCACGGCGCCGTGGCAAGCCCGCTCCAGACCACTATCCAGAAGGCAGTGACCGGTGTACAGCACACCCTCCTTGCCTGCCATGGCCTGCCAACGCCGGATGGCATCGTCCGGATACGTGGGCTTGCCTTGAATGATTCCCTGGAACGCCAACACGGAGTCACACCCAAGCACCAGAGGTCCTGGATGGGGCAAGCGATCCAGAACGGCTTCGGCTTTTCCCCGGGCCAGGGCGGTGACCAGCGGAGCCGGCTCCATCCCCCTGGGGAGACTGTCTTCATCAAAACCACTAACCTGCACACGACAAGGGATCCGGGCCTGCTCCAGCAGACGGCGCCGGGAAGGAGAGGCCGAGGCCAGAATCAATGCAAACGGTTGTCGAGACGATGTGGGCATCACAAGTAAGCACTAGCCGCTCGGAGATTCTCCATTCCTGTGGCCATGGATCTTGCCATTGAGAAACATGCAGCCCGGCGCGCAGACCGGGCGGCCCGCTGTAGCCCCTTGCACCGCTGCTGCTTTGCTGCCTTGCAGGAGGGTGCCGTGAGCCTGGCCGAGCTTTGTGCTGCGGACTCCCCCTTCACCACCAGACCCTTGAGCGAGGCACAAGCGGATCAACAGGTGCGTTGGCTGCTGCGTGTGGGTCTACTGCGCCGTGAAGTGGATGGACAGGGGTTAACGGATCGGGTGCGGCTCACCCCTCTGGGTCGTCAGGTGGTGGCCTCCTGGCCGGAGGAACGCTGTCCCCCGGCTTCATTGCAGGAGCGCTGGGCCAACGGGTTGCGGCGCTGGCTCGGCATCTGGTCATGACAGCACCATCACCGCCCCCCCTCATGGTTCTCGGGACCAGTAGCGGGGTGGGCAAGTCTCTCGTCACGGCAGGACTGTGTCGCCTGTTGCGGCGCCGTGGGGAGCAGCCAGTCCCCTTTAAGGGACAAAACATGAGCCTCAACGCCTATGTGGATGAAGACGGCGGCGAAATGGCGTATGCCCAGGCCATGCAGGCTTGGGCCGCTGGTTTGACGCCTTGCGCGGCCATGAATCCGGTGTTGCTGAAGCCCCAGGGCCATGGCAGCAGCGAGGTGATCCACCTGGGACGCTCGGTGGGGGTGAGCCGGGCGGAGGATTACTACCGGGACTGGTTCCGAGCGGGTTGGCTGGCCGTTCGCCGAGGGCTTGAAATCTGCCAGCGGCAGCAAGGACGGCTCGTGCTGGAGGGTGCTGGCAGTCCGGTGGAGGTGAACCTGCAAGCACGGGACCTGACCAATCTTCGCCTGGCTCAATTCTTACGGGCCCGCTGTGTTCTGGTGGCTGATATCGAGCGCGGTGGGGTCTTTGCCCAGATCATCGGCACACTCCAACTGCTGCGGCCTGTGGAGCGCCCCCTGGTGGCAGGCTTGCTGATCAACCGCTTCCGGGGGCAGCGCAGTTTGTTTGACGAGGGACGTCTCTGGTTGGAGCAGCGCACCGGCCTGCCGGTGCTGGGTGTTCTGCCCTGGCTGGGGGAGCGTTTCCCGCCGGAAGACTCTTTGGATCTCCTGGAGCGCCAGGGGCACAAGCCCAAAGCGGAGTTGCGTCTGGCTGTGCTGCGCCTGCCGTCCATCAGCAATTTCTCGGATGTTGATCCCCTCGCTGCAGAAGCCACGGTCCAACTGGACTGGCTGTTGCCCGGGGACGCCGTGGACCGGTACGACGCTGTCCTGCTGCCCGGTAGCAAGCAAACCATGGCGGATCTCAAGGCAATGCGGGCTGCCCGGATGGATGAACGCCTGCAACAGTATGTGGCCGCCGGTGGTGTGGTGTTGGCCATCTGTGGCGGTTTACAGATGCTGGGGCAACATCTGCACGATCCCCAGGGCCTGGAAGCGGAGACATCAGGGGATATGGAAGGTCTGGGACTCTTGCCCCTGGTGACCAGGTTCCGACCCGGCAAGGTTCAACGTCAATGGTCTACCACCACCACATGGCCGGAGCCCGGTCAATCCTGCACCGGGTTCGAGTTGCACCATGGCCACACCACTCCTTCAGCCCATGATGTCCAGCCGCTGTACACTCAGCCTGGTTTGGGCTGGGTGAGTCCTTGTGGCCATGTGGTGGGCACCTATCTCCACGGCTGCCTGGAGTCCGGACCATGGCGGCGCCACTGGCTCAACCGGCTGCGGAGTCGCCGTGGCTTGCCGCCCTTGCCCACAGCCGTTGGCGATCACGCCGCCCAGCGGGATCGGCTCCTGGATCGGCTTGCCGACGCCCTCGCGGAAGATGTCAATCTGGAACCCTTGCTGCGCTGAACATCATGTACGGATCGTCCGCATCCGATCAGGTTTCCGTGTGCTGGGACGATGGAGACCCCGTATCCATCCCGGTGGGCACCCCCTGGCTAAGGGCAGCGCAGATCCTGGGTCACACCGTTCCCACTGGTTGCCTTTACGGAAGCTGTGGCGCCTGCGAGATTGAAGTCAACGGCCATGTGGTGCGCGCCTGCGTCAGCAGCGTGTGTGAATCCAGTGGTGCCCTGAAGGTGGAACTGGCCACAGATCCCTATTGGTAGGCTGACAACATCCTGAACACGCACCAGAAACCATGCGGCGGCGAGATCTACTGAACCTGGGGGCCGGCACCGCTGCGCTCAGCCTGGCGGAGTTGGCCTGGCAGCGGTTCGGTCATCCTGCCCTCGGAGCCGAGAAGGATGCCACCGTTGAACCCCTCGGTGCTTGCGCCCCTGCAGGAGATCCGCTGCAGGCCTTACTGGATGGCAATGCCCGTTTCGTGGACTTTGAGAGCCGCTACCAGCAGGCGTCCTCCCAGGCGGCACGGCAACGGCTATTGGCCGACTACTGGCAGGACAACTGCCACTTGGTGAGTGCTGTGTTACAGAAAGGCCAGGCGCCCTGGGCCGGGATTATCACCTGTGCCGACTCCCGCGTGCCACCCAGTTGGATCTTTGACGTCAATCCCGGCCAACTGTTTGTTGTGCGCAGTGCCGGCAACACGGCTTTTGACGACGGTGTGGCCTCCATGGAATATGCCGTGGCCAACTTGGGTGTCTCCTTGATCATGGTGCTGGGCCACAGCGGCTGTGGCGCTGTCTCGGCTGCGTTGGGGGATCAGCCACTGACCCCGCTGCTGGAGCAATTGGTGCAGCCCATTCGCGCCGCCGTTCCAAGGGGAATCCATGGCCTGGCGCAGGCGGTGGAGCACAACACCCGCAGCGCAGCAGAGTCGCTCACCGTCAAGAGCCGGTTGCTGGCCCGCGGAGTTGAGGCTGGTACGTTGAAAATTTATGGAGCAGTGTATGACATTGCCAACTCGCGGGTACAATTGGTGTGAGGCTTTGGTCTGGAGCGGGTACGGTTCAGTCAATCTCCACGAGCCAACTACCCTGGTAGGCAGGGATTTGCATCTGCCCCGGCGCCGAGGCATAGCCATTGAACTGGTAGAGACCACTGGTCCGGGGATTGCGCATTTTCAACTCCACAACAATGGTCCTGGATTGGGGGATGGGTGCATCGGGGGTCATCCTGATTATTCCTGGCCCCACCTGGGTAACTTCGGATAAATTGAAATAGTTTTCACAACGGGTCCTGGTCCCTGCAAATACCGACTTCTGGATACAGTCATATCCAATTTTCATGCTATCAACATCAATTCTTCCACGCCATTTCTCAAAAATTTCTGGTGCAACAATTGTCATCTCCAGGATAGCGTGTTCCCTGATTTTTCCAGGAAGGATTAGTTTCAAGTTTGACCGGCGACGGGCTTCACTGTTGCTGATTCGATAGTCAAGCCCCACATAGCCAGGGTCCTGCCTCCAGCGGAACTCCAGCAAGCTGTTCTGTGCGAGAGAAGGAGCAGAAAAGGGAATC
The DNA here is from genome assembly GCA_002018045.1 of Candidatus Synechococcus spongiarum LMB bulk15M. Taxonomy (GTDB): domain Bacteria; phylum Cyanobacteriota; class Cyanobacteriia; order PCC-6307; family Cyanobiaceae; genus Synechococcus_B; species Synechococcus_B spongiarum_E. The sequence goes on from MWLD01000036.1 coordinate 5,656, forward strand.
AGGACAAGGCCGGCGGCCAGAGCAAGAAAACGATTCATGAACAAAAAACCAAAGCATCCTGTGGCCGTCGATGGACTGTAGCCGTGCCACACCGGCTCTGTCAATATGTCAATCTTGAAACTGTCATATTGCTCATCGGGCAAGGCCGTGGCAGGATTCCTGCTAACCTGCCAAGATACTGGCTGGGAGCGACAACGCCATGAATGTTCATGACTCCATTCTTGACCTGATTGGCAACACCCCTCTGGTGCGGCTGCGGAGGATTCCGGCCGTGGACTGCAAAAACGAAATTCTCTGTAAGCTTGAATCCTTTAACCCAACAGCCTCCGTTAAAGACAGAATATCCATTTCAATGATTAATCAGGCCGAGAAGGATCGTCTGATTTCTCCCTCCACCACAACGCTCATTGAGCCCACAAGCGGCAACACCGGAATTGCTTTGGCCATGGTGGCTGCCGCCAAGGGGTATTCCATCATTCTGGTGATGCCGGATTCCATGAGTGTCGAGCGCCGGGCCATGCTGCGGGCCTATGGTGCGCGCCTGGAACTGACTCCCGGACGTGAGGGCATGGCCGGAGCCTTGCGCCGGGCCAATGAACTGTTGCAGGATATTCCCAATGGATTTCAGTTGCAGCAGTTTAGCAATCCAGCCAATCCGGAAATTCATACCAGCACCACGGCAGAAGAACTGTGGAAGGATACCGATGGTCGGATTGACGTTCTTGTAGCCGGGGTGGGAACCGGAGGCACCATCACAGGCTGTGCCACTGCCTTGAAGCAGCGTAAACCAGGGCTGATGACTGTTGCCGTGGAGCCGGCGGGCAGTCCGGTCCTCTCGGGAGGACAACCGGGCCCCCATGGTATCCAGGGCATCGGCGCCGGCTTCGTTCCCGATATTCTTGACCAAAGTCTGATTGACGAGGTCATGACCGTGCGTGACGAGGATGCCATGGAGACGGGCCGTCGCCTGGCGCGGGAAGAGGGTCTGCTCAGTGGCGTGAGCAGTGGCGCCACCGTGGCGGCTGCCCTGCGTCTGGCCTCTCGCCCTCAACTGCAGGGCAAGCTTATCGTTGCGGTCCTGGCCAGCTTTGGGGAACGCTACCTGAGTACCCCCATGTTTTCCGGAGAAGCCAGCTCCCCATCAGGAGCATTGCTCTGATGACCGGGGATTTCTACAAAGAGTTGGGACTGTCCCCCGCGGCAACGGCAGCGGAAATCAAGGTTGCCTATCGTCAACTGGTCAAGCGCCACCATCCTGACGCTGGTGGAGACACGCAACGGATTGTTGCCATCAATCTTGCCTATGGTGTGCTGAGTCGGACGGAGACACGCCAAGCCTATGATGCGACTCAGCAAGGCAAGTTCCAAAGTCGGACAACATATCATGGCCGCAGCCGGATGAAGTCACCACCCACGCCTTCTCCCTCTCCCAATACAACGGTGGAGACGTATCAGTGGCTACGTGTAGTGTTTGACCCCGCTAATCGCCAGCTTTCAAAAATCATTACTCCGTTCCCCGGGCAGTTGCGCTCCCTTTCAGTTAATCCCTACGATGACAGGATGATGGCTATTTTTTGTCGTTATATTGCGGACAGCCAACGGCGGGTTGATCTTGTTCAAGCCCTTTATCAAAGCTGCTATGCTCCGCCTGCCCTTACGGATGTCTCCACCAACCTGTACCGGTGTTTTCGACATGTCCAGGAGGGGTTGTCCCAACTCGATCTCTACACCAGAGGTTATGTAGACGACTACCTGCGGGACGGCCGTGAAGTGATGCGTTTGGCCCGACAACTGCGCAACGGCCTTCAGCAAAGGCGACGCCACCTTCACTGCTAAGCTTCAACTTCCAAGCTGCTTACTCGGTGCAGGCTGTTCCACAGGCTAATGCGCCTGGTCCGGACGTAGCACATCCACGGGAAGCCACACGTCGGGGACCGGTAACCGCCACCGGATCAAGGCCACATCGGCCTTCACCTGTAGCAGTTCACCAGGGCCAAGGAATAGATAATCCGGTGGCTCGGGATCACTGGCAGCGCGGCTGGAATCCGCCATGTAGGCATGACGATCAACCTTCACCAGGCTTCCTTTCTTCAGCTTCAGGGGAGCCTGGGCTTTGCTCACGGGAGGTGAAGAGTCTGCTGGTGACATGGTGCAACAGTAGCAGTCCATCGTATCCCTCCAGTGGCTCATCGACCTGAATTGTCGGAACCAGGGCGTCGGGTCGGGTCACATGCCGACGGGTCGGGTGCTGACGCCTTCTAGAGTTCAGGCAGAACCCCGCACTCCTGGCAATGCGACTTTTCACCACCGGCTGTACAGGGTTCGTTGGTCGTGCCTTGGTCCCGGCCCTGGAAGCTGCCGGCCATGAGCTCATCCTTGCCACCAGACATCCTGATCGGGCGCGCCGTCTCTCGTCCACAGCGCAGGTGGTGGTTGCCGATACCCGCCAACCCGGTCCATGGCAAGACCACGTGGCCACGGCCGAGGGGGTGATCAACCTGGCGGGGGAGCCCATCGCCGAGAAACGCTGGACCGACGAGCACAAAACCCTTCTCCAGCAAAGTCGAGTTGCCACCACCCGGAATCTGGTGGAGTCCATCGCCGCTGCCGACCCCGGCCCCCAGGTGCTCGTCAGTGGAAGCGCTGTGGGCTACTACGGCACCAGCGAGACCGGTACGTGTTCCGAAGTCAGTGCCTGCGGCAATGATTTTCTGGCCCACCTGTGCCAGGAGTGGGAAACGGCCACCCGGCCCGCCCAAGGCTGTTGTCGTGTTGTGGTGCTGCGCATTGGCATTGTGCTGGGGCCTGACGGTGGCGCCCTGGGAAAGATGCTGCCCGTGTTTCGCTTGGGTGTTGGCGGACCCGTGGGTAGTGGCCGCCAATGGATGAGCTGGATTCATCGCACCGACCTTTGTCGACTGACGGTAGCTGCTCTGGCGGATCCGGCATTCCGGGGCACCTGCAATGCCGTTGCCCCCAACCCTGTCACCATGGGGGAGATGGCTACTGCCCTGGGACAGGCCATGGGACGCCCCAGCCTGCTGCCTGTGCCGGCTCCCTTGCTCCAGGCCCTGTTGGGGGATGGGGCCATGGTTGTGCTGAAGGGCCAGAAGGTGCGCTCCGACTTTCTCAAGGAGCGTGGCTTCGATTTTGCGTATCCAAGGCTGCCCGAGGCCCTGGAGGACGTTGTTCACGCCTCGTCCTGAAGCGCAACAACCACTGCAGACCACCATTGAGGAGTGCTGCGGCCATGAGCAGGCCGACGGCGGGCATGAACAGGGGTGTCCAGAGTTGCTGAAAATGTCCCAGGGGCCACTCCAGTCCCTGGATATGGAGCCCCACTGCCACCACAAACCAGAGGGCGCCAACCATGACCAGAAATACGTTGACCATCAGGACCCGGTCCATCCAGGTCTTGCATGTCTGCAACAGGCCGGTGAACTCTCCCGTCAACTCAGGCTCCCGAGAGAATTGCTTGCGCCATAGCCTTGCTGCCACCAGGGCGCCCAATCCTCTCATGGGCCGTGCGCAGACAAATGGTGGGCAGATCGCCATCCCGCAGCAACAGCATCAGCAGCCGTGCCGTGTCCTTGGCGTTGACAACAGATCCTGGTAGGCCCGTTCCACAAAACACGGCCGGCCCCAGCAGGCGCCGCTGAGCCTCCGCAAATCGGGGTGTGAACTGTGGTCCGGCACCGGGCATCTGCAGGATCGGTTTTTTCAAACCTACGGCCTGCTCCGTGGCGGTTCCAGCCATGGCCACCAGCAGTTGGCAGCCGTGGAGCACATCGGCAAAGCGCCCCCAATAGAGTTCCACCCGCATGGAGCCATGCACCAGCTCCACGGCTGCAGCGCCGGGGCAGCGGGGTCTGTGCCGCTGCAGGCGCCAGCCCCGCTTTGCCGCCACGGCCGCCAGGTGATCCACGGTGACGTCCTTCACCAGCCCCGCGGCCAGTCCCACGGAGTCGCCGCCCGGGTACCGGGGCAGATGTAACAGCATGGCCAGCATGAGCGCCAGGTTGTCCAATGCTTCCGGCAAGCGGCTACCGGGCAACAAGCCAACACGGGGATGGGGGAGAACCGGCAGCGGCACGGTGCTGACCCTCACGGCATCCATGAAGGGGTTACCAAGAAACTCGACCCTTCGCCCCAACTGGGTACTCAGGTCCGCGGCGGTGTAACGGTCACGGCTGAACACACCAAGGAACCGCTCGTTTTGCAGGCTCCGACCACAGGGCCAGGGCAGTCTCAGCCTGCCCTCGTAGTGGCTGGAATAGGCCACCAGATAGCAGAACGCCGGACGGCGGCTCAGACGGGCCACCACCACGGACACCACATCGCCAACAGCCACTACGGCATCACAGTGGCGGGCAAACCGTGCAGCGGTGATGGACCGCCCGAGTCCATAGACGGTCTGACCGTTGATCAGTTCCTGAAGCCAGCCCCCGGGACTTTGGTAGCCCATGCCATGGGTGGGGAAGCTGCGGGTTGAAACTGCCTTGGGAATGCCAAACCGTTTGTAGGCTTCTCCGTGTCCCACCAAGGGGAATGCGACAGCACGGGCACCCAGCCGAACCAGAGCCTGGCCCAGGTGGGCGCCACTGAGATCTTCCCCGTGTCCATTGCTCACAAGCAAAAGCCTTGGAGCATGGGAGGGGATCATGGTTGCCCGAGCAGGGGGTGGCCAGGATTGTCGATCACCTGTCGAGGGAGGGGAAGAGCCAAGTCTTGACCTTACGCAAGGCCTGCCAGTCCTCACGGCGTTCCAGGCCGTCCACGATGGACTGTTCCAACTCTTCTCCGAGTTCGGGAGCCATGGTCAGCACCTTCCGGATCTTCTGAATCTGCTCCCTGACCCCCTTGGTGTCGGTTTCCAGCATGGCCAGGCTGAGATTGAGACGGGCCTGAGGATCTTGAGGGCTCAGTCGCACTGCCGTGCGTCCCGACTTCAAGGCCGACAGGGGATGGCTGGTCAGGAGTTGTAACCAGCACAGACATGTCCAGGCAGGCCCGTGATGGGGAGAACTGCGAACAATGTCCAGAAACGCAGGGAGCAATTCCTCGGCACTGCCGCCCTTCTGGTAAGCCGCCAAGGCCTGCTCGAACGGGCTCTGTGCTGTATCATCAACGCTCCCGTTGGTGATGGTGTCGTTAACCATACTCGGTGTGTCGAGATCCTGCATTCGGAATTCCACGGTATGATACACAGGAGTCCATCGTTACGATCCAGCACCATGTTGTGCCCACAGCATTTGTCTCCACCCACACCCGTTCCCATGGCATGGCTCCTGGTGAGCCTGCTCACCCCCGCGGCAGCCCTGAGCCAGGCTACGCTGCCAACCCAGACTCTCCCCGTTGTAGCCCAGGTGTGTGGTCCTGTGCTGGAGCAACGTCAACACCGGCATCCGGCATTCACCTGTGTGGCTCTGGAAGTGCCGGACACGCCGGCGGAGTATCAAATTGGTTTGATGGGTCGTTCCCATCTACCGCCAGAGCGGGGCATGTGGTTCCGCTTTGATCAGCAGAACGCCAGCTTCTGGATGCGCAATACGCTGATTCCCCTGGACCTGGTATTTCTGGAGCGGCGGGATTCCCGTATGGCGCGCGTTGTGAAGGTGGCCCATGGCGTCCTGCCCTGCCAATCCTTGCATTGTCCAACTTACGAGGCTGGACAACCCGTCGACCATGTGGTGGAACTGGCTGCCGGTGAAGCCCGACGGCGCGGATGGAAGGAGGAGACCGTTCTGGACTTCAGATGGCTGGAGGATTCCGGTGGGGAGAACGACCGCTCACAATCAACACGGGATTGAGTGGCTGGAGACGGGTGTGCCCCCCCACCGGGCAACCGCGGCTGATCTGTACCTGCAGGCTGTGTATCTCCAGACCGGCATCCCCGAGTTGCTGTTGCACAGAGGCAAAAGCCTCCAACGTGGCCAGGGGAAGCACAATGCGACCGCCGGGCTTGAGGCGCGCCGCCGCCTGTTCCAGCACGGTCCGGCGATCCCCGCCACCACCAATGAGAACCCGATCCGGATCGGGAAGCTTGTGAAGAACGGTCAGTGCGGAGGCCCCGTGGATATGGAGTTGCCGGGGATCACACCCTGCGGTGAAGGCATTGCGTCGGATCAGGGGAACGGCCCCCACCCGCCGCTCCACTGCGTGGAGTTCCAAGTGGGGCCGCAGTCGCATGGCCTCCAGACCCACACTGCCTACGCCAGCCCCCAGATCCCACATCACTCCACAGCGCGGCAGGTTCAGCTCCGCCAGCAGCAGAACCCTTACTTCCCGCTTGGTCATGAGACCTGGATGATCCTCGTGCTGGTGCCAGATGCCATCATCCAGGCCAAACCAGGGCAAAGGCGCAAGACGGGGATTGGGACGGCGCAGCAGGACCACCAGATTGAGGGGATCCACATCCGCAGGCAGCGCATCGGGCTGCACTTGGCGCAGGCGCTCTGTGGGGTGCCCAAGACGTTCCGCCAACCAGAGGTCGTAACAACTGATCATCTGGGTGGAACGGAGGGTAGCCGCCACGTCAGCCAGACCACCTTGGCACGGATCCGTCAGCACCACCAAAGCGCTGGGGTGGTGGCGTAGCTTGGCCACCAGGTTGTCGGTAGTACGGCCATGGAGACTGGCCCATGTGACGTCCTGCCATGGACGCTTGAGCCGTGCAAACAACTGCTGCATGGACGTGGCCGCCGGATGGAAGGAAAGATCTTCCGGGGGAAAACGCTGCAGCAGCACACGGCCCAAACCGAACCAGAGGGGATCCCCGCTGGTGAGCACAACACAATGTTTGCCCTGCCGATATCGACGGGTGAGCCATGTCAGCGCTGTGTCCAGCGGATCCATGCTGTGCATCTCCTGCCTGGCGGACCAGGGCTGGAGTCGCTCCAGCACCCGTCGAGAAGCCAGCAGGCAGTCACAACAACTCAGGAGCTGGTGCTGCGGAGCCGCCATGGTCTTGGGAGCTCCCGCATCACAGCCGATCACGTCAATCCTGGCCATGACCTTCCTTCATGAAAAGGCTGAGCAAAGTGCCGAAGCCGAAAAAGACTTGCATGGCAACCGTCCTGGAACAGGTCGGTGGGTCTTCCGGTTCGCACCAGGCCCAGCCTGATATCCTTAACGTCTTCAGTCAACAATCCGATAGGTTGAAGGGGGCAGCCGCGGCACTTCGGGATAGAAGACCCCCATGGTAATCCCGTATCCATCAGCAAGGAATCCTCTGAATTTTCCTAGGATTGTCTCCATCACCATGCCTGCCAAGCCGTGACCAGTTTGTCCGGATCCGCTCCAGCAAAGGACAATGACCACGGTCAGCGGAGGGACTTCATAAGCGCAGCCGATCTCAATCGCTACGATCCCGAGGCTGTGGCCACACTGTATCGTGGCCACCCCCAGCAACTGTTACGGCGCCTCTGGCAGACTTTAATTCCCATCGGGGCTTTTCTTGTGGCGGTAGCCATGGACCGGCTCACCGGTCGGTTACGTCAGGAAGAGCAGGTCCGTGAGCGGGGGCGTGAGTTGTGTGAACTCCTCACCAAGCTGGGTCCTGCATTTATCAAAGCCGGCCAAGCCTTATCCACTCGACCGGATCTGGTCTCGCCCGTGGTTTTGGAAGAGCTATCGGCTCTCCAGGATCAACTGCCCCCCTTCAGCAACACCATGGCCATGGCCTGCATTGCTGAAGATCTGGGCGCCCCTGTGAAACAACTGTTCAACCAACTGGGTGACGAACCCGTTTCCGCCGCATCTCTGGGTCAGGTGTACAAGGGGCAGTTGCCGGATGGACGGGCAGTTGCCGTCAAGGTGCAACGGCCAGGTCTGCGGGAGCAGATTACCTTGGATCTTTACATCGTCCGCAACATGGCCCTGTGGATCAAACACTATACCCGCTTTGTGCGAAGTGATCTTGTAGGCTTGGTCGATGAGTTGGGAACACGAATTTTTGAGGAAATGGACTATATCCATGAAGCAGAGAATGCAGAACGTTTTGCCAACTTACATCGTCATAACCAGCGCATTGCAGTGCCAGAGATTCATCGGCATCTCACCAACCGCCGTGTCTTGACAATGGAATGGATAGAAGGCATCAAGCTGACCCAAGTCAAAGAGGTAAAAGCCCTGGGACTCGATCCGGAAGACATGATTAACGTGGGCGTAAATTGCAGTCTGGAGCAATTATTGGAACATGGATATTTTCACGCTGATCCCCATCCTGGTAATCTTCTGGCCCTTGCGGATGGACGCATTGCTTATCTGGACTTTGGCATGATGAGTGAAGTGCAGAGAAGTGCTCGCACCGGGCTGATTCAGGCGGTTGTTCATTTGGTGAACAAGGATTTTGATAAATTGGCCAAAGATTTTGTTGGGCTTGGATTCTTAACTCAGAAGGTTGATTTGAAACCTATTGTTCCCGCATTCACAAAAGTATTTAGTCATGCATTGGAAGGGGGGGTCAGTCGCATGGATTTCAAATCTGTCACAGATGATCTTTCAGGGGTGATGTACCGCTTCCCGTTTCAGGTTCCTCCCTACTACGCTCTTATTATTCGCTCATTGGTCACGTTAGAGGGAATTGCCCTGAGTATCAATCCACAGTTTAAAATTCTGGGAGCAGCTTATCCTTACTTTGCAAAAAGGCTATTGGTGGATCCGGATCCGGAATTGCGGAACAGCCTGAAGGAGATGGTGCTCAGTGAGAACTCTCTGCGCTGGGAACGTCTGGATGACCTGCTCGGCAGCGCTGCCCGAAGCCAAGGCCTGGACCCGGAGGCACTGGTGGACAGCACGCTGAACTTTTTATTGTCGGATGCCGGCAGCAAGGTACGCAGCCAACTGGTGGGCGCCCTGGTGGATCAGTTGGACACCATGGGTTGGCAGGTGGCTTGCCGGGTGGGGCAACGGCTCCCCCGGCGTTGGCAGCTCCATGGGCTGCAAGACCCTGCCCCACTTCCAGGCACGCCCCCTGCCATGTGGGACGTTCTCGGACTGTTCCGGAAACTTCCCTACTTTGAACCCGCCATGCTTTGGCAAAGTCTTCCCCGCCTCCTGGGTGAACCCGTGGTCCATCGCATGGGCCTCCAGTTGGCTCAGGACCTGGCGGAACGGGGTGTTGTCCGGCTCGTGAGGGATATTCTGCTTCCGCAGCAGAGCCTCCTGCCAACCGAAAGCACCCCGGCATCCTAAGGTAGCTGCCGTTGCATTCTTCACGATTGGTGGTGCTAACCTTCGCACGACCCCTGGCTACACTCTTAGGTGGTCTTGTCATCTGGATCAGCCCTGCAGTTCAGGCAGCCGAACGCGTCACGTTGATGGTTGGTCCCTTCAGTCGATCCGTGGAGGTGAAGGAGTTACGCAGCTTCAGCGAGGGATCCGAGCCTCAGGGTTTTATCAAAGCCGCTCTACGACTCAGCAACATCCCGCATGATCGTGCCAGATCCGTACTGGCAAACCGTGTGGACATTCCCTTCACCCTGCTGGGTCGCCTCCTGTACACCGATCTTGGCGAAGCCTTCCTGGGTAGAATAGCGACGATCTTCTATCCTCGCCATGCTGCCGATGCAGGAGTTCCGGCACTGCGCTCAGGGGCAATTCTCTCGGTTGCTCGAAGTGACACGGGGAAGCTGAATCCCGTCGATTTTCTGGAAAGCTACCCCAACAAGGAGATTGTCGTTGATGTGCCCCGTTTGCTCTACTTTCTCAATCGATTGAACAGCATCGAGGAAGTGGCAGAGTTTTTCCGGGAACCTTTCTAACGCCGCGGGACGGAGTTTTTCCAGCTTCTCTTCTAGAGTCGGCCACGGTAAGGGTGGGTTCAGCGTGACCTTGGTAACTTCACTGAAGCAGCTTCTGACCGGTCAACAGCCCCAGGCCGTTAGACCAACGCAGAAACCCTGGTCCGGCTTGGTGGAACACTACCGGCCCTGGCTGCCAGTAGGTGAGCGTACCCCCATCGTCACCCTGCTGGAAGGGAACACACCGTTGCTGCGGGCGCCTGCTCTGGAGAAGCGAATCGGACGTGGCGTGCGGGTGTTCTTGAAGGTGGATGGCCACAATCCCACGGGAAGCTTCAAGGATCGGGGCATGACCATGGCCATCAGCAAGGCCAAGGAAGCAGGTGCAACGGCTGTGATCTGCGCCAGCACGGGCAATACGTCCGCCGCCGCCGCCGCCTATGCTCGACGCGGAGGGCTGCGGGCATTTGCTGTCATCCCGGATGGGTATGTGGCCAAGGGGAAGTTGGCCCAGGCGTTGCTATACGGCGCGGAAGTGCTGGCCATTCGGGGGAACTTCGACCAGGCCCTTGCCATCACCCGGACACTGGCGGAGCGCTATCCCGTCACCCTGGTGAACTCCATCAATCCCTATCGGCTTCAGGGGCAGAAAACGGCTGCATTCGAAGTCGTGGATGTCCTGGGGGACGCTCCGGACTGGCTTTGTATTCCCATGGGTAACGCTGGCAACATCAGTGCCTACTGGATGGGTTTTCAGGAGTACAGGAAAGCGGGTGCGAGCCGGAAGCTTCCCGTCATGCATGGATTTCAGGCCAGCGGTTCCGCTCCCCTGGTTCTGGGATCTCGTGTGGCCAACCCCACCACCGTTGCCACAGCTATCCGCATTGGCAACCCGGCCAACTGGGCAAAGGCTTTGGCAGTACGCAAAGAGAGTCGTGGGCACTTCACGTCCGTCAGCGATGGGGAGATCCTGGCGGCTTACCGGATATTGGCCAGTGAAGAGGGCGTGTTCTGTGAACCGGCCAGCGCCGTCTCCGTAGCCGGGATGCTCCAGCACGCCTCCGAGATTCCCTCGGAAGCTCAGGTTGTCTGCGTCCTCACAGGGAACGGTCTCAAAGACCCCACCACGGCCCTGGAGAACAACCAGTCCAATCTTTACACAAACCTGGCGCCGGAACCGGATGTGATCGCCCAGGTGATGGGGCTGTAACGCCTCAAGGTCTCAAGCCGGCCCATGGTTCGTGGACAGAAAAAGAATCGTCCCGATCGAACCGCTGCTCGGGCTGTGGAAAGTCCGCAGTTTATCCACAAAGACCTGTGGAAAACGCGTCCGTACCTGTGGAAAGTCGAGTGCCCGGGTCGTGGAAAAACCGGAAAGAGGGAGCTCTTTCCACAACAGCAGGCTGAAATTCCACTGAACTTTCCACAGTCGAACTTTCGTCAAAGCCTTTGCCCAAGCCAGATGTGACGGGTTTTCCACAATTTCCACAGGACCTACTACGGATACTTGTAAGGGATGACGAATTCAACCTTTCTCCTCCAGCAGTTGTAGATGGGTGTGGAAAAAGCAGACGCTGAAGCCCGTTGCCGGTCGGCTCGGGATCGGCTAATCTGGTGGACCTGTCGGGATTGTTCCACTATCCTGTCTTCATTCCCGTTTGCTCCCCATGAAGCTGACCTGCTCGCAGGCTGCCCTCAACAGCAACCTTCAGTGCGTCAGCCGCGCTGTGGCCACCCGCCCCACCCATCCGGTCCTGGCCAACGTGCTGCTCACGGCTGATGAGGGAACCGGCAAGGTGAGCCTCACCGGTTTTGATCTGAGCCTCGGCATCCAGACCACGTTTACGGCCGCTGTGGAGCAATCCGGCGCCATCACCCTGCCCTCCCGACTCCTGGGGGACATTGTCTCCCGGCTCTCTGCCGATAGCCCCTTGTCTCTCCAATCTCCCGGCACCCCCGATTCCGATTCCGCCAGCAACGACGACGACCAGGGAGCTGATGAGCAGGGGGCTGGCCTGTCGTTTCAACTGACAGCCCGGACGGGTGCGTATACCGTCAGGGGAATGCCGGCGGAGGACTTCCCGGAACTGCCCATGGCCCAGAGTCCCGTGGCGATCCCTTTGCTTGCCCAATCCCTCCGAGACGGTCTGGCGCGTACCCTCTTTGCCACCAGTTCCGACGAGGCCAAGCAGATTCTTACAGGTGTCCATCTGGTGGTGTCCCCCTCCAGTCTGGAATTTGCCGCCACCGACGGCCACCGCCTTGCTGTCCTCACCCAGACCAACGACAACAGCAGCGTGCAGGACGACGGCTTTCAGGTCACGATCCCTGCACGGTCCCTACGGGAGTTGGAACATCTCCTGTCGTCCCGTCCCGACGAGACCATCGACCTCTATCACGACCAGGGGCAGGTTGTGTTTCTCCGGGCTGATCAAGTGGTCACCAGCCGGACGCTGGACGGAACGTATCCAAAATACAATCAACTCGTTCCCGAGACGTTCAGTCGCTCGTTCACCGTTGATCGCGTGCTCATGAGCACTGCTCTGGAGCGGGTGGCGGTCTTGGCGGATCAGCAAAACAGTGTGGTGAAGTTTTCTGTTGACGTGGCTGAGCGGCAACTGCGCATCTACGCCGAAGTGCAGGACGTGGGCCGTGGAGACGAGTCGGTTCCCCTCTCTGATGGAGAAGGGGGAAACATTGACGTGGCCTTTAACGTGCGCTACCTACTGGATGGCCTCAAGGCGCTCCCCACACCCGAGGTGAAGTTCCAGATGAATAACCCCACCAATCCTGTTGTTCTGCGACCCCACGGTGGTGACGTGGCGTTCACCTATCTGGTGATGCCGGTTCAGATCCGCAACTCATGATCCCCGCCGGTCGCCTGTTCACCCCTTGAGCGGCTGCAACCGAGCGTCACGGGTAATGGCGAACTGCTGTTGTAGAACGGAAAGCTTGAGTTCCACTTCCTTCTGCTCACGCCCTGGGGAGGATCCCATGACAATTCCGGCTCCAGCGGTGAGTGTCAGATGTTGTCCTTGCAGTTGACCACAACGGATGGCCACCCGTAAATCCGCATCCCGACAGAGGTCGATCCAGCCCAGTGGAGCGCCGTAGTATCCCCGTGGGAATCCTTCCAAACTGCGGAGCCAGGCCAGTGCTTCCCGCCGCGGCAATCCAGCCACTGCCGGTGTGGGATGCAGGGCCTCGGCCAAGTCCAACACCCGATGCCCGTGGGCATGGGTCTGGATGAGGGTGTGCAAATGCATCAAATTCCCATGGCGAGCCAGGCGGGGAGACGTCCGCCGCCGGGGGTTGAGTCCTCGGGACTGCAGAGACCGAACGATGGCGTTGACCACCAACTCGTGCTCATGGCGGTTCTTGTTGGACCGGAGCAGTTGTTCCGCTCCGTCCCCGCCAACTGCCGCGGTCCCGGCCAGGCCGTCACAACGCAAGCGACCTGACCGCAACTCCAGAAGCCGCTCCGGCGATGCGCCCACAACGGCGTTGCTCTCCTGGCTGTTGGGGGGGTGCCAGAGAAAACGGCAACTGCCAGGTTGGTGGCGCCGCAAGCTACGGAGCAACTCGATGGGATTCAAGGGGTTGCTCAACAGCAGTTCCTGCTGGGCGGCCAGCACCAATTTGCATAACTCACCGTTGTTGATCAGCTCCAAGGCCTGTTTCACACTGCTTTGGAAGGGCTGATGCCAGGAATCACTGCTGGCCACCAGTCTGGGCAGACACAGGGGTGGCGGTGGGGATTGTCTCAGAGCTTGGGCCTGTTCCCAGAGGGCTTCCGCCATGGACCTGGCCGTGACGGTCCCCCCCAGACTGCGCTGATGGAGGAGCCAGCAGTGGCAGCCCTGGCGCCCCAATTGCCAACGGGGGAGAACGATGGTTACGCCGGGTACGCCATCCCCATCGGCGTGACCAAAAAAGCTGAAGGCCAACACCAGCCTGGGGCGCTGCACGGCATGCCCCACCGGATGGGAACAGACCAGGCGACTCAGACTTGTATCGACAAAGCGCTGGGCCAGGGCAAACCGCCGTGGACCGCTCAACTCCAGGCTCTGCTCCACCCCTGTGGCCGCCAACGTCAGCCCTGGCCATCCGTCCCAGATCCAGGTGAAGTCGTTGTGCTGCGACAGCTTGGGCAAAGCCGGAAGAGGATCCAACGGCGCAATGGGTACGCCAAGACAGAGCACACCCTCTTCGCCCAAGCGTTGGGCACCCTCCTGGGCCATGGTCAGCAGGCTCCCGAAGGACATGACGGCAAACCGGGGAATGCGGATCAGGAACGAATGATCACGGCAAATTGTACAATTCATCGGTTGACTCCATACACTGAAGCCTGTGGATCCCGAAGATGCGCCAGAGCAACGGCAGCATCTCTGGCGGGCTGCCGTGAAGTGGCCCATGTATGCGGTGGCCGTGATGCCAGCCCTTGTGGCTGCGGGATGGTTACTGGGACCCGGCCACACCGCATGGCGCTTACAGCCCCGGCAACTGGTTCTCTTCCTGCTGGCCGCCGTGCTGCTGCTGGCTTGGGAAAATCTTTGCAATGACTACTTTGACGCTCAAACCGGAATCGATATTCACAAGCCCCACTCCTTGATCCAGCTCACCGGCGCGCCGGGGGTGGTGTTTGTTGCGGCCCAGATCTGTTTTGTGTCGGGCCTTCTGCTCATGGTGCAGGTGGCCGTGAATAGCAGTTGGTGGTTGCTGGTGCTGGTGCTGGTTGCCTGTTGCTGTGGCTATCTCTATCAAGGACCTCCATTTCGTCTGGGGTATCAGGGCCTGGGGGAGCCCCTCTGCTGGTTGGCGTTCGGTCCTCTGGCCACCACTGCGGCACTGGTGGGTCTCGGCGCTCCTGCCCTGGGGTCGGGGGGTGGCGGACCACTGGATCCGTTCCTGGCCTGTCAACTGGGGTGTGGGCCGGCCCTGGCCACAACCCTGGTGTTGTTCTGCTCCCACTTTCACCAGGTTGACGACGACTTGGCCCATGGCAAACGTTCGCCGGTGCAGAGGCTGGGTACAGCACGGGCTGCAGCTCTTGTTCCCTGGTTTGTTATCCTTGCCCTTCTGGCGGAAGCGGCTCCCGTTATCCGGGGCCTATGGCCATCCACAGCCCTTCTATCCCTGGTCAGCTTACCAGTGGCTGTTCCCCTGATCCGCCTGCTGAGGCGATACCACAACCAGCCTGAACCCGTCCGTCACAGCAAGTTTCTGGCCCTGCGCTTCCAGATGGCGAACGGTGTGTTGTTTGCCTGTGGATTGGCACTGGGAGGGCTCACTGTGTCCAGTTGAGTGATAGGCCGTGATGCCGGATCATTGGCAGTTGCGTTGGAGACCTCTCGCCCTGTGGCGCTGGCGGCGTGACGGGGAACACCGGCAGGATCAGGGCTTGCGCGTGGAATTGGAAGATCCCCATGGTCGACGGACTGCTGGAGAGATCAGCCCCCTCCCGGAACGTCACCGTTCTGGCGCCGATCCCCTGCACGGGGGCCACCTTCGGGTGCTGCAGAGCCAACTGGAGCATTCGGGTTTCACCGCAGGACGCCAGCAGTTGGAGCACTGGCTTCGCCACATGGCCTGTCGGCACCCTTGTACGGCCTTTGCCTTGGGTAGTGCCCTGTGGAATCCGGATCAGCAGCGCCACCACTACGGTGCAGGACCTGTTGACGAGGATGACGCCGGCGGCCGTCCCCATGGGGCGTGTCCTTGGCCAACAGTGGGTGTCCTGCCTTGCGGTACCCCGGCGCTGGCGGCGCTGGAGAGGGGCCTGGCCTGTGGATGGCGTTGCTGGAAGTGGAAAATAGGAGCTCTCCCCTGGCGGGAGGAGCAGCCGCTGCTGGCGGCGCTGTTGGCCATGCTTGCCCCCGTCGATGGTCGGTTGCGACTGGATGCCAACGGCCGCCTGGATGCCGCGGATCTCCCCCACTGGTTGGATGCCGCCACCGATCCACACGTCAGTTGGCTCGAGCAGCCTTTGGCCCCAACGGATCCTCTGCTGGAGCAACTGCTGGGCAGCCCACCCATCCCCGGTGTGCAGTTGGCTCTTGACGAGTCCATCACCCACCTGGATCATGTGGAAGAACTGCTCCGGACGCCCCCCGTCAGCCGGCCGCTGCTGGTGATCAAGCCCTCCCAACTGGGGGATCCCCGCAGACTGGCGGACCTGCTGCGGGTCTGGCCTGGCCGCTGCGTCATCTCCAGTAGTTTTGAAGGTCGCCTTGGTCAGGCTGTTGTGCGGGATCTGGCCTGGCTGGCGGCGCTTGGGGGCAGTCCAGCTCCAGGCTTGGGGGCAACTGTTTGACGCAACAGGCTCCATGCCGGTGCAGGAACGCCATCTTCTGATCTGCGGCCCGGAGCCCGCTGCGGACTGGCAGTGTCTGCAAAACCTTCTCGCCTCGGAATCCGTCGTAGGCCTCTGCCGTCCGGAGGAAGAAGCCATGTTGCAGGCGGCCCTGAGGCCCGGTTGGCGCCATCAGGGTCTGCGGGCGGAACGCCTTTGCCATGGGGACACACATCCCATCCTGCCTGGGGAATCCGGAGCTGCGGTGGTGGTTGGTAGCGGGGGAAGCCAAGGGCAGCGGCGCTGGTGTTTCCAACCCTTGAACCACCTGCAGCGGGCGGCCCGAGCCTTGGTGGGCTGGCCGGCAGAGGTCCCCGGCTCCGGGGGCAGGACGTTCCCTTTATCCCTGGCCGGACTCGCCAATCCCCTGCCGCTTCACCACATCAGTGGCTTGATGCCCCCCCTGCGCAGCCAGGTCCTGGGGATTCCTCACCGCTTCCTGCCACGCTGCCAATGGCGGGACCGGAAACAACGCCCCCCTCTACAGGGCTGGGGTCTGTTTCTGGTGCCCACCCAGTTGCAGTGGCTCATGGGACAGGCTGGAGGGGTGGACTGGTTGCAACAACCGTCCTGCTGCTGGGTGGGGGGTGCTCCCTTGGCTCCTGCCCTGCGGCAACAAGCGCGCCGGGCTGGTCTGAACCTTTCTCCCTGCTATGGGAGCACGGAGACCGGCGCCATGGTGACGGCTCTTGAGCCCCATCAATTCCTGGCCGGTGTGGAGAGTTGCGGTTTGCCCCTGTCCCACGTGACCCTGCGCACTGCCCCTGCCCATGACTCACCAGGCGTCCTGGAGATCCGCACCCCGGTGCTGACTCCCGGCTTTCTCGTACATGGACGTCTGTTGCCCTTGCCGTTGGAAAACGGTTGGTGGCGCACCACGGATCGGGTCCGATTGGGACGCCATGGCTTGCAGGTGCTGGGCCGACTGGACGGGGCGATCAACAGTGGTGGCGAGACGGTGTTTCCAGAGACGATCGAAGCCGAGCTTGTGGGTCTCGACGGGCTGGAGGCCGTGCTGGTTGTGGGTGTTGAGGATGTCCACTGGGGACAACGCCTGGTGGGTCTCTACCGGGGAACCGTATCCGTGGCCATGCTCAAGACAGCCGTGGCGCGGCGGCCCCCTGCAGAGCGTCCGAAGCAATGGCTTCATTGTCCCCGGTTGACACCCAATGCCCAGGGCAAATGGGAACGGCGCCGCTGGCAGGTTTGGGCTGAACGGACCTGCTCCCGTGCCATGTGATCCATCCGGGTTTCCGGTTACGATGGGCTCGAAGCGGCGGTGGAAACACCTGACGAGCGTCTCAACATTGATCCGGGGAAGAGAAGAGACGCTTGTACCATTGAACGAAGGCCAAGGCGGCAGGGCTGTCGTGGCGGAAGAACTGTGCATTGATCGCCGTGCCGTATGGCAAACCGGGATTTTCCTGCCATGCGAGCCATGTATGTAGCACAGCCTTCGAATGCTTGGCTGCCAGAAACTTCGCACCTTTTCGTGAGCTTCTTTCGTGAGCTTCATTCGTCGATGACTCGGCCAACGGGAGCAGGCAATCATACTTGTCGATCAGGCCCATCAGCAGTTCCTCCAGAGCACCCGCCTCTGTATTGTCCGGCATCATCCACACGCCGACGCGTGTCTTGTATTTCTCCACATCAGTGACATATCCATCGGCTGGCATGTCGTTCGGCGGATCAAGTTCAAATTCTCGGAGACGAGCGCGCACGGCGCTCCATCGATCCTGTGGTTTATCATCCGCATCCAGCACAAAACCCACTGGCCGGTCACTGCTCACCGGGACAGCCGTCTTGATTGTGTCGAGCAATTTTTGCTTGCCGTTCGTCTCCTGAAGCTCAGGGACACTTGGGGCGACGTCACCGACTGGTTGTTTCCGGATCGGAAGATTGATCCCGTTCCGGTTCAATAAATGCCAAATGACATGGATGTCGTTCTTCCCTTCCACATACAGCTTTGGCCGTTCGGGTGTG
>MWLD01000034.1 GCA_002018045.1 Candidatus Synechococcus spongiarum LMB bulk15M
GTGCAACCAACTGCGCACCGTGCCATGGCGATATCGGGGTAGTTGGTGGTGACCCCACCAAAGCTCCACCTGATCCATCATGTCCTGGTTGGGGCCGCCCCCATGGTTGCCCACCCCTGGTAGCCAGAGGCTGCTGTTGACGCCAGTCCGGGCACGCCATTCCCCATGGGCCTGCCGGATTGCCCGCGGGTCCCCTGTACCACCGAGAGCACCTGGCAGCAGCGCCACCACTGTGGCCCCACTGGGGTCACGCCAGCGGAACAAGCGGTGGGGGAACGGGTTGCTGGCATTCCAGCTCAACTTGGTGGTCAGAAACCAGCAGATGCCCTGGCGTAGCAGCGCCTGGGGGAGGCCTGCGGCGAAGCCGAAACTATCCGGTAACCAAGCCAGGTCATGGCGCCACCGGGGAAAGTGTCGCCGACTCCAGCGTTGTCCCGTCTCCAGTTGGCGTAACACGGAAACCGTGCTGATCAGGACACAGTCCATTTCCACCCAGGGACCACACAAAGGCTCCCAGCGCCCGGCCTCCGCCAAGGCATGGATGCGACGCCAAAGGGCTGGACGATGCTGTTGCAGCCAGGCATAAAGCGCTGGTGTGGAGTGGCCGAAGCAGAGGTCGGCGTGGGCCTCCATCAGGTTCAGCACACTGGTGAAGGTCTCCACTGCGGCCCGCCAGGTTTCCGCGACGGGCCAGAGCCAGGCCAGATCCAGATGGGCATGGCTCAACAAGGTGACGCGGTCGTCCCGGGGGCAGATCCGCCCTGCCCCTCCATTGCCCTGAGCCGTGAGATCCGCTTCCGTGCTCCTCAGTAGATGCAACGGGTCCGCATCATGGCGGCGAGGCTCCAGCACCACGGTGCTGTGACGCAGGGAACCATGGTCATGGCAAGGGCTGTGCAGGTCCAGCTCCAGTAGCAGGGGTGTACCTGCCAACCAGTGGTCCGGCAAGGGCAGACGACAGGTGTTGGCAAACAGATCACCGTGGCGCCGGGGTATCCCATCCACCTTGAGTACTGCTGTCTCTGCCCACCAGAGCAGCACCAGACGGGGAATCAACGCCCCGTTGGGAAGACCTTGCCAGGACAACGGTGTTGTCAGGACAAGGTGCAGGTGGAGTGGGCAGCCACCTCGTGGCCAGACCAGATCACCACGGGCTTGCCAGTCTCGACGAAGGGGCAGACGGCGGGAACGGGCCAGCGCCGGAGCCCCGGTCTCCAGGCGCCAGCGATGTTGCAAATCAAGCTGCCAAGGGGAATCTCCTGGTCCTGGCGTCTGCGCTGCGGCCTGGATCATGATCGGAGTGCCGCCAGGCTTTGCAAAAGACTATGACCAGGGACTCCCTGCTGCCCGGGGACCATAGGATGCAATCGGCATCAGGCTCCACTCCATGGATCCGATGCACTCCGACTTCTGTCGCACCAAAACCATGCTTGCTCTCAAGATCTCCGTCTACGCGGTTGTTTTCTTTTTCATTGGTCTTTTTGTGTTCGGCCAGTTGGTCAGTAGTGATCCCAGCCGCACCCCGAGCCGCAAGGATCTGGAGGAGTGATCCCGGACAACCTTCCCCACAACAGGTCACAGCATTCTCCTTCGTCACCGTTCTTGAGGGTTGAGGTTGTTGGCTGATTGTTTTCGTGTTGCCTGCCTGCTTGTACTTGCAGGTGTGGGGGGGGTGGGTTACAGCCCTGCTTCGAGCACGGAAATCCTGACGCCTATCCATGGGAACCCTGCTCGTGAAAGCGCCAAGGACGCTTCCACCGCTTGGAACGACTTGAACCTCACCATCCGTGCGGACCGCCAATCCGTCGATCTCCAACAGAACCGTCTGGTGGCGGAGGGCAACGTGCGGTTACACCTTGCCGGCGGTCATCTGGCGGCGGAGCGGGTCACCTACGGGCGTGGCACAGGGTTGCTAACCGCCACCGGTGCCGTACGGTTTCGGCGGGGATCGCAGTATATTCAGGCCGGTTCTTTACGTTACAACCTGGAGAACCGGGAGGGGGAGCTGCGGGATGTGTATGGGGTGATCAACCTCGACCACCACACTGCGGATCTCGACTTCAGGGTTTCACCGGTCCGGCCCACCTCTCGAACGAAAGCCGTGGATCCGGATGAACCGTGGGTCGAGCTGCCGCCCATGGCCTGTCCGGTCCTGTTACGGCCGCTTGGTACTCCCGCCCGTGCCGTGGGTCGGGCAACCCAGGGACGGCAAAGCCTTGTACCGCCCCTGGGTTGCCCCAATCCCGATGGCCATGCCCGGTACCACCAGGATTTGGACTCCCTGCCGGCGGGGGTGTCCGGTTCCGGGCCTGCCCCACCGGAGTTGGATTCCCAACGGTCTGGTCCGGTGGATCAACGGGTCTATGGCATCACCTCCAGGACCGGACTACAACGGGAATACCACCTGGATTTTCAAGACAGATACCGTTCCGGAGAGACGGAGAACGAGGAGGAAGGAGAGGATCGTGAAGACCCGGTGATTCCAGCGGCCTTCGGGATCCTGGAGCGAAGTCTCGAGCCGGATCAGACGCGGGGCGGGATTAGCCACTGGCGTTTTCAAGCTGAGGCCGTCTTTCTCACGCCGGAAGCATGGACCAGTCCTCTGGTTGTGCTCACCAACGATCCACTGACGCCAGCACAGTTGATTCTGGAAGGCCGGGACAGTCAAGTCCGGGAGCAATCGGACGGCTCCCTGATTCTTACCAGCGCTACGAACCGCGGCCTGCTGGACGGGAGGCTATCCGTGCCGCTACCGCGTCGCATTGCTCTCGACAGTTCCCGCCCATCCTGGGCACTCCTCAGCGACCGGAACCGTCGCGACGGTGTCTACATTGAGCGCACGTTGGCGCCTCATTCCGTCCTTGGTGGAGAGTTGATCCTGAGTCCTCAGTTGATGCTGGGCCGTGCCTTGAGCGGCACAACCGATGCCTATCCCCCAGGCCACAGTTCTCCCGAGGCCGAGCCCGTCCGGCAGGTCATTTCCGTTGGCGATCTTTTTGGCTTGGACGTTCGCTATCGTCGTCCAGTCGGGCCGCAGGGTCAGCTCCGGTTGCGCGCCGACTTCTCCACCCTTTCGCCCCACCATGTCCCCAACCGGACGCGGGCAGAGGCAAATCTCTCGCACCCGTTGACACTGCCCCTTCTCGGTGAAACAAAGGCCACCCTCAGCGCTGCCTATCACTTTAGTGTCTGGAACGGCTCACTGGGTGAACAAGATGTCTACACGGCTTTTGGTGGATTTCTGGAGAAAGATTACCAGTTTCCTCAATTGGGTTCGGTGCGCAATCGCCTTCTCTGGAGGTTAGGCTTACAAAACATCAACACTACGGTTTTCGACACAAAGGATTTATCGGGAAACACATGGCGTGCGTCTGGATATGTACGCCTCACCTCTACCTTGCCCATCTGGCAAGGTGAGATCCTGGAGGATTCCACCCAAGCACTGCGCTACGTTCCACGCCCGATTCGTCCTGAGGTTTCACTCACCACATTTTCAATTGCTCACTCATCAAGTTATGATGATCATAGTGGCCAGAGGTATTATACATTGGGCATCCTATCCGATGTGGCGATGGGTCATTTTAGCCGACCCTATCTTGATTATACGAAACTCTCAATCGGTGGCAGCGTCTCCGCTGTTGAACAAATCAGTCGGTTTGGTTTTGATCGGGCCATAGATTTGGGTTTGCTTCATATTTCATGGACACAGCAGTTGGTCGGCCCCCTACTTTTGTCAACAAGCATGTCCTACAATGTAGATGGACGATCAGAGAAATATGGTCACAGAATTGATTCCCTCTTCGAGATAAAATGGCAGCGACGGGCCTATAATGTGGGAATCTTCCATAGCCCGGAGCGCGGGCTGACCGGCTTGCGAATTCGCATCAACGGCTTTGACTGGCGTGGTACAGGGACTCCTTTTATCCCCTACACACCATCCTCCTGGCTGCATGACAACCGATGATCAGTTGGACAACGCAAAGTCATTGAGATAGGGAAGCTGTAGAGCTGTCCGCCTCAACCTGTCGTCATGGCTGAGCAGGAGGCCTGTCGCATCCCAGCACCCATTCAGGAGCATGGTTTGCGGGCCGTTTTCCATCGTCAGAGGCCAATGGCGGTCCAGCCCACGGAGCGTGGGCGCCTCCAGCGTGAGGCAGAAGTGAACTCCGGGCTGCTCCTGCACCAGTTGCTGGATGTCCTCGACTGTCCCTGTCTCTCCTCTCAGGCAGGGCATGCCCAGGGCAAGGCAATTGCTGGCGAAAATTTCGGCAAAGCTCTCGCCAATCACGGCGGCAATGCCCCAGCGCTGCAGAGACCGGGGGGCATGTTCACGGCTGGAGCCGCAGCCAAAATTCCGGTTGACGACCAGAATCCTGGCTCCTTGGTGCTCCGGTCGATCAAAAGGATGGTCTCCTCCCGCTGCTGCGCGGTCATCGGCAAAGACATGGTTGCCCAGCCCTGCAAAGCTGATGCTCTTCAGGAAACGGGCTGGAATAATGCGATCCGTATCGATGTCATGGCCTGGGAGGGCAATCGCCTTGCCTTCCACCATGGTGATGGGCGCCGTCGTCATTCCACAGGTTCCGTTTCGGTGTTCTTTGCGGTGCGCAGCATGGTGCGCACATCAGTGACAACACCGCTGACCGCGGCGGCAGCCACCATCGCCGGACTCATCAGCAAGGTGCGGCCAGCCGACGAGCCTTGACGCCCTTTGAAATTCCGGTTACTGGAACTGGCGCTGATCTGGCGTCCCTCCAGCCGATCCGGGTTCATGGCAAGGCACATGGAGCAGCCAGGCCGGCGCCACTCAAATCCCGCCTGGGCAAAGACGACATCCAGACCCTCCGCTTCCGCGGCCCGGGCCACCTGTTGGGAACCAGGGACCACAAACGCTTTCATGCCATCGGCCACATGGCGACCCTTGGCCACCAGAGCCGCATCCCGTAGATCACTGAGGCGGCCGTTGGTGCAACTCCCGATGAAACAAACGTCCACAGGCGTTCCCGCAATGGGCTGCCCTGGTTGCAGATCCATGTAACGATAGGCCTCTTGCGCCAGAGGCCGCTCCCCAGGAGGCAGTTGATCCGGTGTGGGAACGACCTCATCCACAGCCATGGCCTGCCCTGGTGTAATGCCCCACGTAACGGTGGGCACGATCTCCCCGGCATCCATGGCCACCTCATCGTCATAGACGGCATCCCCGTCACTGGCCAGGCTGCGCCACCAGGTCACGGCCCGCTGCCAGGAAGCCCCAGTTGGGGCATAGGGTCGATTGCGCAGGTAGTCGAAACACACCTGATCGGGATTGACGTAACCACAGCGCGCTCCGGCTTCAATGGCCATGTTGCACAGGGTCATGCGCTCCTCCATGGCCATGGCTGCAATGCAACTCCCGGCAAATTCATAGGCATAGCCCACGCCGGATTTTACGCCAAGACGGCGAATGACGTGCAAGGCCACGTCCTTGGCAAAGACACCAGGCGCAAGAGACCCGTGAATGGAAACCCTGCGTACTTTCAGCTTATCCATTGCCAGGCTTTGGCTGGCCAACACGTCACGAACCTGGGTGGTGCCAATCCCGAAGGCAATGGCGCCAAACGCACCATGGGTTGAGGTGTGGGAATCGCCACAGGCAACGGTCATACCCGGCTGACTGAGCCCCAACTCCGGAGCAATGACGTGGACAATGCCCTGTTGGCCACTGTCAAGGCCGTAGAGCCGCAGACCATGGTCGGCACAGTTCTTCTCCAGGGCGCTGAACATGGCCTCAGCCAGAGGATCGGCCAGGGGCCGTCCCTGATCTGTTGTGGGGACAATATGATCCACCGTGGCTACGGTGCGCTCAGGATGACGCACGCCGAGACCGCGCTCGTCCAGCATGGCGAACGCCTGAGGACTGGTCACCTCATGGATGAGGTGCAGACCAATGAACAACTGGGTCTGACCACCTGGCAACTCCGCCACCCGATGCAGTTCCCAGACCTTGTCATAGAGCGTGCCTGTGCTCAAGGGGAACGATCCTCCCGCAGCAAAAGAAAAGCGGCAACCAAACCTAGCAGCAAACCCATGATCCGTCAGCAGGATCCCGTTGTTCCCAACAATCGCGCATCGTGGGGCTTTACCGAGGCGCACCTCCGTGAAGGGGGTGAGAGATCACTGGTCCGGAGTCGAATGCCGTAGCCCTAAGCTGGACCGTGTTCCGGAAGACTTTGATGCGGAAAAAGGGGGCGTCGATCCGGAATCGGTGCTGGATTGGTGTGCCTTGTGGGTGAGAGCAAACCTCAGGTGTGGACACAAGACCAGCGACCGGGCACACCGGACCTGGCGCCCATTGGAGTGGGAACCTGGTCCTGGGGTAACCGCCTGCTTTGGACGTACCGTCCCGAGAGGGACGATCCCCTGTTGCTGGACACCTTTCAGGCGTGCGTCAGGGCGGGGCTCACCTTCTTTGACACCGCTGACTCCTATGGAACAGGCAAGCTTCAGGGACGCAGCGAAATCCTGCTGGGTCAAGGACTGTCCCGCCTCTCACCGAAGCAGCGCCAACAAGTGACCGTGGCCACCAAGCTGGCTCCCTATCCTTGGCGCCTGGGACGGCACGGCTTTTGTAAAGCAGCGGCAGCCTCCCGGCAACGTCTGGGACGCCCCATTGACCTGGTGCAACTCCACTGGAGCACTGCCCGCTATGCCCCATGGCAGGAGAAGCTCCTGTTGCAGGGATTGACGGATCAGGTGCAGCTTGGGGGCGCCAAGGCCGTGGGCCTCTCCAACATGGGTCCACAGCGGCTACGCCGTGCCGTGGCCTGGATGGCGGATTCCGGTGTACCGTTGCGCAGTGTGCAAGTGCAATTCTCCTTGTTATCCCGGCAGCCGCTTCAACCAGGCGGTGTGCTGGAGGTTTGTCGAGAACTGGGAGTGACGGTGATTGCCTACTCTCCCCTGGCCCTGGGGCTGTTGACAGGGCAGCACACTACCAATCGTTTACCGTCCGGACTCCGGGGCTTGCTCTTCAGGCGCCTGTTGCCCCGCCTGGAGCCACTGCTTGCCTTGATGGGTGAGATGGCAATGGATCATGGTTCTACGCCAGCCGGTGTGGCCGTCAACTGGTGCCGTGCCCATGGGACTGTTCCCATCCCTGGCCTACGCCGTCCGCACCACGTGAAGGCGATGGAGCAGGCCCGGGGCTGGATCCTGTCGAGCCATGAGCGCCAAGCCCTGGACCAGGCCAGTCGAGAACTGGCCACGCTCATGCCTCAAAATCCCTTTCAATCTGCCTGAACCTTCATGGTGACCAGGATTCCCAAGCAGTGGCTCAGCCGCGCCATCCTGATTGACGTCAGCCTGGCTTTGACAGGCCTTGCCCTATGCCTGTTTCTGTCCCAAACGCTCTGGCGTCTCATCAGTGGCTTTGCGGCTCTGGCCTGTTGCCTGGATGCCCTGCTTGCCGCCCACCTGCTCGACCGGCAAGAAGACTGACCGTTTAGCGGACCAGCTTTCTGACACGACGGATGGGCAAGTTGGCCACGAGGGCCGTGGAGCGCTCTTCGGTTTCCAGACTGAGCTCGCTGCCGGTATGGTCAAGCTCCAGATACTTGGACACCACTTCCATGATTTCCAAGCGCATCTGATCCAGCATGGCAGGGCTCAAATCGCTGCGATCATGGGCCAATACCATACGCAGACGACTACCGGCAGAGTTGGCGCTGGTGCTCCTGTTGCCGAAGATACGGTTCAGCAGTTCGCTAATGGTCATGGTGGCGCCTCAAATAATTCTTGTGGACAGAAAATCACCAAGACGGTCCATCAAGCCCGCCGGTTTGGCGTTGATATCAGGAATCGGTACCTCCTCTCCCTGGATCCGGCGAGCGATGTTGCCGTAGGCAACACCAGCAGGAGACTTCTGCTTGCCCAAGGCCAGGGGTTCACCCAGGTTGGAAGCAACGATCACCTGCTCGTCCTCCTGGACGACCCCAAGAAGGGGAACCGCCAGGATATCCAGCACGTCCTCGATGGACAGCATGTCCAGCTTTTCCACCATCCTGGGCCGTACACGATTGACCACCAACTGGATGAGGTCAAAGGTGCCCTGAGAAGAGAGAAGTCCCGCAACACGGTCCGCATCCCGCACGGACGAGATTTCAGGGTTCACAACAAGGATGGCCTCGTTGGCGCCGGCTACGGCATTTTTGAAGCCGTCTTCTACACCTGCCGGTGCATCAATGAGAATGAAATCGAAGCTGTCTGCCAGCATGGTGACCAGACTCCGCATGTGCTCCGGATTGAACCAGTCGAGCATGCGGGGATTTCCCGCCGGCATGAGCATCAGGTTGGTTTCGTGCTTGTGTTTTACCAGCGCCTGTCCCAGACGACAACTGCCGGAAATGACCTCCTGTGCCGTAAAAACAATGCGGCTTTCCAAACCGAGAAGCAAGTCCAGATTCCGCAGACCGTAGTCCGCATCCACAACACAGGTTTTTTGCCCCAGCTTGGCCAGGGCAATACCAAGATTGGCTGTGAGCGTCGTTTTGCCGACCCCTCCCTTCCCTGAGCACAGCACAATGGAACGGCAGTTGTGGCTCTTCAGGGCATCAATGTATGCGGTGGAATCGGAAGAGGGCATTTGTTCAATACGGAGACGCAATGTGCTGGTGGTTTTAAGCTTGCCTTCACCGGGGTCACTTGGCAACAGGGGTCCGTAGTCTCATGTTAGGCATAGGGACGTGTGGAAGTTTAGCAGCTTCGATCACAATCTGACCGTTGCGTTGGACAGCTTGCTCCGGCTGCCCTGGCGGCCCGTGTTCGCCGGGTCCCAGCGCTGTTGTGGAGGCAATGCGCACCTGCTGAGGTTGCAGTTGCAGGGCAGCGATACGGGCTGCTCCGTTACCCTGACTACCGGC
Source organism: Candidatus Synechococcus spongiarum LMB bulk15M (assembly GCA_002018045.1). Classification (GTDB taxonomy): domain Bacteria; phylum Cyanobacteriota; class Cyanobacteriia; order PCC-6307; family Cyanobiaceae; genus Synechococcus_B; species Synechococcus_B spongiarum_E. The sequence continues at coordinate 8,898 of MWLD01000034.1, forward strand.
ATGGGCCATCCCCCGCAGCCGTCCCCAAACAATCACGTCCCCGGCAGCGCGGATCCGGGCGCCGGGGTTGACATCTCCTAAAATCACCACCGTTGCACCGTGTTCCAGCACATCCCCGGAGCGCAGGCAGCCCTCGTAAAGATAGGCTTTTTCCTCCTGATCCCGGAATTGTTCAGGGGGTTGCTGCTGCGCTGGAGGCGCCGGCATCCAGGGCTGGGTCATGAAACCCAGGGCAGCGCCAGCCACAATTGTGCGCGGCTCGACAGAGCGCAGAACAACCGGATTCAGGTTGTGCAGCAGTAGCCGCTCTTGCAGGTGTTCCAGATCCATGTAGCTCAGCAGCCAGTCCCCACAATCCAGTTCCAGGGCGTGTTGCCGGTCGAGCCTCGGCAAGACGGGCTCCACAACCTGGAGCAGAGCGGGTCCCCTGGAACCGGCCCCTGAAAGCCGCAGTTGACACATCGCCCCCGCAACCGATCCTTGCAAAAAGCTGGCACCCATGGCGCACCGCTTCCCGTGACTCCAGGCAAACATTAATCCAGTCTCCGTTCTGCCACCGATGGTGTTGGATAAGGCCATGGCTCCGGCCACTGCCTTCTGTGATTTCGACGGCACCATCACTGCTGTCGATACCTTTGATCTGTTGATGCAGGACACCTACGGCGACGTTTGGCGTCGGATCAAGGCAGACCTGCTCTGCTTTCGTCTCACGCTGCGGGAGGCCATGGATCAACTGGGCGCCGTCCTCACGGCCCGGCACCTGACGGCCTTGGAAAAGCGGATGGCCACGTTTGTCCCGCGGCCCGGTTTCCTGCGCTTCCTCGACGCCATGGATCACGCCGGCATCCCCGTTGTCGTGGTGTCCGGCGGTTTTCTCCCTCTCGTCGAGGCGGTACTGCGGGAGCATCGTCATCGCTTCAAAGCCGTCGTTGCGGGCCTGCCTGTTCCCCAGGACCAGGAGGGCACACGTCACCACATCCACAGCCCCTACAGCTCCGAGGAGGAACTTGTGGCCAAGGCGCTGGTCATGGACCGGTACGGTCAGGGTCGCACCATCGCCATTGGTGACGGCATTACGGACCTGCGCATGGCCGAGGCGGCAGACGTGGTCTTTGCCAGAGACCTTCTGGCCGGGTTGCTGACGGAGCGTGGGGTGGCCTTTCACCCCTGGCGCGACTTTGACGACGTGTCCAGGCTGCTGGTGCAGTTGGGACTGGCTTCCCCATCAGGAATCAGGTCATAGCCGTCCGCTTGATGTGCTTTTCATGGCGATGGAGTTGGTTCTGCAGCGCAACCATGGCCCTCCCTAGCCAGGGATCCTGGCTGTCTTCCTCCGGCATCTCCTGAGTTGAGGCTGCAAGCACCTGGTTGGGCACAATGCCCGCGCTTTGGATATCGTGACCCGCTGGTGTCACGTAACGGGCCACGGTGACGGCCAAGCCACTACCGTCGTTCAGAGGAATCAAGGTTTGGATCAAACCCTTCCCGAACGTGGGACGCCCCATGACCTCCGCCCGTTCATCGTCCTGCAGGGCTCCAGCCAGAATTTCACTGGCACTGGCCGTGCCGCTGTTGACCAACACCACCATCGGGCCGTCGTAGAGCGTCCCGGCATCCGTGATGACGGTTTCCACAACGCCGTTGCGGTCACGGATGCTCACCAGGGGCTGGGTGTCCAGCAAGGCATTGCCCACCTTCAAGCCACTGCTCACCAGACCGCCGGGATTGTTGCGGAGGTCAAGGATCAGTCCTTCGATGCACTTGTTTTGCAGTTCCGCCAGTGCCGCACTCACCAGCTCCGGCACCTTGGTTGTGAACTGCCTGATCTGCAGTAGCCCGTAGGTGTGCCTGTCTTCCCGGAGGCGGCGGCTGCGCACGGGGCGCAAATCTACGGTGCGCCGCTCAAGGGATAAGGATTGGCGTTCACCGTCCGGCGCCTCCAACAGGACGTCCACAACCGTGCCGGAGGGTCCCCGCAGCGCAGCAGCAACCCCTTCCAGGCCCAGGTCCTCCACGGAGTTTCCCTCCACAGCCAGGATCACGCTGCCAGGACGGATCTCCGCCGTCGCCGCCGGAGAACCCTCCAGGGAGGAGAGAACCCGCACCACGGTCTCCCCCTCGTTGATGCCAAGCTGTAGACCCACGCCGCTGATGGCGCCCGCCGTGCTGTCCGTAAGGGCTTTGAACTGCTCCGGTCGCAGGAACCGCGTGAAGGGATCGCCGATGGGGGCCAGCATGGTGTCAATGGCCTCATAGGCACTCTCCCTGGAGAGGATTGGCTGCTCCAGAGCTTTTTGCCGCAAGCGGCGCCAGGCTATCCCCTCGAATGTCGGATCCACATAGCTTTGGTTCACCAGGCTCCAGGCCTCCACAACCAGTTGCTGATCTTCGGAGAGGGCCTGAGCTGGTGGCGACCCCAAGAGGAAGCCAGCAAGAATCAGGATGAACAGACAAATCCTTAGCTTGCGCACGCCACATTGCACCCACCACTCCATCTTGGCGTGACGTCTGCCCATGGTGATGCCCCTTGCTTGAAGGCGATATAGTCTTTTGGTTATGGCCCGCCAGCCCCCACGCTGCGACGTGGGCTTTATAAAGTCGATTTCTATTGCGCAGGCCTCACCCTGCGCTTGACGGGCAGACATCTCTCCTGCCCCTTCACCCGTTAAGTTCCCGAGCCCCTATGTCGAAGGTTTACGACTGGTTCCAAGAGCGCCTGGAGATCCAGGAGATCGCAGACGACTTCTCCACCAAGTACGTTCCGCCTCACGTCAATATCTTCTATTGCCTTGGCGGCATCACCCTTGTCTGTTTCCTGATTCAGTTTGCAACGGGGTTTGCCATGACGTTTTATTACCGGCCCACCGTGGCCGAGGCCTTCGACTCCGTTCAGTACCTGATGACCTCCGTGAACTTCGGTTGGCTCATCCGCTCCGTGCATCGCTGGAGTGCTTCGATGATGGTGCTGATGCTGATCCTCCACGTGTTCCGGGTCTACCTGACGGGAGGCTTCAAGCGACCCCGTGAACTCACCTGGGTGGTGGGTGTCACCATGGCGGTCATCACCGTCAGCTTTGGAGTCACCGGATACTCTCTGCCCTGGGACCAAGTGGGTTACTGGGCCGTGAAGATCGTCTCCGGCGTGCCCGCCGCCATTCCTGTGGTTGGCGACCAGGTGGTGGAGCTTCTCCGGGGTGGCGAGAGCGTTGGTCAGGCTACTCTGACCCGCTTCTATAGTCTCCACACCTTTGTGCTGCCCTGGCTTTTGGCAGTGTTCATGTTGATGCACTTCCTGATGATCCGTAAGCAGGGAATTTCAGGTCCTCTCTAAGCTCCCATCGTCGCGATCCCGCCTCCAGACTCCTGCTTCCCTCCTCTCACCATCCCACCCACCGGACTGATGTCAATCCTCAAGAAACCCGACCTGAGCGATCCGCAGCTTCGCGCCAAGCTGGCCAAAGGCATGGGTCACAACTATTACGGTGAGCCCGCCTGGCCCAACGACATCCTCTATATCTTCCCCGTGGTGATCCTGGGGACCCTTGCCTGTGTGGTGGGTCTGTCTGTGCTGGATCCCGCCATGGTCGGGGAGCCTGCCGATCCCTTCGCCACGCCCCTGGAGATTCTGCCGGAGTGGTACCTCTATCCGGTGTTTCAGATCTTGCGCGTTGTGCCCAACAAGCTGCTGGGCATTGTTCTTCAGGGCATGGTGCCCTTGGGATTGATGCTGATTCCTTTTATCGAGAGCTTCAATCGTTTCCAGAACCCTTTCCGGCGACCTGTTGCCATGACCGTCTTCCTGTTCGGCACCTTTATGGCCCTTTACCTGGGCATCGGCGCCACGTTGCCCATCGACGCCTCTCTCACCCTAGGCCTCTTCTGAGGTCTCCTGACTCAACGCAAACGAGAAGTCGAGTCGGCAGCCGTTGCGGAGCAGTTCACGGGTGAGGAGGAAACCCACGATGGTCCACGTCTGATAGGTTCTGGCCTGCTGGCCCACCCACGTTCCCGTGGGGCCGTCAAAGTATTCCGCCCATTGCTGGCGTGGCAGTTGGCTGAGATGGCTCTGGTAGGAGCGCTCCAGCAAGGTTTTCATCTGGCCCGTGAGCAATACGTCCGCCTTGGGGTGGTCCTTGTCGTGGAGGGCCACCGCCATCACCAGGTACCAGAGCAAGCTGGGCCAGTGCCCTCCGTTGTGGTAACTCCAGGGCCAGTTTTTCGGATCGGAGCCCGTCTTCATGGCCCACTCCTGGCCCTCCATGGGAGGGTGGCAGATGCGCATGGGCATCTGGGCCATCAGGTGGTTGTTGTTGTGGAGCACCAAGCGAAACAGCGCCCGCTGCTGGGGCGCTGTTAGCAGACCGAAGATGCATGCCAAGCTGTTGCCCAGTGTAAAAAATCGGTAGTCCGGCCGACCTGTGCGCACGTTGCCGATGAGGTAGCCGCCGCGGTTGTCCAGCCAATCCTGAAGCCAGTCCGGGATGAATGTGGGCTGAACGTTGAACTCGTTCAGGTGTTGCACGTCTCCGTATTGCTCCGTGGGGCGTCGCCGCAGCACCTGGATGGTTTTGCTGGTGACCCAGTAATGCTTCAGCAAGTAGGAGCGCAGGTCATGGATCCACTGCCGGGTGAGAGGGATTCTCTGGCTGAGAAGTCTGCTGGGGGTGGCGTTGTGCTGCTGGGCCAGCTCCATGAGACGAACACAACACTTCAAGCCGCCGTACAGCAGCACCTGGATTTCCAGGGGCGCTCCCCACACGTCCATGGGACGGTCGATCATGAAGGAGCAGTCCGGCACAAACAACACGGGGGTGCCCTCAAAGGAGGGTTGCATCACCAGATCCAGGAGCCGCTGGATCGCCCGCTGCACCCGTTGGTCACAGCCGAACTGCCAGTCCTGGACGTGGGAGACGTAGATCCAGCAGAGGATGGGCCACCAGAGGCTGGCATCCACCGAACTGATCCGACCAATGGACCGTTGGCCGTAGTCCGCAACCAACTCCCCTTCTTTCTCGATGAAGCTGGTGGGGAAAAGACCGCGAGTCTGCAAGGCGCTGCTTTGCAGATCCATGCACAGCGCCAGAAAGTGGCGCACCAGAGCGTGACGCCCTTTCAGAAGCAGATGGATCATCACCGGCACGTTGTCCCGGAGAAAGACCTCTCCGTAGTTGAGGAACATGCCTCTGCTGGGGTGCTCGATGGCTGCCACGGACCCTGCCAACTGACCCCTGACCCTGATGAGGGTGCGCTCAAGATGGGCTTCCGCCGATTGAACGATCTTTTCTTCCTTCAAGCTGGCACGGCTGCGGGAGTGGGGTGGAATGATGGATTTGGACATGGCTACGACACCCGGTCGTCAGCGGAGGTAACGGGGCAATGAAGGATCTGCTGTTGGTCACCGATCTGGACCATACCCTCGTGGGTGACAGACACGCTCTGGCTCGTCTCAATCACACACTGCGGACACTGCGGTCCCGGATTCATCTGGTCTACGCTACAGGCCGTAGCCTGGCCGGGGCACGCCAACTGCAGCAGGAGGAGGATCTGTTGGAGCCCGAGGGTTGGGCCACGGGAGTTGGCTCCGCCTTGCTCTGGTGTGGCCAGCCGGATCTCGCCTGGGACAGGCAGTTACAGCGCCATTGGGATCGCCCAGCCCTCAGCGCCTTGTTGTCCGGTTGGAGTGGTCTGATCCTGCAACCGGCATCCGAGCAAACCCCCTACAAGCTCAGCTATGAACTGGTCAAGCCCCGGGTGGGAACGGAGGAGGCCCATCAGTTTGAGCAGCACCTCCGGGCCACGCTACGGCAGGCTGATCTTCAGGCGCAGGTGGTGTTCAGCAGTGGTCACCAACTGGATCTCCTGCCCCCCGCTGCGGGCAAGGGTGCGGTGAGCGGCTATCTCCAGCAGAAGCTGGGTCTGCGACCCGATCAAGTGCTCTGCTGCGGCGATTCCGGCAACGACCGTTCCATGCTGGGTGGTCCGTGGTGGGGGGTGATGGTGAGCAATGCCAGGCCGGAACTTCTGGATTGGTGGAGGCGCGTCCGGCCAGCCACCCTGCTGCGCTCCCACCACCACCATGCAGGGGCCATTCTCCATGCCCTGACCACCTTGCCTCTGCTGGCGGAACACTCTGCTGACCCTACTGCCCCTGCTGGCAATGGGGACACCAGTGGCTACTCCGTCCACTGAGCACCTGGCGTTGGATGGGTGTACCACAACGGCGACAGGGCGCATCGGGCCGCCCATAGACCCAAGCCTCCTGGCCGTAGTTGCCGTTGACGCCTTGCAGGTCACGAAAATCCCTGAAACTGGTTCCTCCCTGCCGAACACTCCTGGCCAAGACCTGCACCAACTGTTCACAAAGCCGGTGTAGTTGCCCTTGGCTCAGGCTGCCGCCGGGAACGTGGGGTGGAATGCCCGCTAGAAAAAGACACTCATCCGCATAGATATTGCCGACGCCAGCCACCACCGACTGATCCAGCAGCGCTGTTTTGATAGGCCGCCCGGAACCCCGCAGGCGCTTCTCCAGATAGGTGCCGTCAAAGGCTGGGGTAAAGGGTTCCGGACCTAGCCGCTGCAGCCCTGTGATCACCTGGGACGCCACTGTGCCGGGGGGCACCCACCACATGCGTCCAAAACTGCGTGTGTCCACAAAGCGCAACTCTTTCCTCTCCCCAAGAAGGCGCACCCGGGTGTGGGGACACACGGGGAATTCTTCCCTGTCCAGCCAGCGAAACCTGCCGGTCATGCGCAGGTGAACGCCCAATTGACCTGCGGGTTGCCCTTGACGCGAGAGCTGGCTGAGCAGGTACTTGCCGCGCCGGCGCCAAGGCGTCAGTCGGGTCCCCGTGAGTGCGGCGGCAAAGGCTGCACCGTCACCCACGGGGAACGCCACCGTGCGCGCCAGTAGCACCTCTGCATGATGAATCAGGAAAGGGCCAACACTGTGCTGCAATGCACGGCGGACCACTTCCACCTCGGGAAGCTCCGGCACAAACGGTGATGGAGAAGCAGGTGGTCTCGGGAGGCGGGTCGAGTGTGGAACCTTGTGAAGCCCCTGGTGTCCTCAGGCCGCTTCCAGCTCGCTCTCGGCAAAATTGTTGACGTTCAGGCCACCTTCTACGCCACTGTAGGCGGTGTAGTTGACGCTGTCAAAACGCACGGATACAGGATAGATGATGCCGCTGGCATCCACGGAGGCTACGGTGCCCACCTCGTTGAACCAATAGGACTCGGGACGCTTGATGCGAACTTTCTGACCCCTCTTGATGGCCATGATGCAAAAATGCAAGGATGAACGGCGTCCTTAAATTAACCCCGATGTTGCCCCTCCTCATCGAGGGTGATGAAATGTGTCAGGCTTTCCATGGTTAACTCCGGCACGGCTCTCCCGCCCATCGTGGTCAAGGTGGGCACCAGCATTTTGCGGGGAGACCATCAGCGCGACACGGAAACCGTCATTGCCGAACTGGCGAGGGTCTTGAGCCGCTGCTGGCGGCAGGGGCGTCCTGTGGTGTTGGTGAGCAGTGGCGCTGTCGGGCTCGGTAGTCGTCGCCTGGGGGACACCCGGCGGCCACGGGAGTTGTCACAGCAGCAGGTGGCGGCAGCCGTGGGGCAAGGACTGCTCATGGCCTCCTACGACAAGGCTTTTGGTGTCTATGGTCAGTTGGTGGCCCAGGTGTTGCTGACCCGCGGTGATTTCGTGTCTCGCCACCGCTACCGCAACGCCACTGACACGTTACGGGGCCTGTTGGTGCGCCGGGTGCTTCCCGTTGTGAATGAAAACGACGCCCTGGCCACCGATGAGCTGCGCTTTGGCGACAACGACACCCTTGCGGCGCGGGTGGCGGTGGCAGTGGCGGCTGAGCGGCTCATCCTGCTCACGGACGTGGACCGTCTCTACTCGGCCGACCCGAGGCGCGACATGCAGGCCAGCCCCATTCACGAGGTGCGCAACCGTGCGGAACTGCTGAGCCTGACCCAAGCGGCGGAACCCGGTGGCCAGTGGGGCACAGGGGGCATGACCACCAAGCTGGCCGCTGCCCGCATCGCCACGGCCGGTGGCATCACGGTGGACCTGGCCGATGGCCGCACCATTGCTGTTTTAGAAGGGTTGTTGCAAGGGGGTAACGGAGGAACCCGCTTCCAGCCCGACGCCCTCCCCATCCCTATCCGGAAACGCTGGCTGGCGCACGGTGTGTTGCCTCAGGGCAGGTTGCACCTGGATCAGGGGGCCGTGAAGGCCATTGAACAGCACGGCGCGTCCCTGTTGTCTGCCGGCATCACGGTGGTGGAGGGCTCCTTCTCGTCCCATGAAGCTGTCTGCCTCCATGGGCCGGACGGGGAAGAAATTGCCCGGGGCATCAGCCGTCACAGCAGTGAGGTGGTGAACAGGATCCGTGGCCTCTCCCGCAACCAGGTCACCCCCTTGCTGGGACAACCCAATGCCGCTTGTGTGGTTCACCGTGATTCCCTGGTCTTGACCCGCTCCCCCAACGCGACCGTCTGATGCGCTTCAGTGAACTCCTCGCTGCCCTGGATAGCCTCCAGCCGGAGGGCGCCCGCTGGTTGGCGGATGATCCGCCCCTGGATGGCGCCGCCGCTCTGGACAAAGCCCGGAAGGGGCAACTCGTCTTCCTGGAGCGGAACAACGCCATGAAAGCAGCCCTGGCCCACTGTGGCGCCAGTGCAGTGTTGTTGCCCACCGACGAGGAGCCGCTGCATCACTTGGCGCAGCAGCAGGGCATTGCCTGGGCTGCCTCCGCTTCCCCTCGCCTCAGCTTTGCCGAAGCGCTGGACTGCTTCTACCCCCGCCAACGTCCTACCCCTGGCCGCCATCCCCAAGCGGTTGTGGCCCCTGATGCCCACGTGGCTGACAGTGCCTCCCTGGCGGCCGGGGTGGTGGTGGGCGCCCGCTGCCATGTGGGGCAGGATGTTGTTCTTCATCCTGGCGTGGTGCTGTACGACGACGTGTGGATTGGACAGGGCTGTGAACTCCACGGCAACGTTGTGGTGCATTCCCGTAGCCGCCTGGGGCGTAACTGTGTGGTTCAGGCCAATGCGGTCATCGGTGGAGAGGGCTTCGGCTTTGTTCCTACCCGTCGTGGTTGGCGCAAAATGCCCCAAACAGGCCATGTGGTGCTGGAGGATGAGGTGGAAGTGGGCTGCTGTAGCACGGTGGATCGCCCTGCCGTGGGGGAAACCCGCCTGGGGGCTGGCACCAAGATCGACAATCTGGTCCAGATTGGTCATGGGGTGGTTACAGGCCAAGGCTGTGCCTTTGCTGCCCAGGTGGGCATTGCTGGCGGCGTCGTGGTGGGACGTGGCGTCGTTCTGGCGGGCCAGGTGGGTGTGACCAATCGGGTGCGCATCGGGGATGGGGTGGTGGCCAGTTCTAAAACCGGTATCCATACCGATGTGGCACCCGGGGAAGTGGTGAGTGGCTTTCCCGTGATGCCCAACCGGCTCTGGCTCCGGGCCTCGGCCCTGTTTGCGCGCCTGCCGGAGTTGAGTCGTAGTCTCAAGCGGTTGCAGCAGCAGGTGGAGCGTTCCCGACAGCCATGAACATCACCCTCCTACCCGGCGACGGCATTGGCCCGGACATCACGGCGGTAACCAAAAGCCTTCTGCAGGCTGTGTGCAGTCGCCATGGGCTGGACCTCGCCATGGAGGAGGCTCCCATGGGAGGCGCAGCCATTGCCGCTTGTGGCGAGCCCCTCCCCGAGGAGACCTTGCGGCGCTGCCGCGCTGCGGATGCGGTGTTGCTGGCCGCCATTGGCGACCCCCGATACGACCGGCTACCGCGGCAGCAGCGGCCTGAGAGCGGACTGCTGGGTCTACGGGCCGGCCTGAAGCTGTTTGCCAATCTACGCCCGGTGAAGGTCATCCCCTCGCTTCTGGGGGCCAGCTCCCTGAAGCCCGAGGTGGTGTCGGGTGTGGATTTGCTTGTGGTACGGGAGTTGACCGGCGGCATCTACTTTGGCCAACCCAAAGGGCGCATCGGTAGTGGAGCCGGGGAACGCGCCTTTAACACCATGACCTATGGCGCCATGGAGGTGGATCGGATTGCCGCCATGGCCTTTACGCTGGCCGGTCGGCGACGCCATCATCTCTGTTCCGTTGACAAGGCCAACGTGCTGGACGTGTCCCAACTGTGGCGGGAGCGGGTGGAGCGGATGGCGTCCGCCTATCCCGACGTGACGGTGGAGCACATGTACGTGGACAATGCCGCCATGCAACTCGTCCGCCAGCCACGCCGATTTGACGTGCTGCTGACGGGAAACCTGTTCGGTGACATCCTGAGCGACGAGGCAGCCATGCTCGGCGGCAGCATTGGCGTGTTGCCGTCTGCGTCCTTGGGGGACGGCGGACCGGGACTGTTTGAACCTGTCCACGGTTCCGCCCCCGATATCGCCGGTCAGGATCGGGCCAATCCCTTGGCCATGGTGCTCTCCGCAGCCATGATGCTGCGTTTGGGTCTGGGGCAAGAGGCGGCTGCCACGGCCTTGGAAACTGCGGTCGACCAGGTGTTGAAGGCGGGCTTCCGCACCCCGGACATGATGGCCAGGGGCTGTGTTGCCGTGGGCTGTCGCGCCATGGGGGAGAACCTGCTGGCAGCCCTGGAAGATCCTGTCGAAGACGTGGATGCCAGCGAGACGTCAAACGGATCTAGCCAAGTGGCGCCCTAGGGCTGCACACTGGATTCCGTGTTGTCTCCCCATCCTTCTTCCCTATGTCGAAGCAGCATCCCATTGTGGCTGTCACCGGCTCTTCCGGTGCCGGAACCTCCACCGTGAAACGAGCCTTTGAACACATCTTCCGTCGTGAAGGGATCAATCCCGCGGTGATTGAAGGCGACAGCTATCACCGCTTTGACCGCATGACCATGAAAGTCAAGATGGCGGAAGCCACCGCTGCCAACCGCACGTTCTCCCACTTTGGACCGGAGGCCAACATCTTCAAAAAGCTGGAGGAGACCTTCCTCTCCTATGGAGATACGGGCATGGGTGAGCGTCGTTACTATCTCCACAGTCCGGAAGAGGCGTCCGAGCAGAACCAACGCCTCGGCACCAGTTTGAACCCGGGCGAATTTACTCCCTGGGAACCCTTCCCCGCCAACACGGATCTGCTCTTCTACGAAGGGTTACACGGGGGCGTCAAGGGTGACGATTACGACGTGGCCCGCCTAGTGGATCTCCTGATCGGCGTGGTACCCATCGTGAACCTGGAGTGGATTCAGAAGATTCACCGGGACAATGCGGAGCGGGGCTACTCGGCCCGGACCATTGTTGAAACCATTCTGCGCCGGATGCCGGATTACATTAACCACATCTGCCCTCAGTTTTCTGAAACCCATATCAACTTTCAACGGGTGCCCACCGTAGACACGTCTAACCCCTTTATCCGTCGTGATATTCCAACACCGGACGAGAGCTTCGTCATTATCCATTTTCGCCGTGGTGTTAAAGCACAATTTGCTATTGAACCAACTTATCTTCTGCAAATGATTCCGGATTCGTTTATGTCCAGTCCCACAAGTCTGGTTGTGAACGGAGGCAAGATGGGATTTGCCATGGAGTTGATTCTCACCCCCATCATCCACCGCATGATCGAGGAGAAAAAGACGGTGGCTTAGGCTTCAGCAGGACTTCAGTCGCTGCAGGGTTCATGAGCGTCCTGGCCATGGAATCCGTGGTGGCGGCTGTGCTGGGCGCATGTGTGGGCAGCTTTCTCGGCCTGGCAGCCTGGCGCTTGCCACGGGGGGAAAGTCTGACGTGGCCAGCCAGCCATTGCCCAGCTTGCGGTCGAACCTTGGCGTGGCGTGAAAATCTTCCCCTGCTGGGTTGGTTGTGGTTAAGGGGTCGCTGCCGCACCTGTAGCGTGCCCATCCCCCTGCGGGACTGGCTGACGGAAGGGCTCACGGCTGGACTCTGGGTGGCTGTGGTCCTGCTGACCACTCCTGCAACCAGTGGTTTTGCAGGTGTGCTGCGCCTTCTGGCTGGCTGGCTCCTTATCAGTGGGTTGTTGTTGTTGTTGCTGCTGGATCTGGATGGCTTCTGGCTGCCGGAGCCCCTCTGTCGCTGGGGCTTGATCGTTGGTTTGACAACAACGGCACTGCTGGCCGTGGCGACGGGCACGAGCCCCGTCACCCCCCTGGTGCATCACAGCCTGGCCGCAGCATTGGCTCTGCTGGGGTTTGATCTGGTGGGTATGTTGGGGACATGGTGTTTGGGGGTGCCGGCACTGGGTGGAGGAGACGGCAAACTGGCGGCCGTTCTCGGGGCCTGGTTGGGGGGAAAGGGCGTCATGCTTGCCCTGGCTCTGGCAGTGTTCAGTGGCGGCTTGTTTGGTCTGCTGGCACGACTCGGCGGGAGCCTTAAACCCCGACAACCCTTTCCTTTTGGACCCTTCCTGGCCACTGCGGGCGGTCTGGTCTGGCTCACCCCTGAACCGTTGCAGCGGCAGTTGCTGGCGCTTCTGTTGCCCTGGTTGAACACTGTGGGCCTCGCACTTGGCAACTGAAGCGGTTTGAATGAAAGGATAAGCTTTTTATCCCGAGACAACCAAGCGTGTCCCTCCTTGACTGGTTTGCCAGCCGCAAACGGGAAGCCCCTGCCCAGCGCAGCCTTCAGGGCAGTGACAACAGTGACGGCCTCTGGAGCAAATGCACCAACTGCAGTGAGGTGAGCTACACCAAAGATCTGTTGGCCAATGCCAGTGTTTGCCTGAAATGCGGCCATCACTTCCGCGTTGATAGTCACCAGAGGATCCGCCTACTGGTGGACGAGGGCAGCTTCCAGCCCCTTGATAATCACCTACGCCCTACGGACCCCCTTGCTTTCCAGGACCGCAAGGCCTATGTGGATCGTCTGCGTGATTATCAGAAATCCACCGGGCTGAGCGATGCCGTGGTCACGGGCTTGGCCCGTCTCCACGGAATGCCCCTGGCCCTTGGGGTAATGGACTTCCGTTTTATGGGGGGAAGCATGGGGTCCGTGGTGGGGGAAAAGCTCACCCGTTTGGTGGAAACAGCCACTCAACATCGCTATCCCGTGGTCATTGTGTGCGCGTCTGGTGGGGCACGGATGCAGGAAGGGTTATTCAGCCTGATGCAGATGGCCAAGGTGGCTGGCGCATTACACCGCCATCGTCAAGCGCACTGCCTTTACATTCCCCTCCTGACGGATCCCACCACCGGTGGCGTCACTGCCAGCTTTGCCATGCTGGGGGATCTGAACCTGGCCGAACCCAAGGCCATGATCGGTTTTGCCGGTCGGCGGGTGATTGAGGAAACCCTTCGGGAAAAGCTTCCCGCCGATTTCCAGACGGCGGAATACCTGCAAGAGCACGGTTTTGTGGACTGCATTGTGGAGCGGACCCGCCACCGGACTGTCTTGGCCGATCTGTTCCGAATCCATGGGGTGCAGTCTACGATTATTGACCATGACGAACCCGAAACCGATCAAGACAGAGCCCCCCTGCTTGCCTCGTCCTGATCTGCGTTGAAGGCGGCCATAGCCATCGCAACTCTTCATCGATGAAGAGGTCCGGTGATTTTAACAAAAGAACCCCACGCAAGCCTCCGTCCCGCAGAAGCAGCCTGCTGTCTTATGCGGCTCCTTTGCGTCAGCGCCGTGAATTGGGAGGGTTCCGGCTACTGCTGTTGCCGCTTAGCGCCGAATGCGCCCACGTAGGCGTTGGTTTGACTGGATGCTCATAGTCATAGTCGTGGCCGTGGCCGTGGTCATGGTTATATCCTCAGAACCGGAGGTCTACGTCAAGCTGAAGGGCGTGCTCTGCTGCTGTGTCACCGCTCTCTCGACGCTCACCCGCCAGCTCCACCGCCATGTCCAAACCCGTGACCGCTGCTGCGTATCGCGTGCCCAGCCTGAGACGACGGCTATCCGCTCCCGCCATACCCACCTCGGCAAAGGGCGTCAGCACACCTCCCTGGGGCAGGGCAAAGCCGTAACCCACCTGGGCATCCACTGCGCCAGCGG
>MWLD01000018.1 GCA_002018045.1 Candidatus Synechococcus spongiarum LMB bulk15M
GCTTAATAATCTAGAATATCTCGAGCTGTCTGACAATAACCTAAGCAGCCTGCCGCAGGGCATCTTCAGCGGGCTTAATAATCTAGCATGGCTCTATCTGGATAACAATAACCTAAGCTGCTTACCCGAGGTGCCATCGGGTGTTAGGGTTAATGTGGATTTACCATCTTGTGAAAGCAGAATAATCATCAGCAAGAAGACGATCAGGCTGAACGATCCTATCAACGAAGTGCCTTTTGATACGATTGTCCGTACACTTGGTGAGAAGGTAATAGGAGGTCTGTTCACGCGTGCTTCTAAATCCAGACCCGTAACCGATGAGCAGAAACTCCTGGAAGCTGCTGAGAAAAAGGTAGAAGCTGTAGAATATGAAATTGATAAAGTAAGCCTTAGGAGTGAGGCCTTAAACATTTTAACGAGTGGAAACGCTATTGAATCTGTTCAAGAGAGTCTGGACAACGTTCTGGATAAATATTATGATGAATACACGGTCAAGCTGAGTGAAGAGCCGGAAGGAGGGGTGACCGTCCGCATTTCCAGCGACCATCCTGACGCTTTTGGCGTTACCCCTGATACCCTCACCTTCACCCCTGAAAACTGGAACCAACCACAAGAGGTTCGGGTGAGGCTGGCCTTCACCGCCGCAAACTATATTGATGCAGCAATTCCCAGCCTGGCCACCCTTACCCATACCTCTTCTGCCGGCGGCGAGAGTACAGACGTTCAAGTCGGTGTGATTGGATCACGACCCATCAGCGATCATTTTACCGATGCACTGATAGCTTTTTACCCCGAGATTCAATCCCTGGTTCTTAAAGGCCTTTGTGGATTAAATCCGGTTTGTGGAGCGTTCCTGTTAGGAAATTACATAGGAAACCTGATAGACTTACCAAACCTCATTAAAGACACGGCTGTTGAAAAAGCTATCGATGTTCTAGCAAAAGGAGCCGCCGAGATCGTTGTCAAATATGAAACAGAGGGTATGAGCGGGGTCAGTACCTACGTCAAGGACCAGTTCTCCTCATCCACAGCCGATCCTACCCCCACCGCCTCCGCTAAGCCCAGGCGCGCAGTTCAATCCCGCATCCGTAAGCGGCGGACCCGCACTGCTGCCAACACTGCTGCCAACAGTGTCTCCTTCCTGGATCGTTCCAGCGATTACCTGTTCTCCCGTCACCAGGAGATCAATGCCGGCGGCTTTGACCTGCAACACGCCCTCGCCCTGCTCGGCACCGACTTCAACGTCCCCCTCGCCTCCCTCAACCTGGCCAGGATCGATGCATCGCCCGACGAGGCAACCCCCTCTCGCAACTTCGCTCTCTGGGGCAGCATCGACTACTCCAAATTCGGTGATGCCGCCAACGACTTCTCCCTGGACGGGCAGAACTGGACCTACACCGTCGGCGTAGACGGTCAACTCAATCCCTCCCTCCTGGCCGGTGTAGCACTCTCCCTCGGCACTACCCGCACCGACTACGACTACATCGACTCCGCCGTAACCGGCAACTACGACGTGGATCTCACCGTGGTCACCCCCTACCTCAACTGGTCCGCCAACGATTCCCTCGACCTCTGGGCCAGTGTGGGCTACGGCAAAGGCGCGTCCCGATTCTCCCTCGATACCATCGGCGCCCTGGAGCTCTCCTCCGTCGATAGCCTGAACCAGGACGACACCCGCCAAAACCGGGACAGCGACTTCTTCTCCTTCGCCGGTGGTCTCCGCTGGGAAGCCTTCCGCTCCGACCAGACCCAACTGGCACTCAAGCTGGCTGGCTCCACCACCAGCTTCCTGGATTCCGACAGCCAGGAAGGCCGCATCGGTGCTGAACTCTCCCGCGATTTCTCCTTCCGGAGCGGTGTCCTCTCCACCTCCATGGATCTGGCCTTCCTCCTGGACAACGACAACACCTCCGCCACCGAACTGGTGGGTGGCCTTGATTGGGCCGCCGCCAACAACAAGTTCACCGCCTCCGCCGTGGCCCGCACCCTCCTCTTCACCGGTGACCGCTACGAATGGGGCGTCGGCGCTGCTCTCAACTACAAAGCTGGCACCCGCCCCGGAGAAGGCCTCGCCCTCTCCCTCCAGCCCTCCTTCGGTATCACCGATTCCAATCTGGTGGACCTGGACATCCTCGCTAGCACCGACGACGCCTACCTGGCGTTCCACCAACGGCAACCCACCGCCCGCTTCCACGCCGAGGTGGCCTACGGCTTCCGCAACGGCACTGCCCTCCTCACCCCCTACACCCGGCTCGACACCACAGATCACAGCACCACCTACGGCGCCGGTATCCGCTACCAACTGGATAACAGTCTGGACCTGGACCTGAGCGCCAGCCGCTGGAACAGCTCCTCCGGCAACAACGACAACCGCCTCTTCCTTCAACTCCGCTCCGATCTCTAGATCGGCACGGAGCTCAGCGCCAGCCGGGTTGTGCCTCCGGCTGGCGCTCTTTCCCTTCCCTAAGGCTTTACGGCTCCCATCCAGTCCACCTTCACCTACTACCTTCCATGAAAACCTCTTCTCCTTCTTTCCTTCCCCAACTGCTCGCTGCTTCTGCTGTGGCGGTGACGGTTACTCTTTCTACAGCAACTGTTGCTCATGCTGCTAGCCACGAAAAGGAGATATAATAGAAAAGTCTCCAAGGGGCGCCATGAAAAATGATTGCCTCCCCATTTGAACAAGCCTGCTGGCCCACGTAAAACCCTCTCCATCACTGGTATTCTTATGGTGAGGTAGTAGACTGTGGGGGGAAGTTATCCGATTTTCGTGGCGGCCTGAATTGTTTCATCAAAATATGTCATTAAAAACTGTGTTTTGATAAAGAAGATATATCCCTCTAAAGTTGATCAAAGAAAAACCTGTGCAATGGGAATGCTGGAGTGTGGTTCAGATTGAAAGAGAGTAAAGGTTCAATGGGCAAGGAACTTCAGCTTGGCTTTGGCGATTGTGAGCAGAGTATGGAGAAAAAAAGAGACAAAGAGAGGAAAGCCAGCCGGCAACCACACCAGCCGCACCGGCTCCACCAGCTTTGATACCAGGTAATTGCGAACTCCGTGTCAACCGGGATGTGCCCGATGAATGATATGGACTCGCTGACCACAGAAGAAATCCGACCGGCATCCATCCTGTCATGGGGCGGGGAAGCTGCCGGGCAAGCGCACATTCTAGAGAGCCTGCAACTGCGGATAGAGGGTGACCAACTCCGTGGAGGTGAGCACGTCCTCGTTGCCGTCGGGTTGCCAGATCACCTCCAGGCTGAGTAGATCTCCGGACGGAACGGAACCCAACAAACGTAGGGCCGTGCCCAAATCGCTGGCCGTGGTGAGCTTGGGGAGCCGGACGGCGCTGCGGCTGGCCACAAGCAGAGTGACCGCAATGTATTCACTGGCGGCGGAGTGCTGACCGGCATCCCCGGAACTGCGCTGGCCCGCCACGTTGATGGTGGTCTCGGCATCCAGCTTGCTGCGCTCTGTCATCGAGAGGCGGTTGAAGGTGGCCTCCGCCACAGGGAAGCCCACCTGCCCCACTTCTCCGTTGCCATACACCCAGTATTCGGGATTGCGTAGCAGGGCCAGGGTGACGTCTTGCAGCAGGCGCTGAAGCCCGGTGGCAGTGGCAGTGTCGGCGGTGGCAGCCAGTTGGCGCAAGTCTTGCTGCAGTTGCCGGGCACTGGCCAGAAGGCCAATCTGCACCTGGGCAATGGTGACGGGACCGTCCCGCTCGGCCATGGCGTCGTTTTGGGAACCCATGGTTCCGGCACCGGTCATGGCGCCCCGGAAGCCGTTGATCAGTAAGCCCACCACTGCGAACAGCATGAGCATCCCCAACAGACCACCACCGCCAAAGCCGAAGAAGGGAACAATGAAGGGGAAACCGAAGCCGCCGCCGCCCAAGCCGTACCCGCCGCCACGAACGGCGTTGCTCCCGCCAAAACCACTGCTCCCGCTTCTGGGTAGGGAGCGGGGTGCAAAGCTGCCACCACCCAACCGCCCGCCGCGGGCAGCATCAGCAGGCTGGGGTAGTGAAAAGATCACCAGGGCCACCACCAGTACGGGAAAGAGAACAGCAGCAAGACGACCTTGCCAGGTTCCGGGCAGCTTCATCTCCATCCGTTGCCGAAAGACACTCTTCAACTGTAGTCAGACGGGAGGCTCCAGGGGAGTTCCGGATCCTCCACCACCAACGACGGTGACCACTTCCAGCACGTCTCCCTCCTGAATCCTGGTGTGGAACCAGTGCTGTCGATGGAGAATCTCGCCGTTGAACTCCAGGGCCACCAGGCGAAGGTCGTAGCCCAACTGCTCCAGGAAATTGGGCAAAGTCCGGCCTGGTGGAACTTCTACGGCTTGGCCGTTCACCTGAACGGTGACCATGAGGCTCATCGGCAAGGCAAGGCAGAGGTCCCGATCACCTGCAGCAATTGGCGGGTGACAGCGCCAGGATCCGAAGCGCCCATCAGGGCGCGAACCACCGCAACGCCATGGGCGCCGCTCCCCATGGCTTGGTGGGCATTCCCGGTGTTCACCCCGCCGATGGCAAAGCAGGGAACGGGGCTAGAGGCTGTCGCCTGGCGCACGTAATCCAGTCCCACAGGTGGACGACCGGGTTTGGTGGGGGTGGCATACACAGGACCGACACCCACATAGTCGCAGCCATCGGCAACGGCCTGGCGCAGATGAGCCGGACAGTGGGTGCTACGGCCAATGAGTCGCTCGGGACCCAGCAGACGACGGGCCATCAGTGGAGGCAGATCCTCTTGCCCCAGATGCACCCCGTCTGCCTCCACGGACAGGGCCAGGTCCACGCGATCGTTCACAATGAACAGGGCGCCATGATCCCGGCAGAGTTGACGCAGCGCAGTGGCTGTGCGGAAGCGCTGCAGATCCGTCACCCCACCTTCACCAGGCCGGGGCGACTTCTCCCGGTATTGCACCAGCCGCAGGCCCGCCTCCAAACAGGCCTTCACCACTCCCAACAACTCGGGTACCGGCTGTGTAACGAGGTACAAGCGGGCCTGGCGGAGTGTGTGGTGGCGCTCCTGGTTGGCCAGGAGGACGGTTTCCAGGTCATAGAGGCCATAGCGGATGGTGGCGGCCGTGGTGGCCAGCTCCGCTGCGCCCTGGCGACCGAACTCCTCCAGCACCCGCAAGGCTTCTTGCACCCTGGCACAGTTGGCGGCCACCACTTGCTGTGGTGTAGATCGCTCCTGCTGGGCCGGGTGGGCCAGCCCCGTGGCGGGATCGGAGGCCGCGTGGCGTACCTGCTTCAACGTGGACGAGTGACATTGACCCAAGCGCTGGCGGTAGTCCTTGAGTCGGGCCACCAATTCCGGCCGCTGCAGCCCCAGGCGACACCAGTCTTCCACCACACGAAGACCCTCCCGGGCTCGGTTCAGGTTGGCATCCAGCAGGCGCGCAACGCCATGGCGCTCTTCTCCTGGTGAGGGAATCACGACACCGGATATCAAATCAGCCATGGAAGGCCTCCTTCACAGTTCTTAGGCTGTAGCAGCCCTGTGTGCAACCCGTGCCCGACAACGACTTTAATCGTGGAATCATGCGCTTTGACGGGGCAGACCACCCCATCCTGGTGATCCTCTCCGGCGCCTTGATTCTGGGCGGGATCTGTGCATTGGTGATCTGGGGATTGACCAACGCCTACCCCACAACCTGAGAGAGCAGCACTTGGCGGGCTTGCTGGGCATCCTTACCAATCCGGGTACTGAGACGGTCCAGGTCCTGGAAGGTTTGCTGGCTGCGCAGAAAACGCACGGGTTCCACTTCCAGTTCCAGGCCGTTGAGGGTCATGGTGCGATCCAGTAGATGAACCTCCACTGCGGAGGGTGCGGCAGGATCCACGGTGGGTTGGGGACCCAGATTCATCACAGCGGAGAAAGGTCCTTCCCCCGCCACCCGCACCCAGCAGGCATAGACCCCTTCCCGAGGGAGGAACTTGCGCCCGTTCACCTGGAGATTGGCCGTAGGCCAGCCCAACTCCCGCCCCAGCCCTCGACCCGCTACAACCCGACCCTGCAACCGATAGGGGTGTGGCATCAGTCGATTTGCTTCCTCCAACTGGCCTTTCTCCAGGGCAGAGCGGATACGGCTGCTGCTGATGCGCTGGCGACCGTCAACGAGCAGAGGCGCTACCCGCACCTGCACCCCATGGCGCTGACCCAACTGCTGCAGCAGAGCCACATCTCCACAGCGACCAGCGCCAAAGCGGAAATCTGCCCCCACCGCCACCACGGAGGCCCGCAACTGTTGCACCAGCACTTGATCCACAAAGGCCTCCGGACTCAGGCGGGCAAAGTTGCGATCGAAGGGGAGCAGCACCAACTGCCGAATGCCCAGTGGCTCCAGCAGGTGCAGCTTTTCCCGGGGCAGATGAAGGCGCAGGCGCACCTCACCGAACAACACCTCCCGAGGATGGGGCCAGAAGCTGGCCACGGTGGGAACGGCTCCACCCACGCCTTCCGTAGCCTGGGCAATCACCCGTCGATGGCCGGCATGGAGCCCGTCAAAACTGCCCAGAGCCAATGCAGTCGATGTCCGGATGGCGTCCAGGGAGCGCAGAGGAATCGTAGGCACAGGAGCCGAGACCATCGCCTGAGGCATTCTCTTCTAGCCTCCTGGTATGTCCTTTGGGCCTGTTGAGCTTGCCACGCCATGGTTGACCGCCTTGATTTACAGCGCATTTCCCTATCCTTGCGCCGTCTTGGCTGGGGACAATTCTGGATTCAGTTATCCCTGGCAGTGGTGGTGTTCGTGGTGCTGCTGCTCACGTCCAACGGCGGCCTGGCGGCGGCGGCGGAGCGGTCTCTGGGGCCAGGGCTGGCGCTGACCACGCTGGCGTTTCTGGTGCTGCTCTTCAGCCTTTGGCAGTGCTGGTCGGTGGTGCGCTGTGGACGCGCCCTGGACTCTGCAGGTGTACGTCCTTCCCGGGGCGAGACCTCACGTCTCCTGCGCCGCGGGCTGCTGGTGTCCCTGCTGGGGTTAGTGCTGGGGATTGTGGGCTATCAAGCCTTGGCCGGCAGTCTGTTCGTGCAGGCATCGTTGCAGGCTCCGGGTTTTTTCGGAGGACCGGTGGGAACGGGGGTGGGTAGATCCGGACTGGTGAACTACCCCATCACCTCCATCGAGATGCTCTCTGTTCTGAGTAATACCCAGGTCTTGACAGCCCATCTGGTGGGATTGCTCATTGACCTCTGGCTGCTGCGACGCATTCATTAGAGGAGATGGGCAGTGGCGCCAGGGATGGAAGGTTTGACGGGTCACCGTGCCAGAACAACTGGGGTTGCAGAGGCGTGACGGCAATCCAGCCAGCCTCCACACAGGCCAGATCCGTAGGCCACAGGGCTGGACCAGCGCGGTGACGTGGATCTTCTGCCGTCATCTCCACACCTGCCTTGTAGTGGACCCCTCCCGACGTGGAGGGATGCATCCGGAAGCGCTCCACGTAGCGGCGGCCACAGGGACGGCACCATTGCACGCCATGGATGTCGCTGGCGGGACAGCCGGGCAGGTTCATATTCAGGAGAACCCCTGATGGCCAGCCCCTGGCAAGGCAGTGCCGAATCACCGCCAATACCCATGGCGTAGCTGCTCCGGACTGATGCCGCCGGCTCCGGCCACTGCTGACGGCCATGGCGGGAATTCCCAGCAACGTCCCCTCCATGGCGGCAGCCACGGTGCCGGAATACAGCACGTCACAGCCCAGGTTCGGGCCGTGGTTGATCCCCGCCAACACCATGTCCGGCGGTTCGGAGAGCAGGGTGGTCAGCGCCAGTTTGACGGCATCCGCCGGGGTGCCGTCGCAAGCCCAGGTCCGGACACGTCCCCCAAACACTTCATCCACCCGCTCCGCCCGGATTGCCTGCCGTGTGGTGATGGCATGGCTGGCGGCTGAACGCTCCCGATCAGGACAGACCACATCCACGCGATGCCCGGCAGCGTCACAAGCCATCACCAAACTCCGAAGGCCTGCCGCCGCAATGCCGTCGTCATTGCCGATCAAAATGTGCAGCCCCACGGAATTTCTCTTTGTCGTTGGGCAAACGGTAGGCACACGATTCCACCCCGGGTGACATCTAAAGTGCCAGCAGCCGTGGAACCCTGGTGAGCACCACCGTCAACCTGGACACCCTCACCAGCCAACTGGATGCCCTTGAGGCGCGAGCCAGTGACCAGATCCGCAGGGCTGCCTCTCCGCCGGCGCTGGAGCAGTTACGCATCAGCCTGTTGGGCAAGAAAGGGGGACAGCTATCCGGCGTGCTGGGGGCCATGGGCGCCTTGCCCCATGCCCAGAGACCTCTCATAGGCCAACGGGCCAACGTCCTCAAGCAGGAGATCCAGGAGCTTCTCAATGAACGGCTGCGACAACTGGAGGACGCGGCACTCACCGAACGCCTGACGAAGGAGGCGGTGGACACGAGCGCCCCGGCCACCTACACGCCGTTGGGCCACGCTCATCCGTTGCTCGGCACCTTGGACGAGATCGTCACCATCTTCTGTGGCTTGGGGTATCAGGTGGTGGACGGACCCGAAATTGAAACGGACCACTACAACTTTTCCGCCCTCAACATTCCCGAGGACCACCCTGCCCGGGAGATGCAAGACACCTTCTATCTGGCAGGTGGAGAGTTGTTGCGCACCCACACCTCACCCGTCCAGATCCGCCACCTGGAGGGTCACACCCCTCCTGTGCGGGTGATTGCTCCCGGACGGGTCTATCGCCGTGACGCGGTGGACGCCACCCACTCCCCCATCTTCCACCAGGTGGAGGTGCTGGCTGTGGACGAAGGGCTGAATTTCGGTCACCTGCGGGGCACCGTGATCCAGTTTCTGCAGGCATTTTTCGGGGAGTTGCCGCTGCGCTTCCGGGCCAGCTACTTTCCGTTTACCGAACCCTCTGCGGAGGTGGACGTGCAATGGCAAGGGCGCTGGCTGGAGGTCATGGGCTGCGGCATGGTGGATCCGGCCGTGCTGGAAGGTCTGGGCCTGGATCCGGAGCGCTGGAGTGGTTTTGCCGCCGGCATGGGGGTAGAACGCGCCTGCATGGTGCGCCATGGCATTGACGACATTCGGCGTCTATTCAGCAGTGATTTGCGCTTTTTGCGCCAGTTCTGACGATTTGTTCGAGGGGAAAGGGCGGGTCGAGTCATGACCAGCAAGGGTGACAACTACGCAGGCCGGAAGGACGGGAAGCCACCGGTTCTGGGTTTGATTGTCAATGACAGCAAGCCCGAGGCCCTGGCCACAACGGAGATGCTGGACCAGCGGTTTCGCGAGGCGGGCTGGCAGGTGGAGCGTACCGCCAGTGCGGGAGGTCTTGTGGGCTTTGCCAGCCCTGAAGGTCCCCTACGGGGAATCCGCTACGACTCCTGTGTTCCCGCCAACTTCCACCCGGACATCACCATGGCCATCGTGCTGGGTGGGGATGGAACCGTGCTGTCCGCTGCCCGACAGACTGCACCCATCGGAGTTCCCATGCTGGCTGTCAACACCGGCCACATGGGTTTTCTGGCGGAGGCCTATCTCCACGAAATGGAAACGATCATCGCCCGGTTGCTGTCGGGTCGGTGGAGCGTGGAGGAGCGCACCATGTTGGTGGTGACCCTGCTGCGGGGCGATCAGAAGCGCTGGGAAGTGCTCTGCCTCAACGAGATGGCCCTGCATCGGGAACCCCTCACCAGTATGTGCCACTTCGAGGTGGCCATTGGTCGCCATGCCCCTGTGGACATTGCTGCGGACGGCGTCATTCTCTCCACTCCCACCGGCTCTACCGCCTATGCCCTCAGTGCGGGCGGCCCCGTGATTACACCGGAGGTGCCCGTGCTGCAGTTGACGCCCGTGGCGCCCCATTCCCTGGCTTCAAGAGCTTTGGTGTTCAGTGACCAGGAAGCCGTCACGGTGTTTCCCGCCACTCCGGAGCGCTTGATGATGGTGGTGGACGGCAGCGCGGGTTGCTACGTGTGGCCGGAAGACCGGGTGCTTATTCAACGTTGCTCCAGAAGCGCACGCTTTGTGCGGCTCCAGGAGCACGAGTTCTTTCAGGTGCTACGGGAAAAGCTGGGCTGGGGTCTGCCCCATGTGTCCAAGCCCGGAAGCGAGAGCACTGAGCAGAGATGAACGCACGGAGGAACGGTTATGAACTCCCTTAAAGGGCGCCTCTGCGGGCAAAGACGATGAAGATCACCGCAGGGCCGGCAATAAAGACGAGGCCAAGGGAAACAAAGCCGGCAATAAGACCGAAATCAATGCCCATGGGTGTGAAGCGTTATCAAAGCTGTAACAAGCTACAGGCTCCCAGGCAACATTCACCGGCCTGGAAGCCAAACGGTAACAGGGTTTCACGTGTTTGCAGCGCCCCATGGCCCGAGTCCGGTAACCTTGTCTGATAGGGTCCGAGGCGCTGCAGCCTCCGCAATTGATTGCTGTCGTCAACATACCGGGGCTGCGCTTGGCCACCCTGTATCATCTGCCGTGCTCCGATGCTTTGCCACCGGACCCACAACGGGTTTCAGGGGACGGTGAGCGATCTTCCGGATCATGACCTCCTCCCGGAACAGCCGCCAGGCGGTGCTGATTGGCGCCTTTATTACGGTGTTTCTGGCGGAACTGGGAGATAAGACCCAGTTGGCCACCTTGATGCTGGCAGCCCAGTCGAATCACCCTTGGCAGGTGTTCCTTGGCGCTGGCGCCGCCTTGATGACCTCCAGCCTGTTGGGCGTCCTGCTCGGGCAATGGCTGGGGCGTGTTCTGCCCCCCAACCTGGTCAAACAGGGGGCCGGGGTCCTGATGGTTGTTCTTGGCCTCGTCTTCTGCGTAAAATTCTATTCCGTTCCGTGATCGACGGATCTACGGAGCGTTCCCCGAGTACCGCCGCGCTCCATGGACGTTGCCCTGGTTTCCTCCACGTTCCTGACCATCCTCCTGGCGGAGTTGGGAGATAAAACCCAGTTGGCCACCATGGCCCTGGGCGGTTCTTCCGGGCGGCCGTTCATGGTGTTCCTTGGCAGCACGACAGCCTTGCTGCTGGCCAGTCTGCTGGGGGTTATGGTAGGAGAGTCTCTGGCATCCATGGCACCCCCTGCATGGCTACAATTGGCCGCAGGAGTCGGTTTCCTGGCCCAAGGTGTGAGCCTTTTGTTGGAGACCGGAGGTGATCTCCCCACAAGCAGCTCCTCTTGACCGGAGGCCTTGCCACTCCGGCCCACAAGATCAATCCCAACACGCCCTGTTGCAACTCTGCACCCGTGGGCGCCGCAAGCCATTGCAACAAAGGACGCCCTATCCCGGTTGCTTGCTTGCTCCACAAAACGTTTGCACACGCAATGAAGTTCTCGGTTGCGAAGCTGTTGAGTCAGCTTCATCCTGACAGGCCCACAACCGTCACCCAGCTACAGAAAAAGCTTTCTCTCGGCACGGAGTCGGAGAAAACCCGGCTGGACATTGCCCTGACGGCCCTCAAGGCGCTGGAGTTACTCCGTCATCAAGGCGGCAAAATTTATCTGCAACCCCACGACCACCTGATTCCCGCCCGCCTGCGGAGCTCCGGCAAAGGGTTCTGCTTCGCCGTTCGGGACGGCGGCGGCAGCGATATTTATATCCGCGACCAGCATTTGAATCACGCTTGGAACGGGGATCGCGTTCTGGTGGAAATCTTCCGTGAGGGGGGGCGACGGCGTTCACCCGAAGGAATTGTGCAGTGCGTGTTGGAGCGGGCACACGAAGCCCTCCTGGCCATTCCCAAGCGCAGTGAGCATGGTCTCGTCGCGCAGCCACTGGATGACCGGCTGCCGCACCCCATCCAACTGCCCGAAGAAGACAGTTGCTATCTGGAAACGTCGGATCATGGGGTGGCGGAAGTACGCCTTGTCCGCTTCCCCATCGCTCAACACCTGGCCCAAGGGAAGATCACCCGCAGCCTGTCCACCACTGGAGGCGAGGACCACGATCAGCGTCTGGTTCAAACCAAGCATGGCATTTTCGGTCGCAGCGCCCGCAATCGGGCTGTTTTGCAGCCCCTGGATCTGCAGAAACGGGAAGATCTCCGCAACTTGCCCACCCTGTTATTAGAGGGCTACAGCATCCGGGATGCGCCACAACTGCCCGCTCTCTCCGTAGAAACCACCGCCACAGGTAGCCGACTCTGGGTGCATACGCCAGCCTTGGCGGAGCGCTTTACCTCCCTGGGATATCTGGACCTCTGGATGCGGGAGCGGGGTACGGCCGTCTGCACGGGCCGCCGGTGGCAAGGCCTGATCTCGGCCGCTTTGGCGAAGGAGGCCGCCTTTGCAGTGGATGAGGAGCAGGCCGCCGTGTCCGCGGCGCTGGAGTTGGGGCCGGACGGCACGTTAAAGAGCTATCGGTTCTTCCGTTCCCGGATCAAACCCGATGTGCTGTTGAACGCCGGGGACATCCAGAGGCTGGCGCAGCAGGACTTCAAGGTAGGTGGTCGGTTCCCCGCCCTGCTGCACCATGTGAAGCCCCACATGGCCAGCATCAGCCAGTTGCGCATTGTCCTTCAAGCTCTACGGCAGAAGCGTCTGGCCGCAGGTTCCGTCGAGCTGGATCTGCGTCGGCCAGCCCTGAAAGCCGTGGGAGATCTTCAAACCGTAGCCCTGGATGAAAAACTCCAGGGCTGGTTGCCCCATGCCCAGGACCATGAACCCATGGGCTGGCTGCGGGAGGCAGCCCTCGTGGCCAACCGCGCCTTTGGTCAATACTGCGCGGCATTGAAGTTGCCGGCCTTTTATGTGCAGAGTGCGCCTGTGGAGGCCAGCGACCTGAACGGGGTGGCGAGAACCGCGCTGGGGCTGGAGAGCAGCCTGGAATTGGGACACGACGGGAATGCTCCGGATGGAGCAACCATGGCAGCGGCGCTCCAAACGGCGGCGCGGAGTCGTACCCTGCAACAGCAGTTGGGCAACGTGCTGAAACCCTGCACCTTTGCGTCGGAGTCAGGCCCCTACATGCCAGCAGGAGAAGAGAAGGCCTATGCCCCGTTCGCTGGTGCAGCGCTGCACTACGGAGAGTTGTTCAATCAGCAACTCCTGGCCACACTCCTGTGTCATGGCAGGCACAGTGACGCAAGCCACCCGGACGCCACGGACCTGGCCAGCCATCGGAGCCGGGATCAGGTGTCCTGGGAGGTGCTGCCGCCCGACCACAGCAAGCCGTTCAAGGACGCCATGGCGGAAGGTCTCTGTCAACACCTGCTGAATCGCAGTCGCTTTGCGGCGACGGTGGAGGCGGACTGGGTCGCGCTTTGCCAGGCGCGCCATGTTGAATCCCATGTGGGGGAAACCATGGATGGCGTCATCAGCGGGGTGCAGAGTTACGGCCTGTTTGTGGAGTTGCCACCCACCCATGCGGAAGGCCTGGTGCATATCAGCACGCTACGGGACGACTGGTATGAGTTCCGTGCTCGGCAGCATCGCCTCCTGGGCCGTAAAAGTCAACGGCAGTTCATGCTGGGAGACGCCATCTCCGTCGAGATTCGGAAAGTGGATGTCCTCCGCAACCAGATTGAACTGACGGTTGTGGACGACCCGTCAAGATGAGCGATGAAGGCAATCTGTCGGGTCTGAGCACTGCAATTGCCCAGGATCAAGCCACTGCCGCGGTGGCGCCGCCACAGGAACTGCCCTGGCCCGCGGTGCAGCCAAAGCAGTGGTCCCCTGTGTGGATGCGACGCCCGGCCAGGGATTCGGCCATCACGTCCGCAATGGTGTATCCCGCCAGGGGCATGTCCAGCATCTGATTGAAGTCGCAATCGTAGAGTTGGCCGTTGGGGGCAACGGATAGGGTGTCGCGGCACATGAGACCCCGCACAGCGCAGGGATTAAAGGCATTTTCCAGAACCTGCTGATAGTGTTCCAGGCGACCTGTCTGAACCAGCCAGTCCCGAAAGCGGGCAATGGGCATATTGGTCAGCCCGATGAGCCGATCAAACGCGACCCCGTGCCGAGCCAGTTCCTGGCGCCACTGGTCGGTGATTGTAGTGCAAAGAGGCTGGAGGCGATCCCCATCGGGATTGGTCATCAGGGTGAGTCGGCGCTGGGGATCGCCAGTGCCGTAGCCCACGGCCCGGAGGCGGCGCAGACCTTCCAGAGACTGGCTCCAACTGCCGTCTCCCCGCTGCCGATCCGATATCCCCTGACTCCAGTGGGGAAGACTGGCAACTACCTCCACCTGGTGGTCCGCCAGCCATTGGGGCAAATCATGATACGAAGGCGCCAGCAGAATGGTGAGATTGCAACGATCGATTACGGGGATGTTTCGTTCCCGCGCCGCCCGCACCAACTCTCGAAAACGACGGTGCATTTCCGGCGCTCCGCCGGTCAGATCCACACACTGGGGCTGGAGACGGTCCATGGCGGCGATACACTGCTTGACCACGGCATCCGGCATTTGGGTTGCCCCTTGATCCGGACCGGCCTCCACATGACAATGGCTACAGCGCATGTTGCAGAGGCGGCCAAGATTGAGTTGCAGCACACGAAGCGCCTGGACGCGCTCCAGCCGCTGACCCGCAGCAGCTAGGCGGACATTGAAGGTGCTGGCAGCCATGGCTTGAGATGAAGGTCTGGGAACAGGTTGTCTTCCGCTTCTACGGCTTTCAACCAGTCGGATGGGGGCGCCTGGCTGGAATCCAGAGCATCGGCCAGCCTCCGGAAGCGTTCCACATGGCGATGAATCTGCTCCCGGGCCAAATCCGTTGTGGTGCCGGAACGAAGGATGAAGCTCCAATCCGAACTTTGCAGGAGCAAAAGCTCTCGGGCCGCTTGACGCAAGAGGCGTTGCCTTTGCTTGTGGTGTCCATGGGTGGCCACCAGCCTTTCCATACGCAGCCCACAGCGATGCCAGAGGGGAACTGCCCAGGCGTTGGTTTCATTCAGCCAGTATCCATGGTAGCCACCTTGTCCCCAACTGGACGGCGCTGGACGGCAGAGTTGCAGACGAGGGGAATCCTCCAGGCAACGGCGCAGGGTGGTGAACCTGAGTTGGTGCCGGGGCGCCTCCCGCCACACGGCTGCAAGGAATCGGGGTCCCTCATACCACCAGTGACCAAACAACTCCGCATCAAAGGGGGCCACCACGAGGGGAGACCGGCTTCCCATGGCGGACTGCAACTGCCGCAACTGCCGGACTCGTCCTTGCACGTAGTCTTCAGCATCCGCCTGAACCTGACGCTCGGCATCCTCGGGGCTGTAAGGGGGCTTGTGCTCCAGGGGGCAGGACGGCGGCCCAACCGCATGCAGCTTGAGACCCAGGGGGCGGGCACCGGGAATTGCCATCTCCTGCAGTCGCTCCGGCGGCAGATCCCAACCCAGATCCCGGTAAAACTCCCGGTAGCAGGCTTGCCCCGGATAGCCATCCCGTGCCGACCACACAGGCAATGTGGCGGTACTGTCTCGCCCCATAAAAGCCACGGCTCCCGGTGAGCAGATGGGGGCATAGATCCCGTAGCGGGGGCGGGGCAGAGCCTGAAGCAACCCGTGGGCATCCAGAACGGCATAGCGCAGCCCTTCTGCTGCCATCAGACGGTCAAGCCCCTCGAAGTACGCACACTCGGGCAGCCAGATGCCCAAGGGGGTACAGCCCAGATGGTGTTTGTGGTGTTCCACTGCAATCCGCAACTGGGCCACAACAGCGGAGCGGGGCTCACGCAACAACGGCAGATAGCCATGGGTGGCGCCACAAGTGAGCAGATCCAGCACCCCCTGCTGCTGCAACTCTTGAAATGCAGGGATCAATCGCCCCCGCAGTTGGCGCCAGAACGCCAACATGGCCTCCAACTGCTGGCCCATGTGCGCAGCAGCATGGTGGTGTTGGGGGGGAGCCCACTCCAGAATCCGCTGACGGCAGACGACCCAGTCAGGGAAACGGCCACAGAGCAACGGATCGGCCAGCATGGCCAGCAGGGTGGGAGAGATGCCGAGACTGAGGGCCGGGGCTTGCCGGGAGTCCTGGGCACTACGTTGCAGGTGGTGCAGCAGGGGAAGATAGCTCTCCAGAACAGCCTGGTGGAACCAGTCCTCCTGCAAACTTCCCGCCTGCAGACGGCGCACGAAAGGCAGGTGGCCGTGCAGCACCAGTGCCAGGTGTCCTGCTGCCATGACCTTTGCTGCGCTGGATTCAAAGGTTACGCCGCCCTTGCCCCGATGCGCTTAACATGAGCCAACTCACAATGATTCCGCATAGGATGTCTTCCCATCGCTCACGTGCGCCGCTCGGGACCATGCGGGCCAAGGATCCCGGGCGCGTTCTCATCTTCGACACCACCCTTCGTGACGGGGAGCAGTCCCCGGGCGCCAGCCTCAATCTGGAAGAAAAGCTGGTGATTGCCCAGCAGTTGGCTCGGCTCAACGTGGACATCATCGAGGCCGGTTTCCCCTTCGCCAGCGAAGGAGACTTTGCAGCGGTGCAACGCATTGCCGAGGTGGTGGGCACAGACAACGGCCCTGTGATCTGCGGGCTCGCCCGTGCCGCCAAAGGGGACATCGAAGCCTGTGCCCGGGCCGTTGCTCCGGCTGCGCGTCAGCGCATCCACACCTTCATCGCCACCAGCGATATTCACCTCAAGCACAAGCTGCGCAAAACCCGCCGCGAGGTGCTGGAGATCGTGCCCGAGATGGTTGCCTGTGCCGCGTCTTTCTGCGACGACGTTGAATTCTCCTGCGAAGACGCCGCCCGCAGCGATCCGGAATTTCTTTACGAGGTGATCGAGGCCGCCGTTGCCGCAGGGGCCACCACCATCAACATCCCCGACACTGTGGGGTACACAACGCCGGAAGAGTTTTTCCAACTGATTGCGGGCATTGACGCCCATGTACCCAACATGGATCAGGCGGTGATCTCCGTTCACGGTCACAACGATCTGGGCCTGGTGGTGGCCAACTTCCTGGCGGCCCTGCGGGCCGGCGCCCGCCAGTTGGAATGCACCATCAACGGCATTGGAGAACGGGCTGGTAACGCCGCCCTGGAAGAGTTGGTCATGGCCATGCACGTGCGCCGCCAGCTTTTCA
The DNA here is from genome assembly GCA_002018045.1 of Candidatus Synechococcus spongiarum LMB bulk15M. Taxonomy (GTDB): domain Bacteria; phylum Cyanobacteriota; class Cyanobacteriia; order PCC-6307; family Cyanobiaceae; genus Synechococcus_B; species Synechococcus_B spongiarum_E. The sequence goes on from MWLD01000018.1 coordinate 17,040, forward strand.
ATCCCCTCCTGGGCCGCCCTGCCGACAGTGAACAGCCCCTGACAACGGTCAACACCGAAGAGATTTACCGCACCTCCAGGTTGGTATCCAACCTCACCGGCATGCTGGTGCAGCCCAACAAGGCCGTTGTGGGGGCCAACGCCTTTGCCCATGAATCCGGGATTCACCAGGACGGTGTGCTCAAGAACCGCACGACCTACGAGATCATGGACGCCCGCACCATCGGTCTCAAGCACAACCGCATCAGCCTGGGCAAGTTGTCCGGGCGCAACGCCTTCCGCAGCCGCCTGGAAGAACTGGGGTACAACCTCACTCCGGAGGATCTCGGCCAGGCCTTCCATCGCTTCAAGCAGTTGGCGGACCGCAAGCGGGACATCACCGATCTGGATCTGCAAACAATCGTCAGTGATCAAGCGCAGCAGGTGGATGCCACCTACAAGCTCAAGCTGGTGCAGGTGAGTTGCGGCACCAATCTGCGCCCCACGGCCACGGTCACCCTGGAGGACAGCCAGGGCGGCCTGGCCACCACGGCGGCCATTGGCACAGGTCCCGTGGATGCGGTGTGCCGCGCCATTGACGAGCTGGTGAAGGTGCCCAACGATCTGGTGGAGTTCAGCATCCAGGCCGTCACCGAGGGGATTGACGCACTGGGGGTGGTCACCATTCGCCTGCGCCAGGGAGACCTTCTCTGCTCCGGGTATTCCTCGGACACTGACGTGGTGGTGGCTTCAGCCCAGGCCTTCGTGGCCGCCCTGAACCGGTTACTGGTGCTCAGCAAGCATCCATCCATCCATCCCCAGCCCACCGGGAGTTCGGAATCTCAACCGGATACGGCCATGGTTGCCTCCTCCTGAGGCACGGCCGAACCAGGCTCCATGGGCAGCCGGGTCATGGCTGTCCATGTCTCTGGACCAGGCTGCCAGCAACGCCAGTGGTCGAGGCCCAGTTGCTGCATGAGTGCTTGACGCAACAGTTGTTGGAGGTTGTGCAACTCGGAGGGGTGCAGTGGGAGCCCCGGAGGCGCTCCCTGGCCAAACACCTGCTGCCATAGGGCGGACGAAGCGGGCCGCAACACCATCTCCCCATGCTGCAGCAGGGCGCGCCGGCTTCTCCGCTGGGCACTGCCAATCCGCTTTTTTCCGTCCCTGGCGCCCACCAGGTCCGCGGCGGTGGAGCGATCAAAGCAGTGGCTGCCGGTCAGTCCTGCGGAGTCCCGGCCAAACACCAGGGGATGACCCAACCGGGCGAAAACGTGCTGTAACCAGCGGCAGCAGAAGCGATAACGCTCCACCCCGGTGCGGCCGGACACCATGGTGACGGGCAACACCATGGCATAGGTGAGCCCGCTTCCGTGCAAGACCGCCGAACCGCCACTGGGGCGCCGTACCAACTCCAGATGACCCTGGTGGTCCAGGGCATCCCATCGGGCCGGGTAGGCATACTGATGACGGCCCAGGGACAGACACGGCCACGGCCAGTGGTAAAACCGCAGCACAGGCCCCAGCACACCAGCATCAACAGCCTTGAGCAGCCAGTGGTCAAGGGTCATCTGCCAGGTCCCTTGCAACACCAGCTCGGGCAACACCACCAGCTCTGCCGGAGGACTCACGGCAGTTCGGGGTACCGGGCGCCGTCGATGATGGTCCAGAAGGAGCGATCCAGAGCAAAGCCCAGCACGGACGCCATCTGTTCCAGGCGCCGTCTTCCGCTGAGGCCGTGGCTGTGGCACCACCGATCCAGCACCATCAGACGAGCGGTCACCCACAACTCCAGGGCTTCGGGATGGAAACGAATCCCCTCGCCGGCGTGGAAGCCGTGGGGAACCACCATGGCCACGTAACGGCTGAGTTGGCCGGTGCCGCGCTCCAATAACAGGGGTAGCCATGGGCAGTGCTGATCCACGTGGAGGTGCCAGAGGCGAACTTCCGGAATTTCCGAGAGTTCACGGGGATCCCCCGTCGGGCGGTCCCAGGAAACGGCCAGCTCCACTTGGCCCTCCAAGGCCAGGAGTTCCGAAGCCGAGCGGCGCCAGAGGGGCGCCATGGGTCGCAGGTCCAGGCACCCAACGGCCTGGTGATCCAGGTGAATGACCCACTGTCCGGGGGTGTCCATTCGGCTTCAGGACGGATCGGCGCCCACAGCGCCATGGCTGATGCGACGGCTCACGTTGACGGCATGATCAGCCAACCGTTCCAGGGCGCGGATCGCAAGGGTGGTCAGGACAACGGCCTCCCGTGGCATGGACTGAAGCAGATGCCCCTTGGTGAGTTGATCGTAGATGTCGGCATAATCCTGATCCACCAGGTCGTCCAGGGCAATGAGTCGTTGCCCGGCGCTGGCATCGTTGCGACTCAGTGCTTCAAGGGCCATGGCCAGCAGGGAGCGGCTGCGATCCAGCATCATCAGCAAGCCGTCCCGCACCACCAGGGGCTGGTAAGGCAGGAGTCGCTCACCGGTGCTGGAGAGATCCTTGCAGTAGTCGCCAATGCGCTCCAGGTCACGGATGGCTTGCAAATACACGATCAACTGGCGCGTCTCCTGTTGATTGGACGTGCGATGGCTCAGGAGAAACAGACAGCGCTCTTCCAGGTCCTTGTAAAGGTGATCGATGCGGTTGTCCCCGAGCCGCACCTGAGGGGCCAGATCCAGGTTGGGACCGGCCAGCACCGCACGGGCCAGACACAGGGACTCCTCAACCATGGACCCAAGGCGCAACACCTGAAGCATCAGGGCGCGTTGTTCCTCATGGAACGGCCGCCGCAACACGAGTAAGGACTTCCACATGGCGGGTGCAACGCTTCCCCTGCAAGGCTTTGCCCTGGCAGAACGCAAACGGGATGGCTTGATCCTACGCCTTGTAACAGGCCCTGGAAACCGACGGTTGTCGTGTCCGAGAATAAGCGCGCTTTCAATTCGTCTTTATCTGTGGACCAGACACAGGTTTTCATCGCCCTGGTGGTGGCTCTTCACGCGGCTGTACTGGCTGTTCGTCTTTCTGTCGCTTTGTATCGCTCCTGAAGCCCTGACCTCTTCCCCACTCATCTTCAGGCAGGAGGTCGGTTTTCCCATGCTTCCCTGAGGCCATGCCGCAAAAGCGCGACGGGCGCCTTCCGAGTCTGCTGAGCCTGGCCATCAAGCTTGGCGTGATCCTGGTGGCCTCCATCAGTTGCAGCAAGCTGACGGCAGCTCATCAGCGCAGCCGTGCGCTCTATCGGGAGCTGGAGGCCGAGTATGCACGGCAGCAAGAGCGCCTCCTTGTAGCGCGCCGCTCCTTTCATGAACTGTTCCAGGTTGATCCCGGGGACCATGCAGGGCAGTTGCAGGGAGGACAATGGATTGTGTCCAACCACCAACGGGTGGTGTGGGATGCATCAGACGATTCCGGACAATCCGCAGCGGGTTCACCGTAGGGATGTCCGGAGTCCCCCCAAGGTCCAGGGTTATCGGCTCGCTCTCTCAACGTGCTCCGCTCCATGGTTACCGTCACCTCACCGAAACCCCGAGCCATTGTCACTGGCGCCAGTTCAGGCATTGGCCTGTACACAACCGCAGCCCTGGTTCAACGGGGTTGGACCGTAGTGATGGCTGTGCGGGATCCGGCCAAGGGAGAGAAGGCGATCAACAAGCTGGCCCTGGATCGCCGTTCCGTGGCGATTCTGCCCCTGGATCTCTCGGATCTGCGCTGTGTGCGGGCATTTGCCCAGGCCGTTGCTGCCGGCAGCGCCCCCCTGGACGCCCTGGTGTGCAATGCAGCGGTTTATATGCCCACCCTGAAGGCGCCCCTGTTTTCACCGCAGGGCTATGAACTCAGCATGGCCACAAACCACCTGGGCCATTTTCTCCTGATCCGGTTGCTACTGGACAAGTTGGCGGGGGACGGCAGCGGCAACGGCAGCGGCGGCGTGCAAAAACGGTTGGTGGTGCTGGGTACGGTGACCGCCAATTCCAAGGAGTTGGGCGGCAGGATTCCCATCCCTGCGCCTGCGGATCTGGGCGATCTGACGGGATTCGCAGAGGGCTTCCAGGCGCCCGTCGCCATGGCCGACGGCAAAGCCTTCAAGCCGGGCAAGGCCTACAAGGACAGCAAACTCTGCAACATGATCACCGTCACCGAGCTCCACCGCCGTTTCCATGCGCAGACGGGTGTGGTCTTCTCGTCCCTCTATCCGGGTTGCGTGGCCGACTCCCCGTTGTTCCGCCATAGCTTCAAGGCGTTTCAGAGGGTGTTTCCCTGGTTTCAGAAGACCGTTACGGGGGGCTACGTGAGCCAGCCCATGGCGGGGGAGCGGGTGGCGGACGTGGTGACCGGCAAGGCCTTCTCCACCTCCGGTGTCCATTGGAGTTGGGGCAACCGCCAGCAACGGGGTCGTCAGCAGTTTATCCAGGAACTCTCCCGGCAGGGGCGTGATCCCGCTACGGCCAGGCGCCTCTGGGATTTGTCCACCCGGTTGGTGGCGGAGCCGGTCCAGGCTGATGAAAAAGACGGGGCGGCACAGCCCTCGCCTGAACCGGAGGCCGGTGCGTGAAGGTTGCCCCGCCGGCCGGTCGTCGTTGCGATGTGTCGAGTTGACGTCCTTCCCGCCCCAGGGGACAGGGATTCCTTCTGAAATCGGCGTCCCCCTACCCATGGCGCCACACGTGACGCGGAACATCGGTCAAGCGCCGCACGAGGGACGAGTGCCCAAGCTCTGCAGCCGGAATCCACCTCGGGGAATCTCGAACAACTCCCGCCTGGCCTGGTCTTGCAGAAAGAGCAATGCTGCCCTAGAGTTGCGATTAAAAGTTGCCGTTGCAGCCCATGAAGCCCATGAGCAAGCTGGATCCGAAGCTGATGCAGTTGGGAGAGGATGTCCCATCGGTGTGGGGCGTGGATGGAGGGAGGGGAGACCTGACGGTTAGCAAAGAGAGTATTAAGAGCGGTAGCTTTCGCAAGCGAGAAGGAGTAAAATCAGCCCGGAGGCCCGGAGGCCCGGAGGCCCGGAGGCCCGGAGGCCCGGAAGGCGAGGCCGCTCCCTCGACATCGGCAGCTCCCCGCGCCGGCCTGGGCCGCGCTCGCGCTGCCGCTCGGCCTGTTCGCCGCCGCGCCAGTTGCT
>MWLD01000006.1 GCA_002018045.1 Candidatus Synechococcus spongiarum LMB bulk15M
CTGGACCTCTGGACCTCTGGACCTCTGGACCTCTGGACCTCTGGACCTCTGGACCGATTATACTATACTCCATTCTCGTACTCTTCCCGCTTGCAAAAGTTACGTTCTTCATATCTTCATTCACTATCAAGTCTCCCCTTCCTCCGTCCACGCCCCACACCCGTGGGACATCCTCTCCAAGCTGCACCAGCTTCGGATCCGGCTTGCTCATGGGTTTCATTGGCGCTTGAGGACAAGGAGCATACCCGGCAATTTTAAGCCGGGGTTGCTCCCTCGTCAAGCTTTTTTCGGGGCTGCTGGAAAGTCCCGGACCCATGAACACCGGCACGAGACAGGGTTGAGACTGCTTGCTTGAGGGGACAAACGCCGTACGTTATTCCCTACAGCACCGGCAAACGCAGCAGTTGTGCCGTCACGGCGGCTCCTGCAGGCAGTTCCGTGCTGGAGGCGTCCACCTCCAACAACAGATCGGCTCCCTGGAGGGAGGCCAACCGAGCTGAACTCTGATCGCCGCAAGGTGTGGCAAGAGGGTTGCCCTGCCGATCCGTGCTCAGTCGGGCGCGAATCAACTCCGGACGGCCCGGACGGCGTCGTAGCGGGGTGGTCAGGTGAACCCGCAAGCGAGGCCAGGGCTCCGGTGGCGCACCTTCCAGAACCTGGAGCGCAGGCCAGACCAGTTGCAGGAAGGTGACGGCAGCCGAGACCGGGTTGCCGGGGAGACCGAAGAACCGGGCGCCAGCCATGGTTCCCGTGGCAAACGGCCGGCCCGGCTTGAGAAACAGTCGCCAGAACTGCAACGCGCCCAGCCGCTCCAGCAGGGGGCGGACATGATCACCGTCGCCAACGGACACTCCCCCTGTACTGATCAACACGTCACTACGGCCGGCCAACGTCAGCAGTGCCCTTTCCAATCGTCGGGGATCGTCGTCAACCCGTTCCTGACCCACAACGGCAACACCCAACTGTTCCAGCAGCAGCAGCAGCAGGGGTCCGTTGCTGTCGTAGACGGTTCCAGGGGCCAGCGGATCGCCTGCCGGGCGCAACTCCGATCCCGTGATCAACAGGGTCACCCGAGGGCGGACACGAACCTGGGCCATGCATAGGCCGCAACCCAGTGCCCGGGCCACATCAACGCTGCTCAGCCGCTGCCCCGCGCTCGCCAGTTGCTGGCCCGCCGCAGCCTCCTCTTGCGGAGAGCGAATCCACTGACCAGGACGGACGGAGTCTTTCAGGGTGACGGTGGAGCCAGGCGGCTCCCCCTGCATCAGGTGGACGTCTTCCTGGGGCGCCACCGCATCAGCGCCGTCGGGCACCATGGCCCCCGTGAAGATCCGCACCACCTGCCCCGGTTGCAGGGAGCGGCCATGGGGCGCTCCGGCGGCTGAACATCCCACCACAGGCAAGGACCGGCCCGGCTGGCCGTCAACAGCGCGAAGGGCATAACCGTCCATGCCGGAGGCCCGGAAGCCGGGCACAGCGCTCGGCGCCACCAACGGCGCCGCCAACACCCGGCCACGGGCTTGCCGTAACGGGCAGACGTCACGGCCCGGTAAGGGGCTCAGGGCTGTCAACAACCGGGTGCGAGCTTGTTCCAGCGTCCACCCTTGCTTTGCCTCCTCCACAACAGCAACTCCCTCGGTGATCAGCCTGAGCAAACCGACCCTAACCAACGGCGCCCGTCCGACTCGATCACACCAGGGACCGGGACCAGGAGGTCTCCACTGCCTGGCGATGCCACAACTGTTGATACGGTCCGCTCTGGTGGAGGAGGGTCTGATGCCGGCCGGATTGGACAATACGCCCTGCCTCCATCACCAGCACGCGATCACAGGAGGCGGCAGCCGCCAGTTGATGGCTGATGAACAGCACGGTGCTCTGGCGATGCTGGCGGAGATTGTCCAGGATGCCGGATGCGGTGGCGTTGTCCACACTGGCAAGGGCGTCGTCCAGCACCAGAAGGGGCGCCTGCTGCAACAACGCCCTGGCCAGGGCGCTGCGCTGCCGCTGACCACCGCTGAGGGTGATGCCCCGTTCTCCCACCATGGTGTCCAGCCCGCGGGGAAAGCCTTCGATGTCCTGGCTGAGCTGGGCGGCGGCAGCGTAGTGGATCACCTGCTGCCGCTCCGTATCCGGCTGCCCGTAGCGCAGGTTGTCCTCCATGGTGGCGGTGAACAGATAGGCCTCCTGGGGAACCAGGGCAATGCGACTTCTCAAATCGTCCAACCGCAACTGCCGGATGTCTTGACCGTCCAGAAAAACACTCTTTTCCGGTGGATCAATTATGCGGCCCAGTAACCGGGCGACGGTGGACTTCCCACAGCCCACTGCGCCAACCAGGGCAACCAGCTCACCCGGTTGCAGGGTAAAGTTCACCCCCGCGAGCGCCTCTCTCCTGCTGTCGGGATACCGGTAGTGAAGGTTCTGCACCTGGAGCCGTCCCGCCGGCTGGGGCTCCAACGGCTCGGCCACTGCCGGGTCGGTGATCTGCGGCTGGCGCGCCAGCACCTCCTCCACCCGCTCCAGACTCACCTGACCCACTTGAAAGGTGTTGATGGTGAACCCGAACAACGCCGTGGGAAACACCAGCCGCTCGGCGTAGAGGAGCAGGGCCACAAAACCGCCAATGCTGAGGCCCTGGGGATCTCCCAGTGCAGCAGCTTCCAGCCGTCCTGCACCCAACGCCAGAAGCAGCAGCAGGCTGAGATTACTGATTTTCTCCAGGGCAGGGAAGAGTGTGGACCGGAGCTTGGCCAAAGACAGCGCCGCGTTCCGGTAGTGGCGATTCAGGACGCTGAACGCCTCGTGCTCGTTCGCCTCCTGACCGTAAATCTTGATGGCGCTGATCCCGGACAGATCCTCCTGAATCAGGTCGCTCAGTTCGGAGAGATGCTCCTGCTGGCGACGCTGCAGCCGCGCCATTCGCTTACCAAACAGTTGCACCAGCAGCAGCATGGCGGGGTGAAGCGACAACGCGGCCACGGTGAGACCCGGATCAATGGACACCATGGCGGGCAACTGCGTGCCATAGACCATGACGACGTTGACCAGGTTCAAAACGGCAAAGCCCAGCATCCGACGGACGTTGTTCACGTCGTAGGTGGCGCGGGTGATGAGTTCTCCGGTGCGCATCCGGGACAACCAGCCGGGTTCCTGCACCAGCAGGTGATCGAAGAGTCGTTGCCGCAGACCCGTCTCTACGGAAATACCTACCTCGAACACCAGCAGGCGGGAGATCATGCGCACCACCGCCATGACAGTGGCCAGGACCAGCAGCCTGGCAGCTCCACCGGCCAACTCCTCCATGGTGAAACCTGGCGCCAGGCGGTCAATGGTGTCCTGCACCAGCAGGGGGAGCACCGCACCGATGAGGTTCAACACCATCAACGCCACGGCCCCCGCCGCCAGCCGCTTCCCATGGGGCGCAAGCTGACGCTGCAGACGCCTGAACTGCACACCGACCGGGGCCATGGCACTGTTGCACTGTGCGCAGCCTAGGGAACCAGGGGAGGCTAACCTGTACCCGGGTCAATGGCCGAAGGGGAGTCAAGTGGCAAGCGGGCAACAGCAGCATCCTCTCTACGGCAGGGATCGTCCAGTGGTGGATCGTCTTCTCCAGGTCCGATCACCCCGTGATCAAGACCTGGTGGAAACTGCCCGGCTGCTCCAGCGCTATCGCAACTTCCCTGGTGCGGAGGACGTTAAAAACGACCTGAAAACAGCCATCAAGACATGGGGTCTGAGCCAGGAGTCCCTTTACCAACGGACTCGCGCCGTCTGGGCCAACGGTTTTCGACCCGACATGGCGGCGGACGACGGTCTTGTGGGCAGCGGCTTTGATAGCACCAGCGAAAACCCTGCACCTCCCTGACGAAACGCTGGACAACCGCAAATTGACACCGGGAGTCTGTGTTCAGCCTGGTCCCTGTCCCCCTCCCCTGGCAGCACCACGGCAGGTGGCCAGGGCCTGGCTGTAGCGGCTCACTTGTTGGTCAATGCCGGTAACGGCGGTGCCCACAACCACGGCGGTGGCCCCCAGGGCCATGGCTTGCCGGGCTTGCCGGGGCGAGGCAATGCCCCCTTCACACAGCACGGGGACGCTCAGTCGCCGACGTAGTGGCTTCAACAACTCCAGCCCCGGTGGTTGCTGATTGGCGGTGGCTTGTGTGTAGCCGTAGAGGGTGGTGCCGACCCAATCACAGCCCAGGGCCACTGCCCGCTCGGCATTGGCGAGGGTATCGATATCGGCCATCAAGGTGGCTGCCAGCTCCGCTTTGGCACGGGCAACCGTTGTCTCCAGACTTTCCCCCTCCGGGCGGGACCGGTCCGTGGCATCCAGGGCCACCACATCGGCCCCTGCCAACCGGATTGCAACCAGATCCTCGTAGCGGGGTGTGATGACGACGGGGCTATCGAGATGGAAGCGTTTCCAGAGACCGATAATGAGTGCCTCCGGACAACGGCGCCGCACGGCTGCCACGTGTTCCGGGGAATCCAGCCGCACACCGGCAGCACCGTTGGCCATGCTGGCTGCAGCCATGGCGGTGATCACCTCGGTGGCGCGGCATGGGGAGTCCCGTGGCGCCTGAACGGAAACAATCAACCCACCGTCCGGGCACTTCCTGCTGATCCGGCTCGTGCTCATGCCGCATCCTGCCAGGGGCACTGATGGGGAAGGCGACTGCGCGGCAGCCAACTGCGCAGGTGGAGAGAACGGTGCTGCCGATCCGGGGAGTCATTGGGGGACCGCTCCTTTCCGGTTGCCGGGGTGACGGTGGGGATGTCTCCGTTCTTGCCCTGGAGGGGAACGGGCTTGGCGGACTGATCCATCTTCAGCCGCCGCTTGGTCACCTGGGCCGGTGTCGGCTTGACGTCGTCACGGATCTGGTCTGCCGGCTCCGTCCGGCTTTCCGGATGCCCGTCAAGGGGTAGCCCCGCTTCAGGTCCGGGGTGTTGCCGAAGGCCGGGGGCCGGCTCCGCCTGGTCCGCCGCGCTCCGGGCGACGACCGGGAGCTTCTCTTCCGTCCTGTCGTCTTGACGCTCCTTGCCTGTCGGGATTGTCTTGCAGTGGGGTTGGAGCTGGGATTGTGGTTGAAGGCCGGGACGGAGCCGGCCGATCTGCTCTCCCCACCACAGACGATGGCTTGACCACTCGGGTTGGCTGAGGAGTTGTTGAAGAAGGGCATGGCCATGGCGATGAACCAACCATGTGGTGAGGGCAACGACGCCTGGACGATCCCTCTGCTCCAGACAGTGTTGCAAGCGCGGCTTGACCTGAGCAATCACCCGCTCCTGGGGCATTCCGGAGATATGCAGTTATGCGAGGATGGGAGGCTGGATGGTAGGCCGTCAAGGAAACTCTGTGCAGCTTTGAGGGTGTCACACTACGCTGGGGTCTGTCCCGTGTCGCACGACACCAACCGGACACCCGGGCAGGACGCCACCTGACAAGCGGGAGGCGCGTAATCTCCCGATAACTCGAAACGTCCACGGGGCGGCAACCGTCCGGGAGATCACGCCGCTTGCATGTGAAGAGGCGCGATCCGATCAAGGATCGCTGCGTGGGAGTATCTGCACCACGATCAGACGGTATTCAACGGGGAGTTGACCGCCTTTCCGTTCTGATCACCGGCGCCATGGGCGCCACATTCACCTGGAGCGAACCGTTGCACAAGGGCGGCAGGACCCTGACCGGCTACCGCATCGAAGCGAGGGAGGCGGACCCGGACTCGAACTTCAGCAGGACCGTCAACGTGAGCGGCGCGACGACCACGTCAGGCGAGGTCGCCGAGCTGACCAACGGCACGACCTACCAGGGCCTGGCTGGAGTTCATGCCAAAGGCGTCGACCCGTCGGATCTCGTTCGCGCAGTCGAGCGAGGGCGGGAGCGAGGGCGGGAGCGAGACGGTGACGGTGACGATGAACGTCCGGCCTTGTCTGGTCCTGCGGTGGAATGTGTCAGGCAGACCGTGTGTTCTTTAACCGAGTTTGCGGCGCAGAAGGGGGCGGATGGATAGAAACAACAGACCAGCCAGGCCAGCCAGCACCAGCAGGCAGGCACCCATGGTAACGGAGCCGTAAGGGGCGTCCAGCACCACGGTGGACCAGTTGGGGGAACCGTTGTAGACTGCCCGGATCGGCTCGATGGCAAAGCTGAGGGGGTTGAGGGCCGCCAGCCAGGCCAGCCATGGGGGCATGAAGCTGAGGGGAGCCAGCGCTGTGCTGGCAAACAGCAGGGGCAGATTGGCCACAAAGATCACGGCAAGCAGCTCGATGTGTCCCGGCAGGGCAAAGGCCAGGCCAAGGCTGAGGCCTGTCACCGCCAGCACCAGCAGCAGCAGGACAATAGCCACCACCACCAGGCCGGATCCACCCGGCCAACCGTTGCCCATGACGGCTGCGGTGCCCATGATGGCCAGACTCTGCACCCCGCTCAGGCTGGTGATGTAGAGCACGGAGGCCAGAACAATGGAGTAGCGGGACCGCAACGGCGCCACCAGCAGCCGGTTGAGGAAGCCGAACTCCCGGTCGAACATCACCGGCAGGCCAGCGTTGAGGGCGCCGCTGAACGCTGTGAACACAATGATCCCGGCGCCGAGAAAGCGACCGTAGCTCAGCCCGCCTGGCAAAAGCCCCTCCGGCGCTCGCTGAAACAGGGCGCCAAACAGCACCAGCCAGACGAGAGGTTGCAGTACCCCTGCCACCAGGGTGGTGGGCCGCCGTTGCAGTTGCAGAAACAAACGCCCACTGAGGGCCAACGTTTCTTGCAGCACTTCCGCCCAGGCAAATACGCCGGAGTCCGCTGGGCGCGGAGCAGCCGAGGGGGAATGGGCAGGCAATCCGGTCATGGTTCTGGTCATGGTGGGGTGTTAGCGCATGGCGGCCTTTTGCTCGGCCTTGGTGTCCCGTGTGGTGGCCATAGCCAGTTCTGCGTCCATCAGGGTGCGGCCTGTGGCCTGTAGATAGACGTCGTCCAGGCTGGGTTGGCTCTGGCTCAGGCAGAAGATGGGCAGGCCATGGTCTTGCAGTTGCTGGCGGAGCGCCTCCACCAGCCGGGCGTCACGGGCAAAAAAGCTGATGGCGTTGCCCTGGGAACGGTTCACCACCGGTTGGCTCACCCCGGCCTGCTGTTGGAGCAGCGCCAGAGCCTGGCTGGCTTCCCCGTCGCTGGCAAACTCCCGTAGTTTCAACGTAATCCGCTCACCCCCCAGGGCTGCTTTCAGTTGGCTGGGTTGTCCTGCTGCGATCAAGGCGCCCTGATCCAGAATGGCCAGTTCATCGGCCAGGGTGTTCACCTCTTCCAGGTCGTGGCTACTCAAGAGGACGGTTGTGCCCTCCGCCTTGAGTTGACGCAGCACCGCCCACAGAGCATAACGACTCTCCAAGTCCAGGCCCGCTGTGGGTTCGTCCAACACCAGCAGGGGCGGGTGGTGGAGTAATCCGGTGGCCAGATCCAGGCGGCGGCGCATCCCGCCGGAGTAGGCGCCACAGGGGCGATCCAGCCAGGCAGCCATCTCCAACCGGGCGGCCAACTCCACGACGCGGCGTCGGGTGGTGTCCCGACGCAGGTGGTAGAGGGCGCCATGCAGGTGCAGCATCTCGCGCCCGCTCAGAATTTTGTCCAGGGCAGCATCCTGCGCCACATAGCCCAGACGACGGCGCGCCAAACGGGGCTGGGCCAGCACATCGATGTCATCCAGCCACACCCGGCCGGCATCAGGGGCCAGCAGGGTGCAGAGGATACGCAATGCCGTGGTTTTGCCGGCGGCGTTGGGTCCCAGCAGTCCGTAGATGCAGCCCGAGGGAACCTCCAGATCAAGGCCTGCCAAAGCCTGAACGGCGCCATAGGACTTCCGTACCCCCTCCAGCCTGATCACGATCTGCCCAGCGACTCAACTATGCATGAGTCTAGAAACCGTCACAGGCTGGCGAGGATCCCTGTGGACCAATGCTCCAGCAGGTGCTGCACTTGCTGGCCCAGCAGGGTGGCGGTCCCACTGCGGGACCACAGGATCAGTCCGCAGATGCCAAAGAGATAGAGGATGGAAAACCGAAACAGGTTGGTGGCCCGCTGCCGCTCCTCCGGTTGCTGCCGGAGTGCGGTGCTGAGTTGCAGGAGACGGCCGTTGAGGGGCAGCACCAGCAAGCCGTACAAGACCCCACCACTGGGCAACAGGGCGGTGCCCGCCAAGCTGGCCACAGCCGTCAGCCTGGCGTAGTGGCCGATGGCCCGACTGGTCACCAGGGCCCCTTTCACCACGGGCAGCATGGGAATACCCACTGCGGCATAGTCATCCTTCAGAAGCAGGGCCAGGGCCCAGAAGTGGGCCGGAGTCCAGACCATCACCAGGCCGAACAACCACCAGCCCCCAAGGCCGATATGGCCAGCCGCCGCCGCAGCGCCCACCAGGGGCGGAATGGCTCCCGCCACCCCGCCAACGACAATGTTCCGGCTGGTGCGTGGCTTGAGAACAACGGTGTACAGCAGCACGTAGCTACACAGACCCAGCAGCGCGAGTCCGGCAGCCAGGCAATTCACGCCCGCCACCAGCAGCATGGCGGCGGCCATGGTGAGGCTGACGGCCAGGAGAAAGGCTGTCCGCACGGATAGGCGTCCTGACGGCAACGCCCGCCCCGCGGTTCGCGCCATGCGACCGTCCAGTTCCCGCTCCCAGAGACAGTTGAGCACCCCCGCCGCGGCCGCAGCCAGGGCGCCGCCCCCCATGGTGCAGGCCAATTGGGGGGTGGGCAGAGGCCAGGATTCCGACAGGGCCATCCCCCCCAACGTGGTGGCCAGCAGCAAGGGAATCAGCCGGGGCTTGGCAACCTCCAGCCAAGGGGGCAGACGCAAATGCCGGCGACTGGGCACAACGGCATCACGCCCGGAAAGGGTGAGGTTGGCCTGGGTCATGGGGATGAGGGCAGAGGACGGAGGAGGACAGCCAGACTGGTCAGCACGCTGAGTAGCAGGGCTGCCCCCAGTTGGTGGCCAATGGTCACCAAAGGCTGAGACAGGGATAAGTGCAGCGTTAGTGCCCCCAGACCTGCTTGCAGCAGCACCAGGAGACCGGCGGTAAAGGCCAGGCGCTGCAGGGGACCGGGCCAGGCCGCAACCACGGCTTGGATCGGCAACGCCACAACGGCCACCAGCGCGGCACCGGCCAGCAGGCGATGGGCCGTGAGCCAATGGCAGCCCTGCAGCAATTGCAGGCACCGTCCTGTGGCCCACTGGCTGGCCAGCAAGCCGCCCAGGACACATTGGATATAGACCAACAGAGCCGCCAAAGCCGGCCACCAGCGCCAAGGTCCCGTCAAGGCTCCGTCCATGTCGGGCGGCAGGGGACGTAGTGTCGGACGTAGCTGTTGTCTGAGCAGGCTCAGCAAGGCCACCAGCAACAGGCCTGTGGCCAGATGAGCGGTGACGATGTCAAAGCGCAGCAACCGGGTCACTGTCAAGGCGCCGAGGGCAACTTGCACCACAACCAGCAACACGGCTGTGGTGGCCAGGGCGGGCACGGTGGCGGGAACGTACCGACGCTGCCCCCAACTGAGAACTGCCATCAGAAGCAGACCCAGGCTCACCAGCGCGGCATCCAGGCGGTGAAACCATTCCAGAAAGACCCGAACGGTCATCTCTGCTGCGGGCAGAACGCTGCCGTAGCAGAGGGGCCAGTCCGGACAGGACAACCCGGCTTCCATCACCCGTGTGGCGCCGCCAACCGTTACCAGGGCCACCAGGGCCACCAGCAGATGGGTACTCAGCACCAGCAGTCGCGACCTTTGGAAAGGCGGCAAAGCCAGGCCAGCAGCGGTGGACACGGTTGAGCTACGAATGGTTACAAGCTAGCCGGGTGCGTCGAATCGCCCATGCCCGGCACCGCTTTTTTAGATTCCCGTTAGAAATTCACGGGAAACCATCCATACGCTGAAGGCAAGTGACAGGCGCGTGCCGTGCCGATTCCCGGGTCCATTCTCACCTTGGTTGCTGGCGTCTTTCTGGCGTTGATCAGTCTTTGGGTGGGTCAAAACATCAACCTGATGCCCGTTGCCGCCGCAGATGACGCCAGCACTGTGGATGCACTGTTCAAGGTTCTCTTTTCCATTGGCGTTGGTCTGCTACTGGGCATTACCGCCATGCTGGTGGTGGCCCTGGTTCACTTCCGCCGCCGTTCCGGCGATCACCTGGACGGCCCTGCCGTGGAGGGCAACCTTCCCTTGGAAATCTTCTGGACAGCGGTTCCCGCCATTGTCATCTTGATCGTTGGCGTCTACAGCTACGACATCTATGCACGGATGGGTGGCATGGCCGACTTCAGCCACCACACATCCATGCCGCCACAAGAAAACGTGGAGACGGCCTCTTCGGGGCATCCGGCGGATCCGGAAACCGTCATCTGGGGGGGGATTGACCGTGCCGAGGGAGCCGCGTTTCCCGTGGAGGTGACGGCGATGCAATTTGCCTTCGTCTTTCACTATCCTCAGCAAAACTTTACCACCGGAGAGTTGCACTTGCCCCTGGGGCAACCCGTGGAGTTGCAGTTAAAATCCAACGACGTGATTCATGCCTTCTGGGTTCCCGAGTTTCGTCTCAAGCAGGATGTGATTCCCGGCCAACCCACGGTGCTCGGCTTCACCGCAAATCGCCAAGGCAATTACGACATTATCTGCGCCGAACTCTGCGGACCTTACCATGGGGGGATGCGCTCCAAGGTGGTGGTGGAGGATGCCGAAAATTTTGAGAAGTGGCTCATGCGCAACACACCGGCCACGGTCGCCACAGCTCCTGAATCCTCTCAAACCGCTTGACCACGCTTCCACGTTCCTGTAGACAAGACCCATGACAACAAACGCCCTCCCGGCCTCTCCACACCCTGTAGAGGTTCAACATCACACCCCTTGGCACGAGTACTTCGGGTTCAGTCTTGATCACAAGGTGATCGGTATTCAGTATTTGGTGACGGGATTTTTCTTCTATCTGGTTGGTGGCGCCCTGGCGGGCATGATCCGTGTTGAGCTGGTGACGCCTCTCTCGGATTTCATGGCCCGAGATACGTACAACCAGGTCTTGACCTTACACGGCACCATCATGATTTTTCTCTGGATCGTGCCAGTGGTCAATGGAGCGTTTGGAAATTATCTGGTGCCTTTCTATGTGGGAGCAAGGGATATGGCCTTCCCTCGGCTCAATGCAGTGGCCTTCTGGATGCTTCCTCCAGCAGGCTTCCTGTTGATGAGCAGTTATTTCGTTGGGGGCGCCGCCCAGTCCGGCTGGACGGCCTATCCGCCCCTGAGCATCACCACACCCGCGGTGGGGCAGGTCGTCTGGATTATCAGTGTGCTGCTGCTTGGCGGCAGCTCCATCTTCGGCGCAGTCAACTTCATTGCCACGATCCTCAAGTTACGTCAACCTGGATTGGACCTCTTTCAGTTGCCCATGTTTTGCTGGGCCATGTTGGGCACCAGTGTTCTGGTGGTGCTGGCCACACCCGTGCTTGCCGGCGCCCTCATCCTGCTGAGCATGGATATTGTTGCTGGCACCGGCTTTTTTAATCCGGCCCTGGGGGGGAACGCGGTGGTCTATCAGCATTTGTTCTGGTTCTACTCCCATCCCGCTGTTTACATTATGGTGTTGCCTGCTTTTGGTTTGGTCAGCGAAATTCTGCCTATCCATGCTCGCAAACCTTTGTTTGGTTATCGATCCATGATCTATTCTATTTTAGGCATTGTATTTTTAGGGTTAATTGTTTGGGCTCACCATATGTTTACCAGTGGAACACCTCCGTGGATGCGCTTATTTTTCACAATTGCGACGGCCATTATTGCTGTACCAACCGGCATCAAATTTTTTAACTGGCTGGCCACCCTCTGGCAAGGCAAGCTTGCCTTGAACAGTGCATTGTTGTTCTGTTGTGGATTCATTTTCAATTTTGTTTTTGGCGGAATCACAGGAGTCGCCTTGGCTCAGGTTCCTTTTGATGTTCATGTCCATGACACCTATTTTGTTGTGGCCCACTTCCATTATATTGTTTTTGGCGGCACTGTTTTTGTTATTTTTGCAGCAATCTACCACTGGTTCCCGAAAATCAGTGGCCGTCTCCTCAATGAACACCTGGGACGTCTTCACTGTTTGCTCTCGTTTATCGGCTTTAACGTCTGCTTTTTTCCACAGCACTGGTTGGGACTCAACGGGATGCCACGGCGAGTGGCGGAATATGACCCCCAGTTTCAGCTCATCAACCAGATTTCTTCCGTGGGTGCATTGATCCTGGCCATCAGCACCCTACCCTTTCTCGTCAACGTGTTTCTGAGCATGTGGAAGGGGGTACCGGCAGGTGATAATCCCTGGCGGGCTTGCACCGCGGAATGGCTCACCAGCTCACCCCCGCCTGTGGAAAATTGGCTCCACGAGGCTCCCCTCGTGACAGAACCTTATGATTACGGCAGCACAGAGGACGCCATGTCAGTTACCACCGTCCGGGGCCGTGATCTCTGGTCCGCAGGCCGTTGAAGCCTGCGGGGCCAGGGCCGGATTCGTTGTTCTTCGTTGTCCTCCTTGCCATTCCTCAGCATGACCACCCTGATCCAGCGGCCCACCTCTCACCGCCTCGAGCAACAGCAGGAAGACCGGCAGAAGGTCCCGGTCCACTCCCATCATCCGGATGTGCGCCTCTTTGGTCTGACCGTTTTTCTGGTGGCGGACGGAATGACCTTCGCTGGCTTCTTTGCCGCCTATCTCACCTATCGGGCGGTGAATCCCCTGCCCGTCAACGCAGAGTACGAACTGGAGTTGTTGTTGCCCGCCGTCAACACCCTCCTGCTGCTGGCCAGTAGCCTCACCTTCCACCGCGGAAGCAAGGTGCTCATGGCCGGCAGCATGTCTACCTGTCGTAGCTGGCTGCTGCTCACGGCTGCCCTGGGGGTGGCTTTTATGGCGGGCCAGATGTGGGAATACTTCCACCTCCCCTTTGGCTTAACCGACAATCTCTTTGCCAGCACCTTTTATGCCTTGACCGGCTTCCATGGGCTCCACGTCACCCTGGGCGCCATGATGATTCTAATTGTGTGGTGGCAAGCAGGCACCGAAGGACGCTTCACAGCAGAGAATCACTTTGGTTTTGCAGCGGCGGAACTGTACTGGCACTTTGTTGACGGGGTTTGGGTGGTATTATTTGCTTTGCTTTATCTCCTGTGAGTCTGGACTGGAACGCCAATGTCGAACAACGAGAAGATGTTGGAGGGGGAGACACTGCTGGCCAAAGTGAGAATCTTTGCAGATCGCCCCCTGGATCAGATCGCCAGGCTTTGTGGCTATGTCGGGCCGTCCGGCCGGCTACTGAAACAGCAGTTTTATTGTGCCCTGGTGCTGGCCAAGGGCTTTCGGATGCCGGATCAGAAAGGGGAACAACACAAAAAACGAGGTCGCCAGGCAGATTTTACCACCCGAGTTCATGGCAACGGCAATCTACTGGTCGGCCAGACGTACACTCATCGCGCCGGCATTGAGCCAGGCCAGGAGTTTTTTATCGAGATTCAGGAGAACACCGGATCCATCTTTCTCCTGCCTTGCAACGGGAAAGACCTACGTGTTTAACCCCATTCCCCAGGGCGGGGGAACCCGCGGTCTCCAGTTCTAGCTCCAACCCTGCTCCTGTAGCCAGGCTTTGTTGATGGCCTGCTCCTGGTGGGAGATGGGTTGCGGTGGCTCCAGGCCCAACAGTCGCTCGCTGTATTTGGCCAACAGATCAGCCTCCAGGTTTACCCAATCCCCCACCTGCCTGTACTGCAAGGTCGTTTTCCCCCATGTCACGGGAATCACCGCCGCCGAGAAGCGCTCTCCTCCGGCGCTGCACCGAGCCACCGTGAGGCTGATGCCATCCACCGCTACACTGCCTTTGCTCACCGTATACTTCCCGAAAACCGGATCCTGCCAGCGGATGTCCACGTTCCAGGATCGGGGTTGCCGTTCAATGGCCGTGATTTCCCCCAATCCGTCCACATGACCGGACACCAAATGTCCCCCCAGTCGGTCCTGGAGCCTGAGAGCCGGCTCCAGATTCACCATGGCCCTGGCGGCTTTGGGGTGACCCATGGTGCTACGGGCCATGGTTTCGGGGCTCACATCCGCTTGGAATCCCCAGGGTTCCAGCCTGGCTACGGTGAGGCAGACACCATCCACCGCGATGCTATCCCCTTGCCGGGGGCCGACCGTTGCAAGGAAGTCCGGATTTCGGATGGCAACGCCTCCCAAGCCAATATTGACCTGACCCATGGCCTGAATCAGTCCGGTGAACATGGCAGTTCCGTAGAAAACAAGGCACCCCTACCCCCATAATCAAGGTAGGCCCGCGATTGGGGAATGCTGACATGGTGGAGATGGGAATTACCGGCATTGCTCTTGACGTCACAAGTCATCAGCCCATTGTGCTGCTGGGTGATCCCGATGGTCGCCGTCAAGTGCCCATCTGGGTGGACAAGGTGCAGGCCCATAGCATCATCTTCGGTTTGAAGGGTCTCCATCCGGAGCGTCCCATGACCCATGACCTGATGCTGAATCTGCTTCAGGTGGCTGAACTGGAATTCGACCGCATCATCATTAGCAGCATTCAAGACAGCACCTTCCATGCAGAACTGCGGCTGCGACGGCGAGACAAAACCGTGGTGAGCCTGGACTGCCGACCCAGTGACGCCATTGCTCTGGCAGTGCGCAGCAAGGCCAGCATCTGGATGGTGGAGGAGGTGGTCAGTGATGCCTCCATCCCGGTGGATGCAGAGGCGGATGCCATGGACACCGAAGCCTTCCGCAAGGCCATTGCCGAGATCAGTCCCGCGGAACTGATCCGTCGCTCCGGAGTTCACCTGGATCCACCGGCGCCATCCTCCGACCGTCCACCCCGACAGGCCACGGACAACGGCGACGACCCCAATCCCGAGGAGTCGGAGGAGTCATCCGATTCCGGGAACTGATGGATGCCGGCGGTGACTGCTGCTGCCCCTCCCATGACGTGCCGGCCCTTCGGACCGGGGCCGAAGGTGAGTGTCTTTACCTTGGGGCTGATGCGGGCCCTGGCCAGTCCTCTGCAGTTGCAGCAGGTGGTTGCCAAGGCCCTGGCCATCGGCATCAACCACTTTGAAACAGCGCCCTCCTATGGCCCTTCCCGGATCTACCTGGGCCAGGCTCTGGCTGCGTTGGCCGTGCCCCGGCATCGCTATGTGATCACCAGCAAGCTTTTGCCGGGGATGGACGTGGCCAGCGGCCTGGCGGTGGTACGGGCCACCCTCCGGCATTTGAGACTGGATCGGTTGGATCGACTGGCTGTCCACGGCATCAATCGGCCTGAGCATCTCCACTGGGCCTTGGACGGTCCCGGCGCCGAGATCCTGGCAGGCTGCCAGGCGGAGGGTCTTGTGAGACAGGTGGGCTTTAGCAGCCACGGCAGCCCGGAGATTGTGGAGCAGGCCATGGTCAGCGGCCGCTTCGGCTTTTGCAGCTTGCATCTACACCTGCTGAATCCCGCCATGATGCCGTTGGCCCGTCAGGCCATGGCTGCCGGCATGGGGGTGATGGCCATTTCACCGGCAGACAAAGGGGGGCGGTTGTTTGATCCGCCGGACTTGCTGCGGCGGCAGTGCGTCCCTTTCGACCCCCTGGAACTGGCGTACCGCTGGTTGTTGGGTCACGGCATCAGCACCGTGACCGTTGGGGCGGCCCATCCTTCCGATCTGGTCTGGGCCCAGCGGCTTGCCCAGGTGGGAGACGGTATGCCCTCCAGCGTGGCCGCCGTTGCCGAACGGCTGGATCAAGCGCGGCAGCAGCGGCTCCAGGACACCTTCTGTGGTCAATGCCGCCGCTGCCTCCCCTGTCCGGAGGGAATCGACATCCCTGCCCTGTTGCGATTGCGCAATTTGCGGCTGGGCCACGGGATGGTTGCTTTCTGTGAGGAGCGTTACGGCCTCGTTGGTCAAGCGGGCCACTGGTTGCCCACGGTTCGTGGGGACGCCTGCACCCGTTGTGGCGACTGTTTGCCTCGCTGCCCACGGAACCTGGACATTCCCCGCCTCCTTCAGCACACCCATGGGCTGCTGCAAGGGCCGCCACGGCGCCGACTCTGGGGTTAGCGAAACAGCCAGCCGGCTGCCCGGGTGGTGTGGCGGCGCTCCCCCATGGCCTCGTCCCAGAACTGTTGGTATTGCTTCCGGTGCTCCGGGGTCAAGGGTTGCAGGGTTTCTGCCTGTGCCATGGGCTCATCCCCAGGGTGAAGCAGGGTGGCGGTGGGTTGCCGGGCCAGTTGGGGCTGGAGAGCTTTTATGGGCAGCGGTGGGCAGAAACCGTCCTGAAGCAGAGCATTGAGGACAGCCCCCTTTGTGCTGGCCTGTAACCACGGTTTGGGGATGGGACCAGCCCGGCGGGGACGCACCAGCACCTGCCAACCGAGGAGAGGCGGGGACAGGGCGGGCCGCACTGCCACAAGCCGCTGATCGCGAAGCAGTTGGGGAACCACGGTCCAGGACGGCACCACCGCAGCGGACCCGTGACCGTTCACCAGGCGGGTGAGGGCATGGCGACTGTCAAACGCCCGCGCCCGGCGCACCACGGTGGCCAAACGCGCTGCCAATCCGGGTACAAGGGGGAGGTTCACGGTGTTGGGGGATTGTCCCAGGCTCTGTAACACCAGGCCCATCACCACGCGGGGACTGGCGGGAAGGATCCAGACATCCTGCAACTCCGCTGCGGCCAGAAGGGACCAGCCCTCCCGTCGGCCCCGCTCTGCCCAGGCCGGTTGGTTGCGAAAGACCATCACCCAACTGCCGAACGCCCAGGGGAACGCCATGGGAGCAGCGGCTGTGCCCCCCAACACCGCCGGGTCTCGTGCAACCTTCAGGAGCGGCTGAACCAACTCCGGGGAGCCAAAGGGCTGAAGCCGGGGTCGCAGTCGGGTGAGCCAGGCCTCCCCCACCATGGCCAGGTCAACGGCCTCGGTTTGAAGGTCTGCAACCAGACGTTCCATGCTGGGGCGCGACCGGGCTGCCCAGGATGCGGGGAGTTGTTGGAGCCAGGCTTCCGGTCCCTGGCCCTTCACATGGAGCAACTGCCGCTTCTCCCGCTGCCCCGCTGCCTGGGTGCGCCACAGCCACAGGGCTGCCGTGGCGCCTACCCCCACGCCAACGGTGGTGAGCAACTGCCGCCGTGTCAGGGACTGGGCCAATCCAGGACCGCGTTGATGCACCCGTTATCATGATGCATGGACAGCACTCCTCAGCCTTCCAGGCCGAAGCTGTGATGGACTGCCCTCAGGGCAGCCTCCCCATCGTCCTGGGCCACCACGCAACTGATGCGGATCTCGCTGGTGGCAATCATGGCAATGTTGATGCCCGCATCCGCCAGGGCGCGGAACATGCGGCCAGCAGTGCCAGCAGTGCAGGGCATGCCCGCTCCCACAGCGCTGACGCGGGCAATGGGTCCCCCCGGAACGAGCTTTGCGCCCGGCCATTGCCGGAGCAACGGATCCAGAGCTTGGCGAGCCTGCTCCAAATCCTGGCGGGGCAAGGTGAAAGCCAGGTCTCTGGCGGCGCCCAGGGGGGTTTGGCGGGTGCGCTCCGATTGCACGATGGTGTCCAGGCTGATGTTGGCGTCGCTGAGGGCGCGGCAGACTGCTGCGGCAGCGCCAGGCCAATCCGGCACCCCGTGGACGGACGCCTGGGCCTGTCCACGATCCAGGGCCACACCCCGCACGGCGGGGCTGCTGTCTTCACAGGAGACGGCTTCCAGATGCACCTGGGATGGCGTCAACTCGAACCGTTGCCGGAGCAGGTCGAGCGCCTGGGCAGCGTTGCCGTCCTCAATCACGCAACTCACTTTCACTTCGCTGGTGGCGATCATCCGCAGGCTGATGCCAGCCTGTCCCAGTGTGGCAAACATGCTGGCGGCAACGTCAGGACGGCCAGTGATACCGGCACCCACCAGGCTCAGCTTGGCCAGTTCGGGATAGGCGGCGGTGGTGAAGGGCTGGAGGCCTCCCGGACGGCCACTCAGGTTGCCGACCACAGCCTGGGCCCGCTCCAGATCCCGCCGCTCCAGGGTGAAGGCCATGTCGTTGCTGACCCCCTCGTGGAGGGATTGCACAATCAGATCCACGTTGATGCCGGCTTCGGAAAGAGCCTCGGATAACCGGGCCGCCACACCAGGTCGATCCGGCACGTGGGAAAGGGCAACGAGTCCCTGGTGACGCACCAGTTCCAGGGCATCCACGGGGTTGCCCAATTCCAGCGCAACTCCCGCTACCCGCTGGCGTCGGTTGCTGGTGAGGCAGGTGCCCGGGTGCTCACTCCAACTGGAGCGCACAACCAGGGGAAGGCCGTAATTGCGGGCAATTTCCACAGCCCGGGGGTGGAGCACCGCCGCCCCCAGGCTGGCCAATTCCAACATCTCGTCACAACTGACGCTCTCCAGCACCTGGGCGTTGGGCACAATGCGGGGGTCGGTGGTAAGCACCCCTTCCACGTCGGTGTAGATCTCACAGCGCTCCGCACCCAGGGCCGCCGCCAGGGCCACGGCGGAGGTATCCGAGCCACCCCGCCCCAAGGTGGTGATTTCCAGGTCACCGTTGGCGCCGGTGGCAGTGCCCTGGAAACCAGCCACCACCACGACTGCGCCCTCCGCCAGATGGGCCCGTACCCGCTCGGTGCGGATGTTCAGGATGCGCGCCCGGCCGTGGGCTGCTTCCGTGACAATCCCCACCTGCTGGCCCGTCATGGACACTGCCCCCACCCCCAACTCCTGCAAGGCCATGCTGAGCAGGGCAATACTTACCTGCTCCCCACTGGCCAGCAGCATGTCCAACTCCCGTTGGGGGGGATGACGGCTGACGGAGCGCGCCAACCGGGTGAGATCATCGGTGGTTTTCCCCATGGCGGACACAACAACAACAACGTCGTCTCCGGTGCGACGTGTAGTGCAAACCCGCTTGGCAACAGCCTTCAGGCGTTCGAGAGAACCAACGGAACTGCCGCCGAACTTTTGTACCAGGAGGGCCATGGCCGCCACGGTTGATGGGGTGATTATCCGCTGTGGCGCACCTGGGCCAAGGGCAACAAGTGCTCCCGAAAGGCCTGCCCCGGTGGTGTGCCCTGCTTGAGGGACCATTCCAACTCCAGCAGTGCCGTCAGGAGCTGTTGCAGTCGCTTGGGTGGGCAACCCCGCACCTGTCGCAGCAAGACATAGACCCGCTTGGGATTCCCGAAACCGGCAGCTTTGGCAATGGCCTGGGCGTCCTTTTCCCCTGCGGCAGTCATCAGGCTCACCCAAAGCCAACCCCGCACCTGGCTGACGAGGCTGGCCTGAATGCGCAGGGCCGGTTCATTGGTCCGGAGCAGCTCATCCAACAGGTGCAGTGCGGTGGGAATACGGTTGTGGAGCAAGGCCTCGCCAACTTGCAAGCCGGTTTGGCTGGTGGTGCCCACCAGGGCTGCCACCGCCTCCGCTGTGACGGTGTTGCCGTCGCTGTACAGATCAAGCTTTTCCAGTTCTCCCGCCAGGCGTCCGCTGTCGCTGCCCACCGCCTCCGCCAGCGCCGCTTCCGCTGCGGGCTCCATGGTAACGCCGGCGGCCCTGGCGGCACGCTGCACCATCTGCCGCTGACCCTGGCGATCCCACACAGCAGGCTGGAGGAAGGATTTCACCGTGGCCACGTTCGAGAGAAGCTTTGTGGACTTCAGACGACCGTCCGGCTTGTTGACGGACGTAAGCAACAGGTGGCAGTTGTGGGGAATCCGGGGCAGGGCGGTGGTGAGAGCCGCCAGCAACTCCGGCGGGCAGCGCTCACAAAAGGGGCTGCTGGCCACATGAACCAACCGCCCACCACCGCCAAAGGGGGCCATGCGCACGGTGGTTAACGCCAGAGTGGCCCCATCTCCTTGTTGTCCGTCCAGGCGTTGCAGATTGAAGCTTTCCCATGCAGGATCCAGAACCTTCCGGGCCAGATCCGTCACCGCATGTTCCAGTGCTGTGGTGTCATCACCCCAGTAGACGTGTACCGGCATGGAACCATCCCCCATGGATCATCCGATTTTGACGGAGAGTCTGGCGCTGATCCAGCAGCGCCTCCCACCCACCGGCTTCCACGGTGTTCAACAGGACGTGTTGGTGCGGCTGATTCACAGCAGCGGGGATTGGCGTCTGGCAACGGCACTGCGCTGCCCCACCGCTGCCTGTGAGCAGGCCATGGCCGCCCTGGCGGACGGAGCACCCATTCTCACCGACACCGCCATGGCTGCCGCAGCAGTGAACCCCATGGCCCGGCGCACCTTTGCCAACACAGTGCTCAACGGCCTGGCCTGGGCGCCGGGGGTGGCCCCGTCCGGTCAAACCCGTGCAGCCCTGGGCCTGGCCGCCGCTGTGCAGCAACACCCCCGCAGCGTGGTGGTGATCGGCAGCGCCCCCACGGCCCTGCTCCATCTGCTGGCCCTGGGACGGCAAGGCCGTCTTGCGGCGCCGGTGTTGGTGGTAGGGATGCCGGTGGGATTTGTGGGGGTACGGGAAGCCAAAGCAGCCCTGGCCCGCAGCGGCTGGCCCCACGTGCGCCTTGAAGGAAGCCGCGGTGGGGCCGGCCTGGCTGCCGCAGTGGTCAATGCCCTGCTGCGCCGGGCCTGGTTGGACGGCGAGGAGTGCAATACAGACGGCAACAAGAGGGCATGGAAGGCGGGCTTGAGTTCCGCACCTGGATCATCCGCTTGATCCGGACCCTGCGCGGTGGAGACCGGCCCAAGCTGGGGGAGCAGGAGTTCCCGGACGTGTGCTCACTTCCCCGGGGCAGCTATGAACCCTGGGGCCTCTTCCGCAAGCCCCTTCCCAAGGAAATGCCCCTGCGTGCGTGCTTACGGGACCATGGGACCGGGGGGCTGCGGCGCAGGATGGACGGCAAGCCGTTCCTCGACGTGATCCCCAGTGAGAGAA
>MWLD01000046.1 GCA_002018045.1 Candidatus Synechococcus spongiarum LMB bulk15M
TCACGAACGCTTCCTATTCCCTGAAGAGGTCCTCCCTCGTGGTAACGCTCTCTAAGTCGGTGAATGGGAAGTTTGCCCACGGCAAAGCCGACGCTTTTTCCGGTAAGCTATCTCTGTTCACTCAGCAGCGGGTGGGGTGGTGTGTTCCCTTGGAAGGTGCGGATCATCCCGAAAGCCTTGCCGGCTGAGACTTGTCCCCCATCGGGAGGAGGTGTTTGTGTCCCACAGTTGTACCGTCAAGGGTCTGCGGCTTGCGGAGAAAGCCTCCTAACAAGTCTTCGCTCTGCCCTCGGCAGCGCGAGCTGTGACCGATAGCCGAGGTTCCGAACATCACCGGACCCGACGAGAGCCCCTGGCCGGAACCACTGGTCAGGGGCATCGTTTATTGACTGCCGGCCAGCTTCAACATGGTGTGTGACATACTGAAGTTGCTCACACCAGCCAGGAATCTTTCACCATGACGCTTGAAGAAGGGGCAATCAACAGCAAACTGCAAGAGCTGGGTACGGGCTGGCAACGCCAAGGCAAACACCTGATTCTCCGTGAAACGTTCGGGAATTTTGTGGATGCCATGGCCTTTGCGCAGGCAATCACACCTCTTGCGGAAGACCAGGGTCACCATCCTGATCTGGAAATTGGCTGGGGACGTTGCACAGTGCTGCTTACAACCCATGACGATGGTGGCCTGACCGAGAAAGATTTCACCTTGGCAAAAGCCATTGACCGTATTCGGTGAAACCTTGAATGCAGACGCCCGGGAAACCGCTTGCAGATGACAACGTCATCGGCGCGTATGCAGCTCGTATGTTGACGACTCCCCTGTATCAGGGTTGTTGATGAAAAGGTGTCAGGTTCTCCGCAGCCGGGAGAAACCCTACACCTGATCAAGGATAATCCCCGGCATGGCCAGAGCCGGAGAGTGTTGGCCTGCATTCAGGCATCCCAACGTTCCGGACGTGAGGATTGATCCAGCTTACGCAAGGAATCTTCCCAGGAATCCACTTGTTTTGGAACGGTTCCGGATGGCGTTGTCGGTGCAGGGGCGGCAGCGACAGGCGGCGCTGGCTGGTAGGATGGGCCCGGTGCGGAAGGCGCAGCAGGAGCGGCCGTTGGCGCCGGAATTGAAGCAGCAGGAGCTACGGGATATGCGGGAGGCGCCGCTGGGGAAGCCACTGGAACGCTCGGGGCCGCAGCAGGGGTGAATGTCTCTGGCGCAGGCAACGGAGCGGGAGATACGGGAGCGGCAGCAGATGGTTGCTCCGATTCTTCACGCTCTGCGCCGGTGACAGAAGCAGATAGGTTGGGCACCATATCTTCCGAGCGATGCTTGGGAATCAGGCGAATGCCTTTCCGCTCCAGCCTGATGTCAAACTCATCCCCCGGCTTTAATCCCAGTGAAGAGGTGTAGGCCTTGCCGACAAGCAAGTTACCGTTGAAATGCACCTTGGCAATGTAGCTGAGCTTGCGGCCAACCGAGTCTCTACGGCTGGGGCTTTCCCCAGCACTACCGAAGCTCATCCCCTTGGCCTCTAGCAGTGCCTCATAGAAGGCCGTGTAGTTTAGACGTTCAGCGCCGCCCTTACGGGAAGTAACGTAGCCACAGGCGCGCACCACATCCGATTTGGGTGCAGAGCCCAGTAGTTTGACTTTGGCAAGCAGTTCAGGACCTCGAAGCATGTTGGAAACCCGATGGGTACACTCAATAGTCTAACATAACCACCTTGCCCTTGATGCCATCCCGACTCTGAGAAGATAGTCTGGATTGCCTGTGCAGCGCGGGCTCGACGGTTAGTCGAGAGCATCCGCCAGACCGACGGCTGTAACCAACAAGGAATCGAATAACCGCCATGCTGATTCTACAGACCCGGCTAAACTATGGAAGCCTTTGCTGCAGAGGCATATAATCAAGACCCGAGGTGTTCCGGCGTGGCGCTGTACCGGCACCGGCAACATCCTGTGGAGAGACGGAGCAAGGGCGACCAAACCCCAGGGAACCCCGTGGTTGATGCGGGCGTTTGTCTACATTGACTCGGATGGCAAGACACCTTACGGCGTTGAGAACAGTCCTGGTTCACCCATGGGGCTTCTTTGTTCTGGCCAGTGGTTCCGGGGCGCTGGCCGGGTTCAGTGTGGTCCCTTGGGGGGCGCCTCCCCTGCTGTGGTTCAGCCTGGTCCCCCTCTGGGAAGCCGTCAGTCGCCGCTCTATTCTCCAAGGGTTCATGCCGGCTGCCGGGTGGGGTGGGGCTGCCCTCCTCACGAGTCACGTCTGGCTGCTTTGGCTTCATCCCCTGGACTGGCTGGGTGTTCCCGACGCACCGAGCCGTCTGCTCACCGTGCTGCTCTGGTTGCTGGTGGGTGGCGGCGGGTCGTTGGCCGTGGGTCTCTGGTGGTGGCTGGCGCGCTTCTACCCGTTACCGCAGTTTCGTGATGCATTGACCATGGCCTTGCTGTGGGGATGCGGTGAGGTGCTGCTAGCCCGTGGTCCTCTGTTCTGGTTGGGACTGAGTACGGTGGCGGCAATCCATGATCGTGCCCTCGCCGGTCTCGGCAGCTTGGCGGGACCAGGGGGGCTGGCTGCTGTTCAGGTATTGGTGGGCTGGTGGCTCTGGCGTTCCTGTCGGACCCCATCCTGTCAGCGCAGTCGCTGGTGGGCTGGAGGAGCCGTGGTGGTCGTTGCACTCCATGGCCTTGGCCTTGTCTCTTTGGCGGACACCCAGGGACCGTCCGTTCCCATTGGGGTGTTGCAACCGGCCATCCCGACACGGCAGAAATTCACCTGGACAGCCATGGCGGCGCTGGAGCGGCGCCTCGTGCTGGCCATGAACCGCGTTGCCCAAAAAGGAGCGCCATGGCTGCTTGTGCCTGAAGGCACCTTGGCCCTGGATCAATCTCCTCCCGTTGTGGACGGCGTTGGACTGGTGACAGGTGGGTTTCGCCGTCAGCAGAAGGGGCTACGCAACAGCCTGCTGGTGTACCCGGTGGGTGCCCACGATCCGGCTATGGCTTTGGATAAACACCGCCTGGTGCTGTTAGGAGAATGGCTCCCATGGAGTGGACTGCTCGCCAATGCCGGTCTTTCTGCGGTCGGCGGTCTCCAGCCAGGTCCGGAAGAGCGGCTTTTGGCGGGTCAGCCCTTGCCATGGCAGGCCGGGGTAGCCATCTGCTACGAAATCAGCCAGGCCCATGCGTTGGCAGACGCCACCCATGCTGGCGCCCAACTGCTGCTGGCCGTGGCCAACCTGGATCCCTATCCCGGGCTGTTGCATCGGCAGTTTCTGGCTCTGGCCCAGCAACGGGCCATCGAAACCGGTCGTTGGCTGGTGGTCGCCAGTAACACCGGACCCACGGCCCTTGTCAACAGCCGAGGGAAAATCACAGCGCAACTGGATCCTGCTGTGGTGGCCTCTACCGTCTGGAACGTCCCCCTGCGAACAGATCTAACCGTCTACAGCCGTACCGGGGATTGGCCCCTCGTGATCTCCGGTCTGTTGCTGGTGCTCAGCCGCCGACCCATGTACCACGAACCAGCCCGGGTTGCCAGGGCTGGTTCGTGGTGGAGGTGGTGAATGGAGCCAAGGAGACTCGAACTCCTGACCCCCTGCATGCCATGCAGGTGCTCTACCAACTGAGCTATGGCCCCGGTGGGATCCTTGGGGAGGACGCCTCCCGAATGACCCGCTAACCTCAATATATAGCAGATCCCTGGCCCGGCGCGCAAGGCCTGCAAAGCACTGAACCGGGGTCCACAGCATTGATTCCTCTTGTTGAGGGCCGGGGTAGATTTCTTGTCGGTAACTTCTCCTGGTGAATCCGTGGATCCGTCTCCCCACTGCAGCGCCACCAATCCTTTCCCCACCAACCCACGACACTCCCCCATGAAGACAGGACGATATGGAACCCCGGATTGGCGGCAGTTGGCCACTGGCGGGTTGAGGAAACTCGGTTGCTTGAGCACTGCTTTACTGGCGACGCTCTGGCATCCGGCAAGTTCCGTTCAGGCGCAAACCTTTCGTTCCGTGATTGTTTTTGGCGATAGCCTGAGCGATTCGGGCAATACGGCAGATCTGCAGACGTTGCAAGCGCCACCCCATCTTCACTATCCCGAAGGCACAAATTTTTCCACCAATCCGGATTGGGTTTGGACGCAGTATGTTGAGCAGTTCTACGGTGGACCCGGGGAGCACCGACCCCTGGGGAGGGGAGGGACAAACTATGCCATGGGCGGCGGGTGCATCAGCACAGAGCCCAGCTCCACACAAGGATGCAACGAACAGGTTGCCGTTCGCAGCCAAATCATGAGACACCTTGGAGAGAATGGACAGGCTGATCCGGATTCACTTTATGTTATATGGGGTGGTTCAAACGATCTTAACCTTGTAGGACCTCGGGGATCCTTGACGGCGGTAGGACAAGCTTTGGACCTGGGATCCCCTTCTGCCGTCAGGGACAGTGTTCATATGCTCTCCAACCATTTCAGTAACCTGAGCAGGATTTCAAAGACAGCAGCATTAGATTACTTGGAGCAAATTAAATTTTTACAGAACCAAGGTGCAAAGGCTATTGTCGTTCTCAATATGCCTCCTGTCGGTCTCGCTCCCGGTGTTCGGGAAATTTCCGATGTCTTGTCCAATCCTCCGACTTCTCTTGAGACTTTAATCTCGCGCTTGGTTTCAGATGATTCAAATCTGGGCAGAGTCAGTGATTTTATCAATGAAAATGCTGTGAATGAGTTTAATCAGATACTTGCTGACGGTCTTGAAAAATTAGATTATGGAGTGATTGCTATTGATGTGTATGATCTTTTTCAAGATATTGCGAACGATCCGGAGAGCTATGGGTTTAGAAATATTACACAAGCAGCGTGTCACCAGACACCGATCTTCCATTCAGGGTTTTCCGAATTGCCGTTTTTAAACGATGCATGTGGGCCGGTCCATCATGAGTATGGCTATCCCTATGCTTATGAGCAAGGCGCTAATGCAACCTATCTGTTTGCCGATAACGTTCACCCCGGTGGTGCAAGCCACAGGATTCTGGCTGACTTGGTGATTGCCACGATCTCTACTTCTGCACAGATGTCCTGGGCACAGGTGGATCAGGCCCCCCTGCCGTATAAAGACTCCTCGGCAGGACGTCAGCGCCAGTGAAATTGTCGTCGTCGCCTCTTCCGGCTCTGTGCCGTCGGGTCGCGCCCACCGGGAGAAGATTGCCTTGAATCCACCGTTGTTCGACCAGCGGCGGAAAGAGTTGTAGAGGGTTTTGTGGGGTCCGTTACCGTCCGGGGCGTCCACCCGGCACAGGCTGCCGGAGGACATGGACGATGCCGCTCAACGCCTTGCTCTCATCCAGGCGGCCCACGCCACGCGCCTTTCTCTACCGCGGGGGATTACGTCTTCGGCTTATGAGTCCTGAGCCTGGGGCTTGCTCCAGTTGCAGTCTGCCATCAGCACACCAAGGCTTGGGATGAGGTACTGGACATCGTAGGTGCAGTAGCCCGTTAGGCCCATATACTTTCCCATGCCGCCAACAAACTCCGAGCGGCCCCTCCCCCCTGTGTTGGATCCAATGGGGTCGCCCTGGTTTCTGTAGGCCGACATCAAGATCTGGTCTCCACCATCCTCAGCCGTCTCTGTCAGGGTGCAATGGGCCCTCAAATTGGGGCCGTCTTCAGATCGCTCCGAGAACAAGACACACGACCGTAAAAAGTTTTGACCGCGCTGGAACAAGGGGCCACTGCTACTTGTCACTGTTGCGCTGCCTTGTAAGCTGCCCGCTGTAAACACCGTGTCCTTTTGTTTAAGATTGGTGTAGCTGTAGGTGGAACTGAGCACCATGGTGAATTTCCCCGTACTTTGGGCCAGGGCCGGGGACATTGGCGCCAGCAACACGGCAACCGTAAGTCAGAGCCTGGATCTGCCGAGCATCGTCATGGAAGAGGTCATTCTAGGACTTCCAACAAAGTCTAGCCTCGGGACTCGTAACCAGGAGACGAGATTGGCGTCCAGGGGGGCCTGGGAACGAAAGAGTATGTGCATCGCGTTCGTAGCGGGTTGGAATGTGGCGCCAGTCCTTGCGTCTGGCGAACAGGGTTCTCAACCTTATGTCGCATTTTGTAAAGCCTCTTGCTGTAATAAACCGGCTGGTTACGGTTCCGTTCGGTTGGGATGCAGCGCGGGATGCCTTGATCCGTCAGCACGGTAGGGATTTTGTCGCTGTCGTCACCCTTGTGGTCGATCAAGTCCGTCGCCGGGGGGAAGACTCCCGAGCAGGACGGCAGCGCCGGTGAAGTCGTTCATATTGCCCTTCGCTCAGGTGAAGCCGTACAGGGCGTCCTGTCTTGTGGCACGCCACATGGAGTCTGCTGTTCGGTCCCCTCCTGGTGTAACCGATCAATCGCGGTGAGAGCCCCCTTGTTGAGGCTGGACGCCGCGCGATGCGCTCGTTGTTCGACCAGCGGCGGATTTCGATTCTCTCAAGCTGGTGCTCACCGAGCCGGAACAAGGGGCCTCCTCCCTTCTTACTACTCCTGATGCTCTCTTTGGACCGTGGGCGACTGCTGCCCGAGAACACCGGCACATGGAAGGTGGTTGTGCCTCACGATTTTTCTTCGGTGAACCTTTATGTGGCTTCGGGTAGGGCGCATGATTCCAGGCAGGAAGTCTGCATAGATAGTTGCATGTGTCCACGAGGCATACCGCTGCCTCAAGGGCACTCCCCCCACGTCTTGAAAGAAGTTTCTTTCTCATGCTCGACGCATTTTCCCGCGCCGCTACGTCTGCCGATGCAAGCGGCTCCTTCGTTAGTGGCAGCCAACTCTCGAACCTGAAGGCTTTTGTCTCGGAAGGCAACAAGCGTCTGGATGCCGTCAAGGCCATCTCCACATCCGCTTCTTGCATCGTCACCGATTCGGTGGCCGGCATGATTTGCGAGAATCCCGGTCTCACGTCTCCCGGCGGCAACTGCTACTCCAACCGTCGTATGGCCGCTTGCCTGCGAGACGGTGAAATCGTGCTGCGTTATGTGGCCTATGCTCTTCTGGCTGGCGACGGCTCCGTTCTCCAGGACCGCTGCCTCAACGGTCTGAAGGAGACCTATGCGGCTCTGGGCGTTCCCACGGGTTCCATGGCTCGTGCCGTGGCCATCATGAAAGCCTGTGCCGTGGCCCACATTAACGGAACCAACGGTGACCGTGGTCCCCAGGCAACCAACAACACCATCAACCTGGGCACCACAGCAAAGGGCGACTGCTCTGCACTGGCCTCCGAAGCTGCCAGCTACTTTGACGCCGTCTCCACTTCCATCAGTTGAAGGCACTGCCACAACTGCATTTCCGACGCCCACAACCTTCCTACGCTTTTGCGATGAAATCCACCATCACCACAGTGATTGCCGCAGCAGATAACGCTGCTCGTTTCCCCAGCGCTTCCGACCTGGAATCTGTCCGCGGTTCCCTGGAGCGTGCCGCTGCCCGCATGGAAGCTGCCGACAAGCTGGCCGCCAACTACGATGCCGTGGCCCAAGAAGCGGTTGACGCGGTCTACAAGGTCAACCCCCAAGGCAACCTGGGCCGTCAGCCCCGGGTCTGCGACACCGAGGGTAAGGACAAGTGCAAGCGTGACTTTGTTCACTACCTGCGTCTGATCAACTACGCTTTGGTCACCGGCGGCACCGGCCCTCTGGACGAACTGGCCATCAACGGCGCCAAGGAGGTCTATGCAGCGCTGAGCATCGATCCTGCCACCTATGTCTATGGACTCAACACCCTGCGCAACCGTGGATGTGCTCCCCGTGACATGAGCGCCCAGGCTCTGGCGGAGTACAACGCTGCTCTCGACTACGTGGCCAACTCCTTGGGCTGACTTCAGCCGCCAGGAGGCGAGGTCTGGAGGAGGAACCGGAACGCCGTCTTCTCCAGGCTTCGTAACAATTCAGCCATGTTCTCCGTGGCGTCAAAACTTGGCGCTAAGCTTTCACCACTGCCCTCAAAGCGGCAAGCTTCCGCTCTCCCAACACGGCTCTCCTTCCATGACCTTTGGTCCAGCCTCTCGTCTTGGTGTCGAACGCTTCGAGTCGACTCCACCCCAACAAAAGTATCAGGCCACCAGCAACGAAGAACGGGACAACCTCCTGTCTGCTGCGTATCGCCAGGTGCTCGGCAATTCTTACGTCATGGACAGCGAGCGACAGCTTGTTGCCGAATCCCAGTTCAAGCTGGGCCGCATCAGTATGCGCGAGTTTGTGCGCACCCTGGCCAAAAGCTACCTCTATCGTAGTCGTTTCTTTGATTCTTGCAATCGCTATCGCTACATCGAGCTCACCTTTAAACATTTGCTGGGTCGCTCTCCTGATTCTTTTGCAGAGATGCGTGAGCATGCCCAACGCCTGGATAGCCAGGGTTACGATGCAGACATTAATTCCTTTATCGATAGCGAAGAATACCAGCAACGCTTTGGGGAAGATACAGTTCCCTACCTCCATGGCTGGAAGTCCGGACCAGGCAAGAGTATGCGAGAGTTCACCTGGATGTTCCAGCTTACCCGTGGTGCCAGCAGTAGTGATTTCAAAGGAGATCTGGCAGGCATCGAGTTCAGGTTGGGCCGCGCAGCTTACCTTGATCGACCCCTTCCGGTTGTGGCTCCTTCCGGTGTGAACGGCAACGGTCAGGGGTTTGGTTTCCGCCCCACCACGCGACGCAGTGAGCCCCAGACTCGTCTTGGTGTTGGCGCAGGCGAGGAGGGCAAGGTATTTCGCGTTGAGATCACCGGCTATCTCAACTACTCCAAATATCGCAAGAGCAACAAGGTTCTTTATGTACCGTTTGCCAAGCTATCGGAGCAGTTCCAGCGCATCCACCAGGAAGGAGGTAAAATTGCCAGCATTACGCCGATGTCCTAATCTTTTCATGGGAAGACCTTTCTCCTTCCACCTAAATTCACCGCAACTTGATGTCAACTTTTCGCCAAACTTGACCCCATGAGTTCTCTAACCAGCCTTTCTGATCAACGCACCCAGAAGTATTCTTTTGGTGTGGCTCGCGACCTGGACTCCGATCCGGTTCGTTTAAGCCCCAGCCGCGATAATCTGGATGCAGTCGTCAACAGCGCCTATCGTCAGGTTTTTGGTGGGATTGGCCTGTTCGAGGTTGATCGCGTCAGCATCGCCGAATCCCGGCTACGCCAGGGCAACTTGACGGTAAAGGGCTTTGTGGAGGCGCTGGGAAAATCCAGTGCCTATGAGCGGATCTTCCTGAACACCGCCAGTCCCCACCGCTTTGTGGAACTCAACTACAAGCATTTCCTGGGCCGCCCCCCGGCCAGTGAGGCTGAAGTGAGCACCCACGTGAAGCTGCTGCGGGAGCAAGGCTACGCTGCAGAAATCAGTAGTTACGTCAACAGTGACGAGTACCAGGAGGCCTTTGGGGATGACACTGTCCCCTATCTGCGCTCCGTCAACAGCTTGGTGGGCTTTGCGCAAGACACCTTTAACAAAACCTTCCGTCTCAGTGGCGGCGCTGCCGCCAGCGACTTCTCCATGGGGCGTCGCAGCCGTACCGTTGCCGAGCTGCTTGGTTATCCCAACTATGCCATTCCCTTGCCCAGTCAGGGGCGCCCTCTGCCCAAGCTGTCCAACTTCGCTCGTGTCACCAAGGGTCCCCAGTCCGTTCCGGTTGTCAGCAGTCCCTACGGCGGCTTTGGCGTCGGCGAGCGGGTTCAGCCCCGTTACGTGCGTCAAGCCAAGGATGACGCTATAGACAAAGCCACCTTGCTGCGCCAGCTTTATCGTCACGTGATGGGGAATCCCCATTTGATGGAAACAGAGCGTCCCCACGCGCTGGAATCCCAATTCCTCAGTGGACGACTGAGTGTACGGGAATTTGTTCGTGGACTGTGCAAAACGCCCCTCTACCGCAGCCGCTTCTTTGAAACAACGGCGCCCTATCGGTTTGTGGAGATCAACTATAAGCACGTTCTGGGTCGCAGTCCGGAAAGTCAAGCTGAAATGGGCGCCCAACTGGATCGGGTGATCACGGTCGGCTACGATGCCGCCATTGATTGGTTGGTGGACAGCGAGGAGTACAGCAATGCGTTTGGCGAGGATGTGGTGCCCTATCTGCGGGGTGTAAGTAGTGGAGACGGCCGCAGCCAGGCCAACTTCAATCGCACTCTGTCACTGGTGCCCGGCTATGCCGGCAGTGATAGTGTGCGCAGTGATTCCAGAACGGTCGACACGGTTGCCGGAGCGTCCAGTCTGGCTGTTGCCACCCGTAGCACCGCCAGCAGCGGCTCCGTTGATGCGCCCGGCAAGCGTTTCCGCATTGTGGTTCGCAGCCAGCGTGCCGGCAGCCGTCGTCGTCTCGCCACCACCACCTATGTGGTGTCTGGTGACAACATCACCAGCCAATTGGCGTTTATCCATCGCGACAGCGGTCGGATTGTGAGCCTTACGGAGATCACCTGATCTCCGTAAGGCCTTCTCCCACTGCACCCTGCACCAGGGCCTTTCCGGTTGTGGTGCAGCCTTTCCACTCCCTTTACTCCCCCCAATCCCATGCCCCTTTGGCTCGCTGAAGAATTAAAATCGGAGCTGTTCCAGGCTCGCTCCGAGACGGAACTCCAGGACGTGGTCACCGCAACCTATCGTCAGGTTCTGGGCAACGCTCACATCAACAGTTTCGAGCGTTGCAGGAAGGCTGAATCCCAGTTGCGTAACGGCAACATCACAGTCCGCGAATTCGTGATGGCAGTTGGTCTTTCAGAGACCTACAGGAATCTATTTCTCACCCGCAACAGTCAGTATCGGTTCATTGAACTGAACTTCAAGCACTTCTTGGGCCGTTCACCTCGAAATCAGCAAGAAATTGCTGAGCACGTGCTCATCTACAACACCCACGGCTACGATGCTGAAATCCTCTCCTACATTGATAGCGAGGAATACAGCAGTGTTTTCGGGGAAAATAACGTTCCCTGTCTACGGGTTGACAGCAGCCAGTTCCGGAGCAACAGGGATTACCTGCTCACTCTGAACCTGAACCGTGGCCGGGCCAGCAGTGACAGGGCGCCTGTCATGGCCCAGGTGCGTCAGCTTGCGGCGAAATTGCCTGCCAAGGCCAATCCGCCTCGGATTGCCAACAACCAGTACGACAACCGCATCACCCGCTATGAGGTCAGCTATGACCTACCTGGGAACAGCGCTGTCAATCGTCGTGCCGCTCAGGTTGTCCAGGTTCAGTTTGCCAATCTGAGCCGGCAGTTGCAGAGCATTCAGCGTCGTGGCGGCCGCGTTCGCACAATCCGCGTCGCTGGCTAACGTCCTTCCTGTCTCATCCGCCAGCTTCGGCTTAGTTTCTTTCTCCGGGCTGGCGGGCCCAGGAAGGCCAGTCGATAAACACATGCTCACCCAGCTCAAGCCCATCCAGCACCTGGATGTTGCTTCCGCTGGAATAGCCCAGGGCGATGGAGCGAAAGGTGGGTTGGTCGTCCCTGCCCACCACGTAAACCCCCGATTGGCCGGAACGGGTGACAACGGCAACGGTGGGCACCACAGGAGTTGGAGAGAGTGCTTCGGTGAATACCTGCACGTCTCCACTCATTCCGTAACGCAGCCGGGAGTTCTCGGTCAAAAGCTTCAGGGTCACGTCAAAGGTGATCACGTTGTCGTTCACCTGGGATCGGGGAGCGATGATGTTCACTTGTGCGGCCAGTGGTTGGTTGGGCAAGGCATCCAGCACCACTTCGGCTTCCTGATTGAATTGGAGGCGACCAACCTCGTTATCGGGTAGGGCGGCTACAAGTTGGTAGCCGGTCCCGATGGTGAGTAGAGACGTTTTGCTGGCGCCGTTGGTAGCGCCAGCAGCGCTTCCCGCAGGGGTGATATAGCTCCTCGGCTCTGCAAATCGCTCCATCACCAGGCCGTCAAAGGGGGCTTGCACCGCCAGTTCCTTTTGCTCTTGCAACACTTCCTGGAGTCGCTGCCGGCTGGCCATCACCTGACTCTGCTGCGCCCGGTGGTGGCTCTCCAGTTGACTGAGAGCCAGTGGACTCAACGCCCCTGCCTCCACTAACCCCTGGTGCCGCACGAGTTCTTCGTTGCGTAGGGCCAGCTCTTCTTCTGCCTGGGTCAGTAAAGCCTGGCGTTCCTTGATCCGAATGGACAAATCGCCGCCATCCATGACCGCCAGAACCTGACCAGCGCGCACCTGCTCCCCTTCTTCCACGTTGATGGCAGCCACAATGCCCGGACGCAGGGGACTCAAGCTCACCTGGCGAACAGGTTCCACAGTGCCAGTGGCCACAACGCTCCCCTGCAAGGCCTGCTGCTGCACCTCAACGGTGTAGGGACCAGGATCCCGATCCCTTGGACGCCGCAAAGTGGTGACGCCCCATACGCCAGCGGCCACAAGTGCGGCTACAAGCCCGAACCGTCCAGCCCGGCTCAGCCAAGTGGTCTGTTGCAAATCCGTTGTCCTGGCCAATGGCGTTGTCATGTGTGGTGGCCAGCCTAGACGTCCTGGGTCTGGGTCCAGGTCGTGCAGATGGATTGAATCAAGATCAAGGGGGGCCTTTGGGCAATCCGGATCTGCAAGCGGCTGCTCTCACACGTTTAGTTCGACGAGTTCCATCGGGTGGCTTCTGCTGCGACACGACCTGCCAGTCCGGCTGCAAAGGTTTTTTAGACTTGTCAGTTCGCTCATTTCCGAAAAGCTACCGTCTGCCACGGACGAGCGAGGAGACAAGAGCACGCTTGCCGCCGAATAGAGGCTTTCCTGTACCAGTCTTTCACAAAGAACGTTATAGCGTTTGGCATAAGAGTTGTTTCCGAATGAAGGTCCGACTTGGCTCTTGAATTCCAGCGCTGCGACAAGCCGCTTTTGGTTCGTTACAATGACGTCCCATCGCTTTGTCGGGCGAAAGTAACCCGGCAGAGTTAAAACAGATCTGCGAGTATGGATACTGGCGTTGACGAGTCCGTTCCTCTTGATGAGGTTGGAAAAAAGACTGATGAAACCGTCCATGTTTTTGCCGGCTGTCACACCGGAGCGCTCGCCTTGATCCGCCTTTCCGGACGAAGTTTGCCGCTCTTGTGCCGAGATGCGAGTCGACCAGAATGTCTTCACGGCATCACGTGCCTGATTTTCAAGGTTACCCAGATCAAGGGCCGGGATGCTGCAGAGTTGGGCTTGGTGCAATCAGAGCGCGTTCCGCCAAGGTCAACTGATAAAGTTCTGCAACTGCGACGTTGCATGTATCTGTATCCCTGCTCGCGGCAGCCTCGACGAGGAGACTCGCTGTGGAGTCGGGGACACTCGACCGACACGGTATGCGGATGCGGCGCAGGTATTGAGCCTGGAAACGAAGGTATCCGCCGCGCATTCGAGTGGAGTAAGCTGATACAAACAGCTTGGCAATTCCAGACAAGAGTATGGCTTGCAGAGCCTCCAGTTCCCATTTACGGGATGTGATGTAGTAAAGGTTGTGGTGAGGGTAGAAGCGTCCACCTTCATAAACGATATGCGCTTCGCCCTTTATATCCGGGATCAGCAGCTTTGGTATGGTGGCGAGTGCGAGATAGATGCGGTCTATGGTGCGGTACCAGTTGGAGGGTGTCTTCCGGGAGATATGCCGCGCCATTAAATCGGCTCTACGCTCATCCAAGTACCGGTTGAGGCGCGGATACTCCGACAGAGGAACCAGGCCGCCGGTGTTTCTAAACGGATTAACGACGCCTAGACCCTGCCATCGGACATCGCCCGATTGAATATCTCGTGTCGTCACCAGTGGCAGCTTCCGATCATCCTCGACGTCGATTTCGTCGTAGGGTCCCACAAAAGCCTTGTCTGCACCCGTTGCCACACCAATGCCGACCTTGCAGGCAGCATTTTCCAAGGGCAGGAAATCCCGCTCGAGCCGTCGGACCAGCGTGAACTCTTCAGACGGATTCAGGATCCAAGGCTGCGTACCGAGAGGGATACGGGAGATTTCATTGACCGGGCCTCCGGAATCTGGCGCCTTATGGTCGAGGATACTATGGGTGAGCCTGGCAAGAGAGCAGCTCTTGATTGTCGGACGTCTCGCCACACGTGTTTTGCCTGTTTTTTCGCGTCCGATAACGAATATTCCGGGATAGGCAATAACGTCCGAATGGAATGCCGGTGTACCCACCATGTCCACGTAGATATGTAGTTGGAATTGTTCTGTCAGTAGGCGGCGAAGCGGACCGCCATACCGGTTCTTTATCCAGCGATCCGCACAGATGATGCCGAGCTTTCCTTCGGGAGAAAGCAACTTCACTGATCGCTCGATGAAGGGAACATAGAGATCGGCTCGGTCAAAGACCGTTTCGTACCGGGCGCGGTACTCGGAGACGAGAGCGTCAGGAATGAGTTCCTGGCGCACATAGGGAGGATTACCAACGACAAACTCGTATGTTGGCGGAAGGTGGTCGGTCAGAAGGAAATCGCCATGCACCAACCAGCATTCGGTCAAGGCGGCGGCATCTGCCTCGCTGATACCGGCCGAGCAAAGTGCATGAGAAACCCTGGCGCGGGTCTCCTCGAAAGTAACCTGGTGAAGCTCGATGGCGCGAATACATCTTGCCAAACGGCGTGCTGGAATCGGATGCTCCATCCGCGTCCAGGACGTCATCAGCCGCTCGACTGCTGGAAGGACGAAATCACCGTTACCACAGGACGGTTCAAGAAGTGAACTGTTCCAGAGCGGTCGGTTGATTGTATAACCGACCAGGTCAAGAATGAACTCGACAACTTCTCGACGTGTGAAAACAGCGCCCCGAGATTCGAGTCCGGCCTGAGACAATTTTGCAAGTGCATCGTCAATGGGACAGAGACCCGGCAGGGAAGGCTGCTTCGTACTCTGGTGTTTCAATTGCAAAATACCGACCATAAAACCTGCATAGCAAAGCTTCGAGGATTTCCAGGGATTCTCTTGCCGTTGAGAAGGTCAATTGTGGAGAGAATTTGCAACTGACATAGTTTGAAATACGGATTCAGCCAACGAGCACTGCTGCGGCGCTCTTGGCAAGGGCTGTGGTGGTGGGTTCGTAAAAACCGATGGCCAGGTGGGGCCAGAAGCCGATGGCCAGGGTGGGCGCCAGCAGACTGAAGGCAATCGCCAACTCCCGAGGATTGGCGTCTCCCACCTGTGCCAAGGCGGGAATCCTTGGGCCGAAAAAGACCCTGCGACACATGGAGAGAAGATAGACAGGCGTCAACACCAGGCCCACTGCCGCCAGCAACACCGCAACCACCCGAAATGCCGTGGTGAACTGGTCAGCGGAGGTGACGCCCAGAAATACCGTGATTTCACTGACAAAGCCACTCATGCCCGGCAGTGCCAGGGAGGCGAGGGAAGTGGTGAGAAACAGGGCAAAGGTGACCGGGATGGCCTTTGCCAACCCTCCCATGTTGGGAATGGAGAGGGTGCGGGTGCGGGCATGGAACACACCGGTGACAAAAAACATGGCTGCTGCGATCAGGCCATGGCTGACCATCTGCAACATCACGCCACTGAAGCCCAGGCTGTTGATGGCGGCCAGACCCAGCAGCACAAAGCCCATGTGGCTGATGGAGCTACAGGCAATGCGCCGCTTCACGTTATCCTGGGCCAGGGCGTTGAGGGCGCCGTAGATGATGTTGACGATGCCCAGAATCATCAATGCCGGCGCCAACCGGGCGTGTACGTCCGGCAGCATCTGCACGTTGAAGCGAAGTAGGGCATAACCTCCCATCTTCAGCAACACACCCGCCAATAACATGGAGACGGGAGCGCTGGCTTCGCCATGGGCGTCGGGGAGCCATGTGTGGAGGGGAAACATGGGCAACTTCACGCCAAATCCCACCAGGAAGCCCAGATAACAGAGCATGGCCACACTGCCTTGGGGTGGGTGGCTGGCCATGGTGAGCAGATTCAGGCTGAAGCCGTCGTCTCCGGTGAATGCCAGAACCAGCCCGCTGAGCAGGATCAGCAGGGAAGCCAGGGCGGTGTAGAGGATGAACTTGGTGGCGGCGTATTGACGACGGGGGCCACCCCAGATGGAGATGAGCAGGTAGACAGGCACCAACTCCAGTTCCCAGGCGAGAAAGAAGAGCAGGAAGTCTTGAGCCAGGAAGACCATGGCCTGGGCAGATGCCTGCACTAGCAGCAAGCCGTAGTAGAGCCTGGGTTTGCGAACCAGTGGCCAACTGGCCAGTGCCGCCAGCATGGTCACCAGCCCGCTGAGGAGCACCAGGGGTGCTGCCACGCCGTCTGCAGCCAGGGACCACTCCAGGCCAACGGACGGAATCCAACTGATGCGCTCCACCAACTGCAGGTTGCTGTTCCCACTGACGAAGTGGCGGCTGAACACCAGCGCCATCAACACCAGATCCGCCGTCAAGGTGGTGACGGCAATGGCTCTGGGTGCTGCCACCCGGTCTCCCGGCAGCAGGGGCAGGATCAGTGCTGCGAGCAGGGGCAGGAGGACGATGGTGCTGAGCCAGGGGAAGGCCGAACCGGAAAGAGCAGGACCCATGGGCCAAACCGCGAGACAAAAGAACAGACCCGTCCTGCCAAGGTACGGGAGCCGTCGGTCACCCTAAATCAATCCACGACTTTGCAAACTGCCCCGAAGTGCTGGAGTCCCACGGCATGATACTGGGCTTCTACCTCTTGACTGTGCCAGGCCTGCACCATGGCTTGGCCCACGTTCACCTCCGCCTCCCGACTGCTCAACGCCAGGACGGCAGGTCCGGAGCCACTGATCACTGCGCCCCAGGCGCCTGCCGACAGGGCCGCCTGCCGCACGTGAGGGCCGTGGGGAACGAGAGGCCAGCGGTAAGGTTCATGGAGGGTATCGTGGAGACCGTCGGTGATCAAGGCGTCGTTGCCGCTGCGTAGACCCGAGAGCAACACGGTGAGGGCGGAGAGATTGCTCACGGCGTCCTGAAGGGAAACGCTCCGTGGCAGAGCGCGCCGGGCGTCAACGGTAGAGAGACGCAGGTCGGGAATGGCCACCACTGCCCGCACCCGTTCATGCCAGGCACAGGGCACCACCCGCCAACGTTGACTTGTGATGCGGGAGGTGAGGCACAGTCCACCAAGAAGGGAGGGCACGACGTTGTCCGGATGCCCTTCCACTGCAATGGCCAACTCAAGCAGCTTTTCCCGACTCAGGGGTTCTCCGATCATCATGTTGGCGCCACAGAGGCCGGCCACAATGGCGCAGGCACTGCTACCCAGGCCGCGGGCAGGTGGGGCGGAGAGGGAGATTCTGGCTTCCAGGGGGATGGGAGGGTGTCCGGCAGCGTCCCAGGCGCAGCGGGCAGCGCGATAAAAGAGGTTATCCTTGCCACCGCGTAGATGGGCTCCGTAAGGACCGTCCACAACCAGATCAAACCTCTCTTCCTGTCCCGTCAGCCGCCGCAGACTGAAGCGGTTGTTGAGTTGCAGGGCAGCGCCCAGACAGTCGAAGCCGGGGCCGATGTTGGCAGTGGTGGCTGGCACGGTGATTACGCACCGTTCGCAGATGTTGTCTGACACGACAGGGGTGGGTATTGTTGCAAAGGTAGGGTCCATGTTGCCCCACGGTCTGCCCCCCTGTGCAGTGGCCGGTTGCCGGACCAGTTGCCGGGCGCGGTGAGCTGCGGCGAAGAGGCCCGTCTCCGGTGCAACGAGAGCGTGAACGGGAACTTTGGCTGCGAGGGATTGGAGCCGCCCCACCTGGTGGAGACGCCGCAGGAAGCGGGGTGAACGGAACTGTGACAGTTGCTTGACTACCACCCCGCCAGTCAGCCAGAGCCCGCCTGTGCAGAGGCTGGTGAGGAGGAGGTTGGCTGCTGCGGTTCCACAGGCCTCTGTCCAGAGGTCCAGAGCCGTTTGACAGAGGGCGTCTCCCTCGGCTGCCAGGGCGGCAATACGTTCGGGCAGATCTGTTGTTGTGTGGGTGAGGTGGTCTTTGAGGGGATGGGATGCCGGGTGGCTGTCGAGTAACCAGCGACCAACGTGTCCCAGGCCTGTGCCGCTCGCCACCCGCTCTATGGAGAGACGCTCCAGGTTCAGATCCGCCAGGAGCCACTGTTTCAACTGCCATTCCCGTGTATTGCAGGGGGAAAACTCCTGGTGTCCCCCTTCGCTGGGGCAACACCACAACCCGGTCGGAGTGGGGATGCCGATGGCCATGCCCGTCCCGGTTCCCAGCGCCAGGAGGGCCACGGTTCCGTCGGGTTGCGGTTCACCGGCTTGTAGTTCCAGTGCCATGGCGGGTTGCACGTGGGGTAGCCCGTGGACCAGAACGGCAACGTCGTTCACCACTTCCACGGCAGAGGTTCCCAGGAATTGCGCCAACTGCCGTTGATCCATGATCCAACCCAGGTTGGTAAGACGGACATGGCCTTGTCGCACAGGTCCTGCCACGGCGAAGCAGGCGCCGGCAAGCCGGGTTGAAGTCCCGCCAGGATCCGCCTGCTGGAGAAAGTCCGTCAACACCTGGTCGAAGCAGGGCCACTCCCGGGAGGCGTAGCGGTGCTGCCGTTGCAGGCATAAGCCCTTTTCCGTCAAGGCGTAGAGGGCCAACAGGGTTTTTGTGCCCCCCACGTCGGCGGCCAACACCGTGGTGGTCATGGAATGAGGGTAGCGCGGCGCCCGGCGACCGCTTCACGAGCCGCCTCCACCAGTCTGGTTTGTGCCATGGCGCCCGGATTTCCTTGCCGTCGGGTGCGCAGGTTTACGGAACCGGCTTCCATTTCCTGTTCCCCGAGAATGGCCAGCACGGGAATTTTCCGGGTTTCGCCGTTGCGAATCAACTTACCCAACCGCTCCCCGGTGTCCGCCACGGCGGCGCGGACACCATGGCTGCATAACCGTGTGACCAACTGCTGTG
Source organism: Candidatus Synechococcus spongiarum LMB bulk15M (assembly GCA_002018045.1). Lineage (GTDB taxonomy): Bacteria > Cyanobacteriota > Cyanobacteriia > PCC-6307 > Cyanobiaceae > Synechococcus_B > Synechococcus_B spongiarum_E. Next base: position 18,874 of record MWLD01000046.1, read on the forward strand.
CGGCTGGTAAGGCCGTTGTGGTCACCGGCAGGATGCGAATTTGCTCCGGCGCCAACCAGAAGGGTAAATCTCCTCCGTATTCTTCGATAAGGATGCCGATGAGCCGCTCCAGGGAGCCGAAGGGGGCACGATGGAGCATGACGGGTCGTTGGCGGGAGCCGTCCGGCGCCACGTATTGCAGGTCGAAGCGTTCCGGCAGGTTGTAGTCCACCTGCACGGTGCCCAACTGCCATTCCCGTTCCAGTGCGTCGGAGAAGAGGAAATCCAGCTTGGGGCCGTAAAAGGCTGCTTCGCCCGGACCCTCCACACTGTCCATGCCCAGCCGGTCTACGGCGCGGCGAATAGCGGCTTCGGCCTGATCCCAGGCTTCGGGGCGGCCAATCAGTTTATTGTTCTGGGGACCGCGGAAGCTGAGCCGGGCTTTGAAGCGGTGTAACTCCAGATCCTTGAACACGGTGAGGATCAGATCCACCACGTGCAGGAATTCTTCATCCAGTTGTTCCGGGGTAACGAAGATGTGACTGTCGTCTACGGTGAAGCCCCGCACCCGTGTGAGTCCCCCCAGCTCTCCACTTTGTTCGTAGCGGTAGACGGTGCCGAATTCCGCCAATCGGTAGGGCAGGTCCCGGTAGCTGCGCAGTTCCGCTTTATAGATCTGAACGTGAAAGGGGCAGTTCATGGGCTTCATGACGAAGCCTTCTTCTGCGGTGCGCCGGGAATCGTTTTCCGCCATCAGCGGGAACATGTCGTCTTTGTAGTTCTGCCAATGTCCGGAGGTGCGAAACAGGTCCACCCGTGCGATGTGGGGTGTGACCACGGGCTGATAGCCCCGCTGCTGCTGCTGCTGCCGGAGGTAGTCTTCCAGCAGACTGCGCAGTTGGGTACCGCGGGGTGTCCAGAGGGGCAGTCCGGGACCAACGCTGTCACTGAAGAGGAACAGACCCAGTTCCCGACCCAGACGACGATGATCCCGCCTCTGCGCTTCTTCCCGGCGGCGCTTGTGTTCCGCCAGTTGTTCGGGGGTTTCGAAAGCGGTGCCGTAGATGCGTTGCAACTGGGCTTTGGTTTCGTCGCCCCGCCAGTAGGCGCCGGCCACGGTTTCCAGATCTACGGCATCGGGATTGATTTCGGCGGTATTGGCCACGTGGGGACCTGCGCAGAGATCCCACCACTGATCCCCCAGGTGATAGAGGGTGATGGGTTCGTGCAGATCGGCCAGGATTTCCAGTTTGTAGGATTCGCCGATGGCCTCGATTCGCTGCTGCGCCTCCTGACGGCTCACCTCTTCACGGCGGAAGGGGAGGTTTTGCCGCAGAACGTTCTGCATGACGTTGCGAATTTTCCTGAGATCCCGTGGGGTGAAAGGTTTCGGAGCGTCAAAGTCGTAGTAGAAGCCCGTCTCGGTCCATGGACCGATGGTGACCTGAACGTTTTTGAACAGGCGTTGCACCGCCATGGCCATGACGTGGCTACAACTGTGGCGGATGCGCAGCAACTGGTCGCTCTCGCTGGTGCGGGGCAGGTGAAGGGGAGCAGGGGGAGTGGACACAGGGGCAGACTGTGAGTGACCTGGGGCGGCAGAACGGAACCTGAAGAAATCTAGATGCAGGAGGGCAGAGCAGAGAGTGCTGAGGGAAGCGCTCCTTTCCGTCAAAGCTTGAGATCCCCAAGCGGCTCCGGCTCCGGACCTGATCCTTGCGCCCGGTCGTGATTCCTGACCCCAACCCCAGCCGTCGCCACGGTTCC
>MWLD01000001.1 GCA_002018045.1 Candidatus Synechococcus spongiarum LMB bulk15M
ACTCGACTGGTGACACCCTTGATTTGGCTAACGAGCTGAGACACAGGCGTTGCGGGCAAGTGTTCGATCAGGAGGTGGGCGTGGTCCGGTTCTGCGTTGAACTCCAGCAATTGAAAGCCGCTCTTCTCGGCGACACGGATGCAGACGGAGTGCATCCGTGCCAAGTGGTTGCTCTCCAGGATTCTCTTGCGGTACCTGGTCGCGAAGACCAAGTGGACAACCAGTCGTGACACACTGTGACGACCCTTTCTCAAGACGGACTCGCACATGACAGGAAAACTGCTATGCTAGCTTCATGCCAATACGCTACCGTTACCGCTGTTACCCCGATCCAGTGCAGAAGACCCTTCTAGCCAAGGCATTTGGCTGTGCTCGTGTGGTGTGGAACGATGCGTTGACCCTGAATAGGAAACTGTACGAGGAAGAGAACAAGCCATTCGATGCGGGAGAGCTGATGAAGCGTTGCATTACTCAGGCAAAGCGGACCAAAGAGAGGAGTTGGCTTGCTGAGCCATCCCATACGATGCTTCAACAATCCGTCAGAGACCTGAGCTAGGCGTTCAAGAACTGGTGGAAAGGCACAGGCAGGGGTCCGTGCCTCTCGCTTTAAGAATCGGAGAAACCGTCAGAGTATGCGTGTTTGTGGTAGAGAGCTTGATCCGACGGATATAAGGAGTCCGCTTTCCGAAGATTGGAGAACTCAAGCTGAAATGGTCACGCTCCTTGCCCTCTTCCCTAACGAGCTTCACCCTTGTCAAGGAGTGCTCGGGCCGCTACTGTGCCAGCTTCGTTGTCGAGGTGGAGGAGATCAGACTCCCCTGGACTGCCAGGGAGGTCGGCCTCGATTTGGGCTTGGAATCCCTCGCCGTCGGAAGCGACGGCGAAAAGATAGCCCCTCCCAAGTTCCTGCGTTCTGCGCTCAGAACGATCGGGAGGTTACAAGGGAGCCTGAACCGAAAGGCGAAGGGTTCCAGTAACCGACCGAAGGCACGGCTTCTCATGGCGCGTGTCCAGGAAAAGGTAGCCAATCAAAGGCTGGATCTCTTCCACAAACTCAGCACCACGTACATCCGCGAAAACCAAACGGTCGTACTTGAGGATCTGAATGTGGCAGGACTGTCCAGGAACCGTCGTCTTGCCAAGAGTATCGCCGATGCAGGCTGGCGGATGTTCAGGACTCTCCTGGAGTACAAGGCAGAACGCTATGGTCGTGAGGTCGTAGTGGTCTCCCGCTGGGAACCAACTTCCCAAAGGTGCTCCAGTTGCGGACATCGCGACGGCAAGAAACCTCTCTCTATCCGCCGTTGGACCTGCTCGGCTTGCGGCGCCGCGCACGACCGTGATATCAATGCCGCAAAAATATCCTCGCCGTCGGACAGGCGGAGAGGCTAAACCCTTGTGGAGCCGAGGGTACGTCCAGCTTGCTGGTACCTGGCCATGAAGCAGGAACCCGTCTTGATCAGAGGGTACCGTGTGCTGTCTGAAGAAAGGGAATCCCCGTCGCTTACGGCGGGGAGGATGTCAAACAGCCTCACGTTGCCGCAGACCCGAAGCACTCGAACGGTGTGTTCTGCTGAACGCGGAAGCCGCAGTAGTGATCCCCCTCCTGGATCCAGTGGATCCGCTCCACATGGCAATCCGGGAAGATGCTGCGGTAAAGCTGGAGTTCCTGGCTACAAATTACGGGAAATTGCTCGGCAATACGAGCCACGGAACAGTGGAAAGCCGTAAGCAGCCAGCTATGTTGGTCTTGACACGGTTGATAGTCCGCCACATATCCTTCCTGACCGCGCAGTTCCACAAGGCGCTGTAGACGCTTCTCCAAGGAGCAATTGCCGAGAAACATGCGGTAACGCCGGGCCTGGGCCGCAGCGTGTTGGCCAAGGATGGTTTGCAGTTGATCCGGGCCAAGGCAGTTGGCCACAGTGTGGAGGAGCCCTCGGGCAAACTCCTCGCTCCCGTCGGGGAAATGACGATCCCGGCCCTGGTCTGTCAACTGCCAGAGGTTACTGGGCCGCCCCGGACGGGTGGTGGTGTTACAGGGGCTTTCCACCAGTCCTTTCTGTTCCAGGCTGCGCAGGTGGCGGCGCATCACCTGCACGGAGACCCCAAGTTGGCTGGCCATGGTGGCCGCTGTGGCCTGGCCCAGCCGCAGCAGGATGGTCAACGCGGCCTCACGAGTCGATGTGACTGGTTCCGACGACATCACACGGGAAGCGGCCACAGGGCCGTGCATGTGGTTGTAGTCTAGTTAGGAAACGAACCGGTTTCGTTACTCTACTGCCCATGAATTCGGATCAAGCCCCCCAGCCCAGCCCCGAGAGCCTGGAGACCCTACGCAAATTTGCCCAGACCTACGCCCAGCGTACCGGCACCTACTTCTGCAGTGATCCCGGAGTCACTGCCGTGGTTATTAAAGGCTTGGCCGCACATAAGGATCAGTTGGGGGCGCCGCTCTGCCCATGCCGTCACTACGACGACAAACCCGCGGAGGCAGCCCAGGCCTTCTGGAACTGCCCCTGTGTGCCCATGCGGGAACGCATGGAATGCCACTGCATGTTGTTTCTCACCGAAGACAACCCCTTCCGCGGTGCCAACCGGACCATCACCACGGAAGCCATTCAAACCCTCGCCGACTCACCCTCTCCCATCCCGCAATGAGCAGTGCCACCACCGTAGAGGTCCTTAACAAAACGCCTTACCGCTACGGCTTTGTAACAAACATTGAGACAGAGAAAATTGCCAAGGGCCTGGATGAGTCGGTGGTGCGTCTGATTTCGTCCAAGAAGCAGGAACCGGATTTCCTGCGGCAGTTTCGCCTCAAGGCCTACGCCCAGTGGCAAGCCATGGAAGAGCCCAACTGGGCTGCTCTCAAGTATCGCTCCATTGATTATCAAGACATCGTCTACTACTCGGCCCCACTTCGGAAGGAACAGAAAGGCAGTCTGGATGAGGTGGATCCCGCTCTGCTGGAAACCTTTGACAAGCTGGGGATTCCTCTGAGCGAACAGAAGCGTCTCGGCAACGTGGCGGTGGACGCAGTGTTTGACAGTGTTTCCATTGCCACCACCTATAAGCAGAAGTTGGCAGAGCACGGCGTGGTGTTCTGCTCCATGGGCGAAGCCGTCAAAGATCACCCGGAACTGGTGGAACGCTATCTGGGTTCCGTGGTTCCCATTGCCGATAACTTCTTCGCAGCGCTCAATTCTGCCGTGTTCAGTGACGGCTCCTTTGTGTATATTCCCAAGGGGGTCAAGTGCCCCATGGAGCTCTCAACCTACTTCCGCATCAACAGCGATGACGCAGGACAATTCGAGCGGACCTTGATCATTGCCGAAGAAGGGGCCAGTGTCAGCTATCTGGAAGGATGCACAGCCCCCATGTTTGACACCAACCAGCTACATGCAGCCGTGGTGGAGTTGGTGGCCTTGGATGATGCCTCAATTAAATACTCCACCGTTCAAAATTGGTATGCTGGGGATGAAAACGGCAAGGGGGGAATCTATAACTTCGTTACCAAGCGGGGTTTGTGTAAAGGCCAGCGCAGCCGCATCAGTTGGACCCAGGTGGAAACAGGTTCAGCCATCACCTGGAAGTATCCTGGTTGTGTGCTCCGGGGCCGGGATTCCGTTGGCGAGTTTTACTCCGTGGCCCTCACCAATCATCACCAGCAGGCGGATACGGGCACCAAGATGGTTCACATTGGTCCTGGAAGCCGCTCCACCATTATCAGCAAAGGCATCAGCAGCGGCCACTCGGTCAACAGCTATCGGGGACTCGTCAACATCAGCCCGCAAGCCCGTGGAGCCCGCAACTTCAGCCAATGTGATTCCATGCTCATCGGAGATCAGGCAGCGGCCAATACCCACCCCTACATCCAGTCTCGCCAACCTGAAGCCACCATTGAACACGAGGCCAGCACATGCAACATCTCGGAGAATCAGCTCTTCTATCTACAGTCTCGCGGCATTGGGCCTGAGGCAGCAGTCTCCATGCTGGTGAGCGGATTCTGTCGCGATGTATTCAACCAGTTGCCCATGGAGTTTGCCGCTGAGGCTGACAAGCTCCTGGCTCTCAAGCTGGAAGGTTCCGTTGGCTAGGCCCCACCAGGCTTTTTCTGATTTCCATCGATTCCCTGCTCCCGATTAGGACCTTGACGTCAACTGAGATCACGCCCTTCTGTGAAACCCCCATCCAACCCGGTGATGTGTTGCTGGCGGTTGAGAATCTCCATGCCTGTGTCGAGGAGAACGAGATTTTGCAGGGTGTATCCCTACAAATTCGTGCTGGTGAAATCCATGCCCTGATGGGGCGTAACGGCAGCGGGAAAAGCACGCTCTCCAAAGTGATTGCCGGCCACCCTGCCTATACTGTCACGGCTGGCAGCATCCACTACAGAGGCCAGGATCTGCTGGCGCTCTCCCCCGAGGACAGAGCCCGATCAGGCGTGTTCCTGGGCTTTCAATATCCCGTGGAAATCCCCGGTGTCAGCAATCTGGAATTCCTGCGGGTGAGCTGCAATGCGCGGCGGCAGAATCGGGGTCAGGAAGAACTGGATACCTTCACGTTTGAAGACCACGTGCGGGAAACCATGGCCATCGTGCAGATGGATCCGGCATTTCTGGAGCGTAGCGTCAACGAGGGCTTCTCCGGTGGGGAGAAAAAGCGCAACGAAATCCTGCAGATGGCGCTGCTGGAACCACTGGTGGCCATCCTGGACGAGACGGATTCCGGCCTCGACATTGACGCGTTGCGCATTGTGGCCAATGGAGTGAAGAAGTTGGCGCTGCCAACAACCGCAACCCTCTTGATTACCCACTACCAGCGACTGCTGGATGCTATAATCCCGGATTTCGTCCATGTGATGGCGGAGGGTCGTATCCTGCGCACCGGCGGCAAGGATTTGGCCATGGCGCTGGAGCAACGGGGATACGACTGGATTGATGAAACCGACGGGTCGGATACACCCCAGCCATGAGTAACGCCACCCAATCCCGGCCTTGGCTGGAGGCGCTGTTGCAGGTGCTGGCCCAGCGCGCTGGCCACTCTGCCACGCAGTGGCCCAGCGCCCGTGACTGGTGCTGGCCCACACGCCGCAGTGAGACATGGCGGTTTACGGATCTGCGTTGCTTGACCCAACTGGATCCCGTCCGCCTCCACACCCGAACGGCGTCGCCCCGCTGGCCGGATGCGTCAATCCTGCTGCCTTCGGACCCGGTGTCCGGGAAACAGTTGCCTGCGAGACACGTGTTCTTGCAGCTTGATGGCCGCGGCCACTGGCTGAGCCCCCAGGGAGAACTCCCCACCTGGCCCCGCGGCCTCGTGCCCCTGCCCACCGAGGAGATCATCCCGGGACAGGTGGCCCAAACCGTCATACCGTCAGGGACGTTGCCCTTGGGGGCCCAGCTCAACGGGGTGACCCCCAGCCCGGCGCTCGGCTTGCAGGTGAGCGGCCCCGATCCCATCCATCTGGAATTGGCGATTCAGGTGGAGCAGGCCCAAGCCTGGCTGGCGCCCCATCTGCTGTTGGTGTTGCAGCCCGGCGCCCACCTGTGCCTGAGTTGGCATGTGGTTGCCACCGCCCAGGCTGCAGTGATGCCCATGGTGGAGGCCCGGTTGGGGCTTGCCGCTCAACTGGAGGAGGCCACCACGGCCTGGGGATACCCAGGGGCCACCTTCCTGGGCAGCAGCTTCATGGATCAATCCCCCCGGAGCATCTATCGACGCACCACCGTGACCTGGGGATGGGGACTGAGCCGTGACGAGCCCTTCGTTCGCCAGTCTCAAGGGCAGGCGGAGACCTGTCTCCATGGTCTGGCTGTGGCCCGGGGGCAGTCCCTGCTGGATACCCATAGCACTGTGACCTTTGATGGCCCTGGGGGCCACCTGCGGCAACGCCACCAAGCCCTTGCCGATGATCGGGGCCACAGCGTCTTCAATGGCCGTGTTGTGGTGCCACAGGTGGCCCAGCAGACGGATGCCAGCCAGTTGAGTCGCAATCTTCTGCTCAGTACAAGCGCCCGCATCGACACCAAACCCCAGTTGGAAATCGTGGCCGACAATGTTCAATGCAACCACGGCGCCACGATCAGTTGTCTCCAGGATGACGAGCTCTTCTACCTGCAATCCAGAGGCATTGGTCGGGATCAAGCCTCCCGCCTGCTCCAGCGAGGTTTCTGCGAAGAGATCCTGCAACAACTGCCCAAGACTGCCCTGGCTTGGCCCTCGCTCCAGCGTCTTCTTGAGATCCCCGTCCCGGATCAGCCATGACCGTCACCCCTATGAGCGCCGCTACGGAGCACCAGCTTGATCTGGCCCGTTTAACCCGCCCCGACTTCCCACTGCTGAACCAGTCCTTGCAGGGGCAACCCCTGGTGTACATGGACCATGCCGCCACCAGCCAGAAGCCCCGGCAAGTCATTGATGCCCTGGTGGAGTACTACCGCTGCCACAATGCCAACGTGCATCGTGGCGCCCATACCCTCAGTGCGCGGGCCACGGAGGCCTTTGAATCAGCCCGGGCCACAGTGGCCCGCTTCGTTGGCGCCGCCAATGCCAGGGAAATCGTGTTCAGCCGCAATGCCACGGAGGCTATCAACCTGGTGGCCTATAGCTGGGCGCTGGATCACCTCAAGCCCGGTGATGAAGTGGTGCTGAGTGTGATGGAACACCACAGCAACCTGGTGCCCTGGCAGTTGATGGCACGGCGCAGCGGCGCCGTGCTGCGCCATGTGGGTATCACCTCTCAAGGGGAAATGGATGTGGACCACTTCAAGCAACTGCTCAACGAGCGCACCCGGTTGGTCTCCTTTGTCCACCTGAGTAATACCCTGGGCTGCCTCAATCCCGCAGCGGAGATCACCGCCATGGCCCATGGGGTGGGGGCACGGGTGCTGGTGGATGGCTGCCAGGCCCTGTCCCACCGCCCTGTGGACGTGCAGGCTCTGGGCTGTGACTGGTACGTGGGCTCCGGCCATAAGCTCTGTGGCCCTACAGGGATTGGTTTCCTCTGGGGACGCGAGGATCTCCTGGAGGCCATGACCCCCTTCCTGGGTGGGGGAGAAATGATCGCTGTGGTGCAGTTGGAGAAGAGCACCTGGGCGGAACTGCCGCATAAATTCGAGGCGGGGACCCCTGCCATCGCCGAAGCCATTGGCTTGGCGGCGGCGCTGGATTACCTGGTCGCACTGGGCCTGGAGAAGATCCATGCCTGGGAGCAGCAGCTCACCCAACACCTGTTTGATCGCCTCCAGGCCATTGATGGCCTCATCATTTATGGCCCTGACCCCCGGGAGCAGCCGGATCGTGGGGCCCTGGCCAGCTTCACTGTGGCTGGAGCCCATGCCCATGACGTGGCCGCCCTGCTGGACAGCGCCGGTATTTGCATTCGCAGTGGCGACCATTGCACCCAACCCCTGCACAGAGCACTTCAGGTGACGGCAACGGCCCGGGCCAGTCTCAGCTTCACCAACACGATGGAGGAGATTGACCGCCTCGCCCACCAACTCCAGGAGGCGGTGAGCCTGCTGCGGCAAGACAGCGAGCCTCCCCTGGAATAACACCCGACGCTCCGTCAAAGGTGCTTCCGGAAAAAAGCTTCCGTGCGCAGAAGAACCTCCTGCTGCACCCCGCCATCACGAAATCCATGGCCTTCTTCCGGGTAGCGATGCACATCCACGGTGACCCCCCGCTGGCGCAGTGCTGCGGCCATGCGCTCCGTCTGCTCCGGTAAGACCACTTGATCCTTCAGACCCTGAAACAACACCACCGGCCCTTGACCGTGCCGGACCAGATGGAGCGGTGAACGGTCCCGATAGCGTTGGGCCGCAGCCGGCCATGGTCCCACCAGGCTCTCCAGGTAGCCGCTCTCGAAGCGGTGGGTGTCCTGGGTCAGGGCGGCCAGATCCGTGACCCCATAGCGACACGCCCCCACCCGAAACAGGTTGCTGCTACAAAGGCAGCCCAGGGCCGTAAACCCACCGGCACTGCCGCCGCTGATGGCCACCCGTTCCGGATCGACCCGATGGGCCACCACCAGAGCCATGGCCCCCGCTGTGCAGTCCTCCACATCCACCACGCCCCAGTTTCCATCCAACCGCTGGCGGTAGGCGCGACCAAATCCACTGGAGCCTCCATAGTTCACGTCCAGCACGGCCCAGCCCCGGCTGATCCAGAATTGGGTCTCCAGGCTGAAGCAGGGGCGCGCCATGGCGGTTGGGCCACCATGACAACGCACCAACAGGGGTGGCAGTCCTGCAGATGTGACAGGGCGGTACAACCAACCGTGGGTGCGCCGCTTCCCGTGGCCCGGGAACCAAAAGGCCTCGGGCGTGCTGACAGTCTCCGTTCCCAGGGGATTGGCGCCCATGGGCGTGTGCTGCCAATGGCCACGCACCAGATCCAGATCCAGCAATCCACTTGGCTGCCGCGGTCCTGCGGCAAGGGCAACAGCCCGCCGACCATCAGCTCGCAAGCCGGAGATCTCCGTAAAAGGCAGCTTCAGCTCATGCCAGTGGGGGTTGTCGCCGGATGACCACTGGAGGCAGCCCAATCTCCAACAGCCATGGCGGCAATAGGCAGCCACCAGACCCTTCTCCCAAACAGCCGTGGTGCTCATCCCCGCCACCCATTGTGGTAAGCCGAAATCCGCCGCCATGGGTAACACACTCCTCCACGGGGGTTGTGGACTGTTCAGGTGGTCCGGAGCCAGGTGCTGCAGGTTCCAATACCCACTGTGGTCACTGGCCATGACCACCCCTCCATCGGGCAACCACTGGGGCTGAAAGACGGATTCCGTCATACCGCCATCCCCCGCCAGGCACCGGGGTTCCCGCAGTTCTCCGTCGTCACCCAATTGGGCCAGCCAGAGACGGTTGCGCTGCCAGGGCATGGCCGGGAGGTCCCATTCCAACCACAGCAGGTGGCGCCCATCGGGTGAGAGGGTGGGGGTGCTGCAGAAGTCCGCCTCAGCCCGCAGGGGCCGGCTGGCGCCGGTGCGCAGACAAACGCGGGTAAGTACGTCCTGGTTCTCCTGCTCCCCAACGCCGATCCAGAACTGGCCCTCCTCATGGAGACAGCCATCGCCCATGGCGACAACTGCGGGCCGACAAAGCTGGCGCGGCGGGATGACGCCGTGAAGATTCAGGAGCCAGAGGGCAGGACCGATCTTCCCATGGTTCACCAGAACGGTGTGGTGGCGGCCAAACGCCACGGGAGCCCCACCAAAGCCATGGAGAGATGTGCGCAGGTTCCAGTCGCCCGGGGTCAGTTCTCGACGTTGACCGTCTACCTGGGTCATCAAGGTGGTGCGGCCTTGTTCCCATGGGCGCTGCTCCAACCAGAACAAACGCTGGCCCACCAGCCATGGCTCTTTCCATGTGGGCAACGTTCCAGCAACCGCGCTGGCCGGTAGCGGCTGGGCGGAATCCAACATCATCACGGAGCACCATGTTCTCTTTATTCTCCTTAAGATGGTGGGCAAACGCCCTATTGCATAAGGAGTAGTTCTCCATGGCTGGAGCCAGTTTCGCCGGCCTTGCTCACCGCGCGGCGCGACGTGAAGCCTCGGTGACGGTCGAGAAGCAGGTGGATGGTCCGGCTCCCCTCACCATCCACCACTTGGGAGATCAGGTGCTGCGTCAATCCGCACGACGGGTGTCCAGGGTGGACCCCGGCATCCGCCAACTCTGCCGCGACATGCTGCGCAGCATGTACAGCGCCCGGGGCATTGGCCTGGCGGCAACTCAGGTGGGTGTTCACAAGCAGGTGCTGGTCATTGACCTGGACTCCGAAACCCCCAGCACGCCACCTCTGGTGCTCATCAACCCGGAGATTACGGCCACTGGCGCCTCTGTAGACTCCCGCGAGGAGGGCTGTCTCAGCATTCCCGGGGTCTACCTGAACGTGGTGCGACCCACGGTGGTGGAGGTGAAGTTTATGGATGAGCTGGGGCGCAAACAGCGTCGCAAGGCGGATGGTCTCCTGGGCCGTTGTATCCAGCACGAAATGGACCATCTCAACGGGATTCTGTTTGTGGATCGCGTCCAGGACGGGGAGGCCCTGCAACGGGAACTGAATCACCATGGTTTTGTCCCCGGTGCGGTCCATGCCGTTGTCTAGCTTGTGTCCTTTTCAGTCCGTGTCATGCCCATGAAACCGCTTGCAGGGCTGTTGCTGAGCCTGTCTTGTCTGCTGGGTGTTGCGGCCACGGGATCGGTGTTCGAGTTGGCCTATGGCGATCCCCGGTTGGGTGTGGTGCCCACAGCCGTCATTCTGGCGGTCAGTGCACCGGGGACTGTGCTCACCCTGCTCATGGCCATGGCTTGGAACGGTCGGCCCTCCTGAGGGCTACACTGTCTAGCCTGTTTTGTTGGAACACCGTTTCTGCATGGCTCAAGTCACTGTTGGAGAAAACGAAAGTATTGAGTCCGCCCTGCGCCGGTTCAAACGCCAAGTGTCGAAGGCGGGAATTTTTGCAGAGTTGAAGCGCCTTCGTCACCATGAAAACCATTTCGAGAAGGCCAAGCGCAAGGCCATGCAGCGCCGCCGCCGCCGTTGACCTCTTCCTAAGTCTTCCTTAAGTTCCCGGAGACCATGGGGGCAACCCAGCCCAACCTGCAGCAGCCTGGACATAGGTTTTCTCCCATGTCATGGACAACTTTTCACTGGTCAGAAAGCTGCGCCGCTGGTTTGCAGACGGTCTTGCCCACTCTTTTGGTGAACCCGCGGAGGAGCATCGCCTTGAGCCACCGCAGATTGGGGTGCAACCGTTCCACGACGATCCCCGCCGGTCTCGCCTCTGAACATCACGACGCGCAAACCAACCAACCCGATTGGACCCATGATCCGTTAAGCTGCCGTTGTACCAGCCGCGGTTTTTGATGGCAAAGAAGTCGATGATTGCCCGTGACGTGAAGCGTCGCAAGTTGGCACAGCAGTTCCGGGCCAAGCGCGAGGCGCTGAAGGCTACCTTTGTTGCGGCAGAGGATCCCATGGAAAAGCTGGAAGTCCATTTCAAGCTGCAACAGCTTCCCCGCAACAGTGCCCCCAATCGCCAGCGCAACCGTTGCTGGGCCACCGGGAAGCCCCGTGGTGTGATGCGTGATTTCGGGCTCTGTCGGAATCAATTCCGTCAAAAAGCCCACTCTGGGCTCCTGCCAGGCGTCGTCAAATCATCTTGGTGAGAGCTGGGGTGGCAAAATTGACAAAACAACAAACCACAAACTGAGGAAACAACAAACGTGCAAGGAGAAAATCGGTCATTTTCCTTCGATGGACGCGAGGTTCAATTGACCATCAACCGCTTCGCCCCTCAGGCAGGCGGATCAGTGATGCTTGAGTGCAGCGGCACGGTGGTTCTTGTGACCGTTACCCGCTCGGCAGCAAGGGAGGGCGTGGACTTTTTGCCCCTCCTCTGTGACTACGAAGAGCGCATGTATGCCGCGGGACGCATCCCCGGCAGCTATCAACGGCGAGAAGGCCGCCCTCCGGAACGGGCGACCCTCACGTGTCGATTGATGGATCGGCCCATGCGGCCCTTGTTCCCCAGTTGGCTACGGGACGACATTCAAGTGGTCGCCACATGCCAGGCCCTGGACGAGCGGATGCCCCCTGACGTGTTGGCAGTCACAGGTGCGTCCATGGCAACCCTTCTGGCGCGCCTCCCTTTCGCAGGGCCGATGGCGGCTGTGCGGGTTGGCCTCCTGGGAGACGACTTTGTTATCAATCCAAGTTTTCGGGAAATCGATCGCAGCGATTTGGATTTGGTGGTGGCCGGTACCCCCCATGGGGTGGTGATGGTCGAGGCCGGAGCCAAGCAGCTTCCCGAGCATGACATGATTGAGGCCATTGATTTTGGCTACGAGGCGGTGCTGGATCTCATCAAGCACCAGCGGGAGATCCTCACGGATCTGGAAATCAGGCCTGTGCATGTGGAGCCCGAAGCCACCGACGAGGTGGTGTTGGCCTATCTGGAGTCGCAGTGTTCCGACAACATTCGCGCTGTGCTGGCGGAGTTCAACCTCAGTAAGGCGGGCCGGGACAGCAAGCTCAGCGTTATCAAGTCCCATGTGGCCAGTGGAATCCTCAACCTGAGCGAGGACCACCCCGTGCGCATCGCCGTGGCGAGGAACATCAAGCTTTTCGGCACCAGCTACAAGGCCCTCACCAAAAAGCTGATGCGGGCACAGATCCTCACCGAAGGCCAGCGTGTGGACGGCCGTGCGCTGAACGAGGTGCGGCCCATTTCCTCGGCTGTGGGCATTCTACCCCGCAAGGTGCATGGCTCGGCGGTGTTTCAGCGGGGCCTCACCCAGGTGCTCTCCGCTGCCACCCTGGGGACGCCAAGTGATGCCCAGGAGCTGGATGATCTCAATCCGTCCAACGAGAAAACCTACCTGCACCATTACAACTTTCCTCCCTTCTCCGTGGGCGAGACCCGTCCTCTCCGTTCCCCGGGTCGCCGAGAAGTTGGGCATGGCGCTCTCGCAGAGCGGGCGCTGATACCAGTGCTACCCAATAAAGAAGACTTCCCTTACGTCATCAGGGTGGTGTCCGAGGTGCTCAGTTCCAACGGATCCACATCCATGGCCTCCGTCTGTGGAAGCACCATGGCCTTGATGGATGCCGGGGTGCCCATCAAAGCCCCTGTGAGTGGGGCAGCCATGGGGCTGATTAAAGAGGGGGATGACGTGCGCATCCTCACGGATATCCAGGGCATTGAGGATTTCCTGGGGGATATGGATTTCAAAGTGGCGGGTACGGAGAAAGGCATCACGGCTCTGCAAATGGACATGAAGATCACCGGCTTGCCCATCGCCACCATCAGTGATGCCATTCGCCAAGCGCAACCTGCCCGGCTGCATATCCTGGCGGAGATGCAGAAAACCATCGACAAACCACGGGAAGACCTGTCGCCCCACGCCCCACGCCTGCTCACCTTCCGCATCAGTCCCGAGTTGATTGGTACGGTGATCGGTCCCGGTGGCCGCACCATCAAGGGCATCACGGAGCGCACCAACACCAAAATCGACATCGGCGACGAAGGTTTGGTGACCATCGCCAGCCATGACGGCGCCGCCGCCCGCGAGGCCCGGCGCATTATTGACGGCCTGACCCGCAAAGTTCATGAAGGGGAGATGTTCCGCGGAACCGTCACCCGCGTCATTCCCATCGGTGCCTTTGTAGAAATCCTCCCCGGTAAAGAGGGAATGATCCACATTTCCCAACTCTCGGAGACCCGGGTGGAAAAAGTGGATGACATTGTCAAAGTGGGAGATAGCGTGACTGTGCGGGTCCGGGAAATCGATAGTCGTGGCCGCATTAACCTCACCATCCGCGGTGTTCTTCAGGAGGCTTGACCAGCCCTGGAATTGTGCGGCCCTAGCCAGGCCCATGCTGCGGATCACCGGGCCACTGATGCGGATTCAGTGGCCCTGGCTTCACTGCCTTACCCTTCACCTTGGTGATCGGGATTCCCTCTACTGCCCCCGCAACTGCTTGAGTCGCTTTTCCAGATCAGCCGGCGCCTGAAACAGGAATTGCCTGCCCCGTTTGCGACGCTCCACCAGGCCATGGTCTACAAGGGTGAGCAGGTCCGTGCGGGCAGTCTGGTAGCTCACCTTGTGGCTTGTTTTGTGGGAGTGGATGCTGTAACGGAAACCCGGATGCTTCACGCCATGGCTCAGCAGCGCCAGTTGGCGATGGTTGAACAGATCCGGATCAGCCAGTTGCTGCTCAAAGCTTTCCAGCTCCTGTTTTTTCCGTTGGATGTTGGACTCCAACCGGTCCATGGCTTGACCGATCACCTTGAGTTGCGCCAGCAAAAAGTACGTCAGGTCGTTGTCATCGGTTTCCGTGGCCATGAACGAACGAGCGTACTGGGCAGGAGCCTGTCTCAGAATCGTTGAGATGGAGATGAAGGAAAACAGCCAGTAGTCGTGGCGTAGCATGGCCCAGTAAAAAAGAGCCCGCGCCGTGCGGCCGTTGCCATCCAGAAAGGGGTGGTCATAGGCCAACCAGAAGTGCAGGGCGATGGCCCGCACCACCGGATGGATGAAGGTAGTTGGCGTGTCGCCGTTGGCAAAGGCACACAGGTGAGTCAGCCGCTGCTGGAGTTGCTCAGCCGGTGGTGGTCTATGGACGATCTCTCCATACGGGTCCCCCACCACCACGTCTTCGTCACTGCGGCGCAGCCGACCGGCTGCATCTCCGGGATCAAGGGTGTCCTGGGTGATCCGGCGGTGCAGGCTCAGCACCAGTTCCGGCGTCAGTGTTGTGTCCTGTAACTGTTGCAGCCAAACCATGGTCTGAAAACTATTCAGGATCATCTGCTCACCACGGTCCCGCGGCGGCCGGCCGGAACGGATCAGGTTCCTGGCCACATCCCGTGTGGTGGCAGCCCCTTCCAACTGGCTGGAGGTGATGGCTTCCTCCTCCTGTAGCGAGGTGATCAGATAGCAGTCCCGCATCCGGGCGTTGATCACCGCATCCGGAGCGCCAACCCGGCCACCGGCTTTCATGTCGATCCGGTGCAGAGCCTCCAGCAGCTCCGGCGGCTGGGAAAACTTGAAGGGCCGACCGTGGCCATCCCGCAGCGGCAGCTCCTGACTCTGGCGGGCCATCTTCAGGGCAAGCCACCACTGCTCGTGCGTGGCCCCCTCCTCCGGCACGGGCCGACGGCGAACGTCATTCCAGTGGGGATAGCCCCTGATCCGCCTGGCGTGCTCTGAGAGTCGCAGGTGGACGGCGAGCAATTCCCTGCTGGTCCCCAGCTTGTGCAGCAGCGCCTCAAAGGGAGGCGGAGCTTGGAACCTGCCAGCGGCCAAATGTCAGTGAACTACTAACTTGATTCAAATTAGTAGTTGGCTGACAC
Organism: Candidatus Synechococcus spongiarum LMB bulk15M; assembly: GCA_002018045.1. Classification (GTDB taxonomy): domain Bacteria; phylum Cyanobacteriota; class Cyanobacteriia; order PCC-6307; family Cyanobiaceae; genus Synechococcus_B; species Synechococcus_B spongiarum_E. The sequence goes on from MWLD01000001.1 coordinate 14,873, forward strand.
TTGCTGCCGCTGCCCTGGGGTTGCTGTCATGCTTTTGCCGCAAAAGGACTCACCAGGACAGCTCGGCTCGCAGGAAAAACGTACGGCCACGAATTGAATCGAGCCTTGCATCGACGCTACCTGGACCTGAGGGATTCACCGAATCCACCGAAGGGTCGCGGTTGGTGAGGTTGAGCACACCGCCCTGCAGCGCCAACCCCTCCATATCAAACACGTCACGCAACTCCAGCGTAAAGTCGTGACCGATCCATGGGGCAAACCTTCCGGTTCCTCCGCGAACATCATTGTCGTAACCGGAAATGGCTCGTGTGTGCCAGGCAGCCACCATATTGGCCCGGCTCATGCGAAATGTGGCATGAACACGGTGGCGGGGAAAATCAGATGGCTGCACGATGCCGTCAATCCTGGATTCACTCTCGGTGACGTAAGCCCAGTGGACATCCAGACCAGTGGCCATATCGCCAAGGCGCCCCAAATCGGTGCTGCCGCTGAGGCTCAAACCGGACATTCTTGATTCACCGGTGTTGACCCGGGGATTCCGGATTTCTGTAATCACATCGTTTGTACGCGTCACCAGATCTGATGATCCCTGCTGGGCTTCCATATCGACGATGGACTGGGGACTGGCGTATCCTGGAAGATCAAGCTGCTCAATCCGGAACCAGTCCGCGGCAAGAGAGACGGGACCCAACTCCATTGTTCCGCCGAAGCCCAAGGTTGTTGACTTGCTTGGCTCCAAGTCAGGGTTGTTGGTGTATAAGGTCTTGGACTGGGTGATGTGACAGTTCGCTTGCGGGTTCGTGTGGTTTTTCGTGTCACAGACGGCAGGATAATAGACCGTATCCTTGCTATGGAGGTTGGCTAGTGACGGTGGCGCCAAACCCTTGTGGAAGGATCCGTGCAGCGTAACCAGCTCGTTTGCACGCCAGGAGCTGGCCACTGTCCATTCGTGGGTCGGTCCCACGTCATTGTAATCATCAAGCTGTGCAGCCAGCAAGACCGTCCAATGGGGAAGCGGTGGAAATTGTACTTCGACAAAGCCGGACTTGCGCGACCTCGAGCCCTGGTAAGAGCTTCCACCAGAGCCAAGGACATCTTCCAAAGGATAAATCTTCCCTGCACGATCCTGATGCTTCAGGATGTCTTTCTCTTCTCGATTTTCGATTTCAAAGCCAAGCGTCCACTGCAGGTTGCCGCCAGGCAACAGCAAGCCTGGCCCTTGAAGTGCACCTTTCACGGCAGTCACATCAACGACTTCGTCCCGCTTCATGCTCAACGCCATTTTGGGAATAGATGCCTGGTGATCGGGGTCGGTTGATCGGGGATTCACGATGTCGTAGTCTCCTGCATTAATCGCCTCAAGGGCCAGACTCTCGCTCACGAAGGTGTTACCAGTTTCCCGTTCGTTACGGCGGTAGCGGTTCACGGACAGATCCCATCCGACGTTGTCCTGGAGTGTGCCCTGAATACCGACCGTCACTTCATGCTCGTTGATATTTTCTATCCAGTCGCGGTTGCCGTGGGCCAGAAATCGGTGAGACACGGTCAATGGTCCGGCATTCGCCCCCGCTGCTGCCAGAAGGTCTGCACTCGGATCGAGAATGTCGAATGTCCCCACTGACGGGGCGTAGCGAAACGCGGTATCTCTCCACCCCATCCGTCCGTCCATATAAACAGATGCAGCGTCCCCCAGTGGGACATCAAAGTCGGCGAAAACATTCTTGCTCTCAAGTCTCTTGAGGTCACCGCGACGCGTTTGTGTCCAGGCGATGTTGCCATAGGGAAAGCCGCACCCTTGGCCATCAACGTTGTCGGGATTCGATAGAACTCCCGTATAACCCTGGCTGGTTGGGCAATCACCCAATGCACGTGCGACCAGACGGCCTTGATCCTTGAAGAAAACAGTATTGCCGCCAGCAGACACGCCAGTTGCCTCCGCGAAGCTGCCACCTTCGGACCATTTGGAGCGGCTGTAGTCCCTGTCTGCAGCGCGGACTTCATTCCTCTGAACACTGTCTACGCCCACCATCAGACGTCCGCTTCCCACACCGCCACCCCAGAGGAGGCTGGCCTGCCCGGTTGACCCGCCCGAAGCCTGAGGAAGCCCGCCCAGTGCCGCCACCTCAAATCCTTCATGCTCATCGCGGAGCACGATGTTGATGGCTCCCGGGCCGGCAACACCGTCTGCAGGGGTTGCGGTGCCGTTGTTCAGGATTTCAATGCGTTCAACGGCCGACAACGGCAGCAGGTTCAGGGAGCGGGCCGGGTAGCGACCGTTGACCAGAATGCTATATCCCCGGGACAACGGGTAGTGCAGACCAAAGCTGTTATAATCAGCGCGGTCAGCAATCAACTCATCAAGGGTGATCGTGCCGGACGTCTCAATGTCCTCCCTGGTGATCACGGAAACAGGCTGCCATAATTCGGAGCCGCGGGTTGCGTCCTTCGTATCAGCGCCTGGCTGGGCCACAACCGGCCCCGCTGCCGCGGCAAAAGCCAGGATCGTGGTCAGGCAGTCCCTCCAGGACAGTTGAGGCCGGAACTTCAACCGTCCAGTGTGCTGTGATGGTGCAACCATCGGCTTTGCAAGAGAATGGAAATTTTAGCCTACAGACTATCCACAACCGGCTTTCCAACGGAGATTGATGCAACCCGTCTTTACGTTGCGCCAGCTTCGGCTGCCATCGCCCGGATAAGATCGGCCCGGCTGAACACCCCGATCAGTTCCCCTTTCTCCACAACGAACAGCCTCTCCGTACCGGCATCGTGGAGCAGTGCCGCAGCCCCTTGCAGTCTGAGGGTTGGTGTACACGTGTGGGGAGAACGGTTCATGACGTCGCCAGCGGTTTCACCAAGGGCCTGATGCACTTCCCGCTCCCAGCGCAGGGGATTGCGCAGGTAGATCACGCTATCCAGGAAGACCATGTAGGGACCTGGCTCCAAGCCACTTTCCCGCACCATCAGATCTTTGGCGCCGATCTCCCCCAGCAATCGATCCTGGTGGTCGCACACCGCCAAGCCACTGATGTGGCAAGCGTTGAGCGTCCGGATCACTTCCGTCAGCGGTGTGTCCGGGCGCACAAACTGCACCGGTGTGGTCATGAACGCCTGGACAGGTTGACTTTGCACCATGATGGTCTCTCCGGGGTTTCGTGATTGTGAAGGAGCAGAGCCTGGGTAAGGCGCCGTCATCCACTGCTCTGTCACATCTGAGCACCTTGGCCAACGGCCTCACGGTGTTCAGAGGCTTGCTTGCGGTGCCTCTCCTGCTGGTGTTGCAGTGGGGATGGGGCTGGTGGGCCTGGTGGCTGCTGGTGTGTGGCGCGGCAACCGACGGGGTAGACGGCTGGTTGGCCCGATGCGGTGGCGGTGGGTCGCCGTGGGGGGCGCGGCTGGATCCTCTCTGCGACAAGTTATTGCTGCTGGCGCCGCTGTTGTGGTTGGCTGGCCGGAGTGCTGACGCAACCGATGCCGGCATCTCCCCTGTCCCAACACCTCTCTGGGCCATCTGGCTCCTGTTGGCCCGAGAGTTTCTGGTGACCGAGTGGCGAAGTCGGCATCCCCATGGAGCGCCGGCCCGTTGGAGTGGAAAGCTGAAAACCGTTACCCAGTTTCTTTGTTTCGGTTTCCTGCTCTGGCCAGGTCCGGCCCAGGCCCTGACAGCCGCCGCTGGTGGTGGACTGTTCTGGGTGGCCCTCGCCATGGCTTGGCTCAGTGGGATCCACTACATCAAGTCAAGTCTGCCCTGAACGCTCCCGCAAGGCCTGGATGATGCGGATATGGGCGGCAGAAAAAGGATAGCGGTGGAGGTCGTGGGGCCAGACCCAGACCACCTGTTGATTGACCACAGGCCGAGCGTCTCCGGCCACCGGACGACAGAGGTACACCACAAAGGAGAGCCGCCGGTGGGTATAGGCATGGTCAAAGCGCAACAACTCCGGACCCACTGCCACAGCCAGACCCACGTTCTGCCACAGCGCACGCACCACGGTGGCAGCCATGGTCTCGCCGGGCTCTTGCGTGCCACCGACAAACTCCCAAAGGCCACCCAGAAGCCCATCCGGTTGACGCTGGCCAATGAGCACCTTCCCCTGACGATCCAGCACAACACCCACACCCACCACGAAACGGGGGATGGGTGTGGGTGTCGGACGCACGGGCAGTTGTTGCTGGATCCCCTTGGCATAGGCATGACAATGGCGCTGCCACGGGCAGCAACGGCACAAGGGCGCGCGAGGGCGGCAGACCAGGGCGCCCAGGTCCATCAGGGCCTGGTTGAAGTCTCGCGCCCTCCTGCCGTTCAGCAGCAACTCGACCATGGTCCAGAACAGGGCGGTGGCCTGCCGGGGTGGGGCTGGAAAAGCCAGAAGGCGCGCCAGCAAGCGTCTCACGTTGCCGTCCAGAATGGGGTCGGCGCTGTTACCGACCGTGGCGGCAATGGAGGCCGCCGTGGTGCGACCGAGACCGGAAAGCCGTTCAAGGCCGGCGCGGTCGGCGGGAAGTTGGCGCTTGGCTGCCGCCAACTGCGTGGCAACCCCATGAAGTTGCTGTGCCCGGGCATAGTAACCCAACCCTTGCCAGGCATGGAGCACGTCCTGCCGGGATGCAGCCGCCAAGGACGCCAGATCCGGAAACCGATCCAACCAACGCCGCCAGAAGGGGAGCGCCACCGCCAGTCGGGTCTGCTGCAACATCACCTCCGCCACCCAAACGGGATAGGTGGGAAGCACGTCGTCAGGACCAGGCTGGCGTCCACCCGGCAACAATCGCCACGGCACGTCACGGCGTCCGTGGTGTGCCCACCAACTCAGCAGGCTGGCGTACAGATCGGGGGCACGATGACGCAGCCAGGCTTTCTGCCGTTGTTCAAACGCCGTGGACCATTGTTCGGGCACCATCGCCAAAGCCAGGCATCACAATGTTGCCCAACTCCGTGGGCGTTGACGGGGGATTCCAGGACAATGCCGGACCTTGTAGGCGTTCCGGTACCTGGAAAAGCGATGCGGAGATGCCCCGAGGGCCGGCAAGGGTAAGGCGAGACGCACCGTCGACCAGCGCCAGGTGACCGTATGGATTTACTCGCGCCGGGATACCAGCGCCTCGTTGGAAAGTTGGCCACGGAACAACTGCTGTATCACCGCCAGGCCGCCACATCCTGTTTTCCGGATTGAGCAAAGGCTCTGGCCCGTCTCTTCTCTTGCTGTTGCCAACAGTCTTGTGCGCCGTGTACGCCTCCATGGTGGCGCTGATAAAGAAGTAAGGGCTTGAGGATGAAGGTCTCAAGCCCCGTTCAAGGTGGTTATTCTTCTGTTGTCTCTGCGCTGAAGACACCGATAACCCGGTTGGAATTACCGAAGTCTCCACTGAAATCGCCAACAGCGGCTAGGGGGAGGTCATCCGTTGTTA
>MWLD01000003.1:0-7733 GCA_002018045.1 Candidatus Synechococcus spongiarum LMB bulk15M
TGGAAAGTACCCCGGATCCATGAACACCGGCATGAGACGGGGTTGAGACTTGCTTCTCTTGAAGAGACAAACGCCTGGATCAATACCGGAGACATATTGGCATTTTCACCAATACCGGACTTCCGGACGGTTCTGGCGACTGAAGCAGCCCGGCCAGGAGGCGCCGCCGAACGGGAATCGGCCCCCGTCGCCTAGACGTGCTGACGGTACAGACACTCCAAGGCGCTGATGTTGTCGGCCAGGGTGTAGCGCCCCGAAGGATGGGCAGGACGGTGCGCAACTGGGCGGCCACGTTGTCCGTAGACAACACAATGCCGGCCCCCCCTGCCAGCACCTCTCCATGGGCTCCGGCGTCGGTGGCTACACAGGCGGCGCCCACGGCCATGGCCTCCAGAAGCGCCAGAGACAACCCCTCCACAAGCGACGGCAGAATGAACACGTCCGCATTGCGCAGCAAGTTGAGGCGTTGCTCCAGCCGCTTTTCATACCCCCACCAGTAAATCGTTCCGTCGTCACTGGCCAGGGGAAGTGAAGCACGCAACGGCCCATCCCCCACCACGACCAGCATGCAGTCCTCCGGTCGAACAGTGCGCCATGCCTTGAGCAGGGCTTCCACGTTTTTCTCCGTCGCCAGACGGCCCATATACAGAAATAGCCGCTTCCCCTGGAAGGCTGTGGGCATGGCGCCGGGGCCAGGACACCACAACCTGGAATCGATGCCGTTGGGAATGATGGCCTGGCGGGATCGGGGCACCCCCAGCCGCGCCAGCTCTTCGGCCTGCAACTCGGAGAACACCACCACACTGCTGTAGCGGGCCAATGCGGGAGCGTAGAGCTTGTAAAATTGCCGCATGGTGGTTGCCGTAGCACTGCGCAGCCGGGCGTTAAACGGGGCGTGGAAGGTGGCCACCAGGGGAAGCCCCAGTTGTCGGCAGATCTCCGGCAGGCGGAAATCCAGGGGTGAGAGGGTGAGGCTGGCATGAACCAGATCCGGCTGAAGACGCTGGAGGGCATGGCGCAGGTCACGGGCGGCCTGGGGGCCGGGAATGGTGTACATCTGTGACCTGAGCAGATAAGGGAGCGCCACCTCCGGTGAATCGTCCGCCAGGACCGTTGTGGTAGCCGGGGCGCCGTGCTCGTTGTCCCAATCGTCCTCGGCTCTGTTGCCGGCGCTCAGGGGGGCGGTGTCCTCCTGTTGCAGGTTGCTGCGGAACATCCGCCCCAATCTCAACTGGGCTGCAGGCGTATCGAAGTGGAAAAAAGACACCCCGTGACCCCGCTGCCGCAGCGCCTCGGTGATGGCCAGTCCATAAGTGACGTTGCCGCAGAACGGGGACTTTTTACCAAGCCAGGCAACATGCACCGGTCCCGTTGCACCTACGGATCTCAGGTTAGCAGGGCTTCTGCCGCCAACTGCTCCAGAAAGCCGAGGGAGCGGGGTTGCCGCTGCAAATGCTGGCCAATCCAGAATCGCAACAACTGCAGTAGCCGTTGCCACACCGGCAAGGGTCCCGCAAGGTCTCCATCGCTCCGACGCCGCGGCAGGGCAGGACGCTGGAGCCGCTGTAGCAGAGCCAGTTCGGACGCATTGAGGACCATGGCGGCGCCAGGCTGCCTGCCTCTGCGAAAGCCGTCCGCCGGGAAGAAGCTGCAGCGCCAGTCCCGATGTCCCAAGGGGGGCACCAGAGGGCTGTGATCACTGCAGCACCAGCCTGTGGGTAAGGCCAGGCCTTCGCTAGCCAGCAGGTGCATACTGCCCTGAACGGCAATAGCCACCGTTTCCCGCAGCGTCTGTTCCCCTGGAGCCAGGTGATCCAGCCGCTGCCAGTGGAGCCGCAGCAGTTCCACACCGGTTGGCGCAGGGTTCCCCTGCGGCACCATCAGGAGGGTGATCTCGGCCAGCAACTGGGCTGCCGCCAGGGATTCAAGGCGCCGCCCCAGGCCTGCAAACGTTTGCCGCACCTCCAGTTGCGTGACACGTCCCAGGGAGCTGCGACCTCCGGAGACCAGAAGGCGCAGTTCCCGCAAGGGCGCTGCCCCCACCAAACGGGAACCGGGTCGTCGTGCGCCAGGCACCACCAGCCGTGTGATGCCCTCATCGGGTGTGACGATCGTGAGCAGACGATCCCGTTCTCCCAAGGCAGAGGCCTTGAGACTCAGGCCGACTTCAACCAGGCGGGCCTGGGCCATGATCTACCCCGTCAGCGAAGTGGGCCGATTTCACCACGGCGCGCGGCCTCCAGCAGCGCCGGAGCACGACTGAGCCCCAACCGCCGGGCGCCGGCCTCCAGCAGCCGCAAGGCCTGCTCCAGGCCGTGGATCCCTCCGGACGCCTTCACGGCAGCCCGCTTGCGGGCCAGTTTGACCAGCAGCCGCACCAACTCGGGGGTGACCCCTGGCCCGTAGCCGGTGCCGGTCTTGAGCCATTGGGCCCCTGCATCTACAGCCACCTCCACCAATTGCTCCAGCAGGGAGGTGGGCAGACGCGCCGCCTCCGTGATCACCTTCACCGGCAAGCCCAGTTGGACAATGGCCGCCAACTCCCCATAGACCTGCTCCGTGTTGCCATCGACAAGGGCGGCAAAATCCGGCACCACGTCCAGCTCGTCGGCTCCGGCTTCGGCCACCCACTCCGCCTCCGCCAGCTTCACGGAAGACGGCACGGCACCCGTGGGGAAGCCCACCACTGCCACCAGCCTGGGTCCGGTGGAGGGCAGGCGGGAACGCACCCGCTCGACCCACCCGGAAGGGATGCAGAAGCCTGCACAACCCAGCAACCTGGCTGCCTCCAGTTGTTCCTGCAGGGCGCTGCCGCTCTGCAGGGGATCCAGGCAGGCGTGATCCAGCACGGACGGCAGGTCGACGGTGGCCAACAACTCCCGCAGGGATTTGTGGCCGTGGTGTTCCGTGGCGGCCAGGTGGTTCATCAACTGCGGGGTTCAATCACGCCGTAGCCGCCATGGTTGCGGCGGTAGACCACCCGGATCTGCTTGTCTTCCCGGTCCCGGAAGACGTAGAAGTCGTGATCCACCAGTTCCAGTTGGGTGATGGCCTGGTCCAGGGTCATGGGCGGCATGGCGAAATACTTGCGGCGGACTGCGGGTGTGGGCAGAGCCGGTCGGGATTGCCCCTGCTCGTCGAGTCGCGCGATGGCCTCACTGCTGCCGTTGAGGACGGCGCCGGGGGCGTTGTCTCCACTGGAACGGTTGCCTTCGGCCCGGTGGTGATCCCTGATGCGCTCCTTGTAGCGGCGTAACTGACGGCTGAGCTTGCTGGAGACCAGGTCGATGCTGGCGTAGAGGTTTTCCGAGCGCTCCTCGGCGCGGATGATGGCGCCGTTGGCGAAGACGGTTACCTCCGCAGTTTGCTGTTGCACGCTGGGATTCCTGGCCACGGAAAGATGGACGTTCGCTTCGCTGATCAAACCCTCGAACTTGGCCACGGCCCGGCTGAGCTTGTCCCTGGTGTAGTCACTGATGGCCTGGGTGATTTCCAGATTACGGCCATGGATCAACAGCTTCATAGGCTGCTCCTGAACACAGGTGTTGGCCACAGGCTAACGACGAAATCCCCTCCTGGACCATGAGGCAAGCGGATCTGTTGCAGCCGGGGCTGATGTCCGTCACGGAGGCCTTGGCGCAGCAGCGGCAGCGGCAGCGCCAACTCCTGCTCCAGCCCGGTGGTCGCGAGGCGCTTCTGCTCATGCAGCATCCACCCTGTTACACCATGGGACGGGGCAGCAGCGCCGTCCACCTGTGCCACGGTGTCCAGGGTCTGGCCCACCCCTTGCACCGTCTTGATCGGGGTGGCGAGGTGACCCACCACTGCCCTGGCCAACTGGTGCTCTGGCTTGTCCTGAACCTGCAACGCCACACCCCGGACCTGCATTGGTATTTGCGCCGCCTGGAGGCCGTTGTGCTGGAGGTGTTGGCGGAATTGGGGTTGCCGGGTGAGCGGCAGCCGGGTCTGACCGGAGTCTGGTGCGGCGGCGGCAAGGTGGCTGCCGTGGGTATCGGCTGTCGCCGCTGGATCACCCGCCATGGCCTGGCCCTCAACGTGAACTGTGATTTACAAGGGTTTGACGCCATTGTTCCCTGTGGACTGAGGGACCATGTGGTGGGTCGTCTGCTGGACTGGCGCCCCGGCATCACCTGCGCCGACGTGGAACCCCTGCTGCTGGCGGCTGTTGAGCGGCAACTGAATCTGGAGTTGCTCCCCTGTCCGGTTGTGGGATAGTAATGGCCAACGTATTGACGTTCCGCGGGATGAGTAGCCGATCCAAGGCCCACGTTGCCTGGCAGGCAACCCGGGCCGACGCACGCGCCCAGCAGTTGGGGCCCGACTGGAGCGGGCTGAAGCAGCTCCATGACCTCTGGCCGGAGCTGGCCCGCCGCCATGGCGCCCTTGAGGCGTTGGCTGCACCCCACGCCACACCACCCGAGGTGTTCACCTTTGTCGAGCTGGATGCCGCCATCGGCACAACCCGGACCGCGCTACAAAGCCTGGGTTTAGGGGCCGACGATACGGTGGCGCTGTTGGCAGACAACGGTCCCCGCTGGCTCGTTGCGGATCAGGCGGTAATGAGCTGCGGGGCCGCCGATGCCGTGCGGGGCTCCACGGCGCCGGTGGAGGAGTTGCACTACATCGTTGAGGACTGCAACGCCTGTGGCCTCGTCTTGCAGGATTACGCCTTGCTGAAGCGTCTCCAACGCCTGCAAGTCAGTGAAAGGATATGGGAGCAATTGCGTTTTGTGGTGCTGCTGAGCGACGAGGAGCACCCTCCCGAGCTCCACTGGCCCAACCAGCCGCCCCGCTCCGACGGGACGCCAGTGCCGCTGCTGTCGTGGTCTCGACTGCAGCAACGGGCCCAAGGCCAGCGCGTCCGGCCGGCGGCGGTGCTCAGTGGTGAGGCTGTAGCTACCATCCTCTACACCTCGGGTACGACGGGCCGACCCAAGGGGGTCCCTTTGCGGCACCGCAACTTGATCTACCTGATCCAGCAACTGGTCGTGGCGGTTCAGGCCAACCCGGGGGAACGGGCCCTCAGTGTGTTGCCCATCTGGCATTCCTACGAGCGGGCGGCTGGATATTTTCTTCTCGGTTGTGGTTGCCGGCAGACCTACACCACCATCCGCGATCTTCGGGACGATTTACAAAAGGTACGGCCCCATTTTCTCACCAGCGTGCCGCGTCTCTGGGGAAAAATTCAGGAGGGTTTTGACACTGCCCTGCGCCAGGCGCCGCCAAGCCGCCGTAATCTGGTGCGCTCTGCTCTGGTCTGTAGCCGCTTCCATTGTGGGCAGTGGCGGGCCTGGCGGAATCTTCACCCCGTTCCCCGTAATCCTGTGCAACGGCTGGCGGGCCTGGCGCTGGCCAGTGTGAGCTTCCCCCTCCACCGTCTGGCAGGGGTGTTGTTCTGGCCCAAGCTACGGCAAAAGCTGGTTGGGGGTCGGCTGCGCCTTGCCATCAGCGGCGGCGGCGCCCTGAGCCCGTCCGTGGACGGCTTCTTCGAGGCGGTGGGGATCGAATTGCTGGTGGGGTACGGCCTCACGGAAACCAGCCCTGTGCTCACGGTGCGGCGCCCCTGGTGGAACCGGCGGGGCAGTGCCGGCCAACCCCTGCCCGGCACGGAAATTCGCATTGTGGCAACGGAACGGACCCAGGGTCCCCGGGAAGTGATGGGATGGGGACAAGTGGGGATCGTGCAAGCCCGTGGTCCCCAGGTGATGGGGGGTTATCTGGGGCGGCCCGAGGCCACGGCGGAGGTTCTGGATGGGGAGAACTGGTTCGACACCGGTGATCTGGGGTATCTCCTTCCGGATGGATCCCTGATGATCACAGGTCGGGCCAAGGACACCATTGTGTTGGCCAATGGGGAAAACATTGAACCCGCGCCGCTGGAAGACGCCCTGTTGGCCCATCCCCTGGTGCAGCAGGTGATGGTGGTGGGCCAGGATCGCCGCACCCTGGCGGCGTTGGTGGTGCTGGATGAAGCAGCTCTGGCGGAGGAGAAAGAAAGGGCGCCCACCGAACCGCAACAGTTGACGCTGCAATTGCGCCGCGAGCTGAACCGGTTGCTGTCCCAACGGCGCGGTTCACGTCGGGAGGAGCGCCTTGGCGCCCTGGCTTTTGTGGACCCCTTCACCATGGAGAACGGCCTGCTCACTCAAACCCTCAAGCAGCGACGAGACCGCATCGCCACCACCCACCAGGCGCGCATTGAAGCGCTCTACATCGTCCGAGGCCGTGACAGGCAGAACGTGTGAGGCATCCCGTCGCCAGGCCATGGCCGCCTGATCCAATCCCTTCGTCCGGCCGCTTCTTCCGATGAGTACTGCCATCCGTCTACCGGAGCACCCCTTTGATCCCCTGGCCGTGTTATCGGACTGGGGACGCAACGATGCCGGACAGGCCCAATTCATCGGTCGGGTGCGGGGTACCGGTGTGGATGGCGCACCGCTGCGGGGTCTTTGGCTGGAGCAGTACCCGGCCATGACGAAAGCCGTACTGCGGACCCTGTGCCGCGAGGAATTGACACGCCACGGCGCCTGCGCGGCTCTGGTGTGGCATCGGGTGGGCGCCTTGGCGGTGGGGGAGACCATCGTGCTGGTGGCCACGGCAGCGGATGGGCGGGGCCAGGCCCTGGCCAGTTGTCAAGCAATTCTGGAAAGCCTCAAGCAGCGGGCGCCCTTCTGGAAAAAAGAGTTGGGCCATACAAGTGAGCGCTGGGTGTCGGGCAACAGGCCCTACGGCATGAAGGTTGCGGCGCCCTCGGCTGAATCGAAGATTAGCGGGTGAGGGGAGGATGGATTCCCGCTTGTGCAGGGATGGCACAGAGGGAGTTGTTTTGAGGGTTTCCAGTATTTCCCTGATCAATTGGCTGCCCTACCTGGTCCGTCTCCAATAATTGCAGTGATGCGGTTTGTGAGATCTTTTTGCAGTTTCTCGAGATCCTCGTCTTTCCATCTAATGCAGTTGTACTGACGGATATCAAAATGTGTATTCTCACTACAACCTTCCCGACATGTAAAAATCACTGGAATATCAAGACCATGTGCAAACCCTGCTTCGTAATAAACACCGCCTCGTACTCCATTATCTCCATGCGTTAAATCTGCTACGACAAGTCGCGCCCTACGTATCTCTGCAACGATCTCATCGTCAATTTTGTTTGAATGTTGTTTCTTATCAATGCGCATTGGCTCGTATCCAGCTTGCTTGATTCCAGGCTCAAACCCGTTTTCCCATGCGTCGTTCATGGAGTCATGAAACCACATTGCCATAAATCCTTTTGATGAGTCCGTTTTAGCTGCTTGAATCTCTGCTAATCTAGCATGACCTTCAACAGTCAATAGACAAGATGTTTCAGGGCTGGATGCACTGTTTGTATATTCAAACCAATCGTGCTTTCTTAGATATTCTAATAGATATTCAAGTTCCTTATGATCAGAAGATTCAGAATAAGCAAGTAAATTCCAATATACTTCATATTCATTACTGCGAAGAATTTCATCAAAATGCTTACCTTTACGGAGATCATCTTCAATCCGAGTATCAGAAGAATAAGCAATAGATTGACCTAATGTTTGTGCTTTTAATTGTATATATTTGAGAATTGCATCAGCACGATCAACTACAGGCATCGGACTTCTTTGTTTCATGTCTTCAACCACCTTATTGGTAATAATTGGACATTCAATCCCATTTCGCCTCTGCTCAATAAGCCATGATGT
>MWLD01000003.1:7943-20137 GCA_002018045.1 Candidatus Synechococcus spongiarum LMB bulk15M
AAGCAGCAGGAGTCCCCCAGATAGGATCCCTTACAAAATGACTCATTTGCCTGTCCCTCCTGTTTGCGCAACTAAAAGCCCCTCAATCCTACGCCCCATCTCCGCCAAGCAAGCAACCTCCTCAACCCGTTGTACCCGCCCCGGCAGGCCACAATCCCGGCAGGAGAGCCATTTCCTGAGCATCTGATAGTGCCCCAGCTTGTAGCGCCAGATGGGGAGTGGCATAGTGCGCCAGAAGGCGCGGTCATTGAGGCAAACTTCCAAGGCCGATGGCAACAAGTGAATGCAACATAGCATGACTTCCCCTGTTCTGGCGCTGTGCCCTGCGGGGGTGAAGAGGCGTTCCACCACCCGCCCCTGTCTCGGCATGGCGGCATTGCCCTGGCAAAACCACCATCCCCGCGCCGGCACTGTGCCGTTCCGGGCATGAGGAGAGAAGTTTACCGGGTTTTGATTGCAAGGCACTCCATGCAGGAACGGGTTCATGGGAAGGCGGGATGGTTCACTGTTGATGGATGCGGCTGGCGATGGGTAAGCTGAGCAGTGGCAACCCCATGCCCTCGGCATACCAACGCCCACGCACCACGCCCCCAAGAACAGGAACCACGATCCGACAATGCCCACACTCCAATGGCTAACCCGAGACGAGGATGTTCGCGCTGCTGAGTTGTCCTGCTACATGGAACGGCCTACGACACGGTCTGCCCGGGCAATCAACATCCTCAAAGCCAAGGTGGCCGTGGCATGACCAGTGCAATCGGTCTCGTCCGGTTATACAATTAGCGTCAGGAAGATGACAATCATCCCATAACGATGCCAATGTTCATCCCGGGAACGCTAGCTGGCCTCCTGCACAACGCTGGTTATACCAATTCCTGACGTTCCGTCTGCCCACAGGGGCAACATTCATCCCCCTGGAGGGATTTTTAACAAGCTCCTAGTGAATGCCCTGTAACTGTCCGAGTTGCAGGGTCACCAGCTTGTCCCAGTTGCCACCTTCAAACAGCACAGCGGCGCGCTGGTCGCTGATGCGCTGCACAATGCCGGTGTAGCCGTAGTAGATGGAGCAGGGATCATGGACCGTTACCGAAGAGCCCGGCAGGACGGGGGGCACTGGATCTTGGCTGGGGGAAGGCACGGCTGGCTGGCGATGGGTGCGCTCCCATCATGGCGCAACGGCTGCCTGGGGTAGTGGCGGGGCGCTGGTAGAAGCCTCCTGGATGCATCCGTCAGCAAAGTGGAGAATCTTCTCGGCCCGCGCTGCCACATCCGGCTCATGGGTCACCAGGATGACGGTCATCCCCTCCTGGTGCAATTCGCCGAACAGGTCCATCACTTCGTTGCTGGTGACGGAATCCAGGGCGCCGGTGGGTTCATCCGCCAGGAGCAGGACAGGCCGGTTGATGATGGCCCGGGCAATGGCCACCCGCTGCTGCTGGCCGCCACTCAACTGGTTGGGACGGTTGTGGAGCCGCTCTCCCAGACCCACCCGCACCAGGGCCGCTTCAGCCCGCTGGCGCTGCTGGGCACGGGTCACACCGGCATACACCATGGGCAACATGACGTTTTCCAGAGCCGTCAACTCCCGCAAGAGGTAAAACTGCTGGAACACGAATCCCAGCTTCCGGTTGCGCAACTCCGCCAGTTGGTCGTCGTTGAGGCCAGCAGTGCAGCAGTTCTGCAGCCAGTACTCTCCACCACCTGGTTGGTCCAGGCAACCCAGAACGTTCATGGCGGTGGACTTGCCGCTGCCGCTGGCCCCCATCACCGCCAGATAGTCCCCCTGATACACCTTGAGGGAAAGTCGATCCAGGGCCAACACCCGATTGTCCCCCTCGCCATAGGATTTGCTCACGTTCCTCAGTTCGGCCACGACGGAAGAGTCCTGGCCTTGGGGAACGGTGGTTGAGCCGGATGGGGCAGGGGGGGTGGTTGCCATCCCTTCAGGTGACGGGGGTGTTGTGCAGAGCAACAGCCAGGACCTGTTGCAGCATGGGGGTGCCGGCCACGGTTTGATCCGCCAGGCTGAAGAGGGGACGAGACAGAATGCCTCCCACCGCCGTCACGGCCACGCAGAACACCAGGGCAAGGCGCAGGGGAGGTAGACCAGCCAGGTCCCAGCGAATGTCCGGGTAGTTCTTGACCACGGCGGAAGCGTCCTGGGGCTCTTTCACCACCATGTTCTTGATGACGCCGATGTAGTAGTAGATGGAGACCACCGACGTCACCAAGCCCACGATCACCATGGTGTATTGGCCGCTGCCCCAGCCGGCTACGAACAAATAGATCTTTCCGAAAAAACCCAGCATGGGTGGAATGCCACCCAGGGACAGCAGGCAGAGACTCAGCCCCAGGGTGATGAGGGGATCCTTCTGGTACAGGCCGGCATAATCGCTGATGCGGTCGCTGCCTGTTCGCAAGGAGAAGAGGATCACACAGGCAAAGGCCCCCAGGTTCATGAAGAGATAGGTGGCCAGATAGAGCACCGCCGCCGCATAGCCCTCGGCGGTGCCACACACCAACCCGATCATCACGAAACCGGCCTGGGCGATGGAGCTGTAGGCCAGCATCCGCTTCATGGAGGTCTGGGCCAGGGCCACCACGTTGCCCAGAACCATACTCAGGATCGCCAGCACGGTGAACAGCAACTCCCATTGTGCGCTCAGGCTGCTGAAGCAACTCACCAGCAACCGCAACGCCAGGGCAAAACCGGCGGTTTTGGAGCCCACCGAGAGGAAGGCCACCACGGGGGTGGGGCTGCCCTCGTAGACATCCGGCGTCCACTGATGGAACGGCACTGCCGCAATTTTGAATCCCACCGTGGCCAACACGAAGATCAACGCCAGAACAGCCACCGGTGTCTGGCTGGATTGCACCGCCATCCCCACCGCTTCCAGACTGGTGTCTCCACCGGTGAGGCCATAGAGCAGGGAGGCGCCGTAGAGAAACACCGCCGCCGATGCCGAACCCACCAGCAGGTACTTGAGGGCCGCCTCTCCGGAGCGGGCGTCTCGCTTCATATAGCCGGAGAGGATGTAGCTGGCGATGGAAAGGGTTTCCAGCGCAACGAACACAGTCACCAGGTCCGTGGCGCCACAGAGGAGCATGGCCCCCAGGGTTCCGGCCATGAGAATGGTGGCGTATTCTCCCAGCGGGGTGCCACTGCGCTCCACGTAGCGCCAGGACATCCACAGGGAGAGCATGGTGGAGCCCACCACAATGGCGCGGAGGGCAACGGAGAGGTTATCGGCGATAAAGGCGCCAAGAAACGCCGGTTCCGCGAGGCCGTTCCATTGACGGGCCAACAGCGCCAGGGTGGCAACGAGACCCACACTGGTCAATGGTGGCACCCAGCGCGCGGCTGGGCGCTCACCGGCCAGATCCACCAGAAGACACAGCACCATGGTCAACAGCACTGCCCCTTCCGGCAACACCGCGGCGGCATGGAGATCAAGGCCGCTGGCGATTCCCTGCATGGAGTGACGGCTGGATGGATGATATTCAGACTCTATCCACTCAACATCCCCTCCCCGGGTTCCCAATTCCGGCATTCCTGCGCTAAATCCAAAGACGTTCCCCCTTCTCCGTTCACTGCTGTCCCCTTCTGTGTCCAAAACCCTTGTCATCGTCGAGAGCCCCACCAAGGCCAAAACCATCAGAGGCTTTTTGCCCCGTGGCTTCCAGGTGAACGCCTCCATGGGTCATGTGCGTGACCTGCCCAACAGCGCCAGTGAAATCCCCGCAAGTCACAAGGGGAAACCCTGGGCAAAGCTGGGGGTCAACACCGCAGATCGATTCCAGCGCCTTTACGTGGTGCCCAAAGAGAAGAAGAAGGTTGTGAAGGAACTGAAGGCTGCCCTCGCAACTGCCGACCAACTCCTTCTGGCCACCGATGAAGACCGGGAAGGGGAATCCATCAGTTGGCACCTGCTGGAGTTGCTCAAGCCCAAGGTTCCGGTGAAGCGTCTGGTGTTTCACGAGATCACCCAGGAGGCCATCGACCGGGCGCTGGCACACCCCCGTGATCTCGACCAGAACCTGGTGCAGGCTCAGGAAGTCCGCCGTGTGCTGGATCGCCTGGTGGGCTATACCCTCTCGCCCCTGCTGTGGAAAAAGGTGGCCTATGGCCTTTCCGCCGGACGGGTGCAATCCGTAGCGGTGCGCCTTCTGGTGCAGCGGGAGCGCTCGCGCCTGGCCTTTCACTCCGGTTCCTACTGGGACTTGAAGGCCCGATTGGAGCATCGGCAACAGGGTTTTGAAGCGCGGCTCACCCACGTGGCCGGTACACGGGTTGCCACGGGGGCAGACTTCGACCAGAACACCGGCGCCGTCAAGGCGGGGCTGGCGGTGCGGCTCCTGGAGGAGCAGGACGCTCAAGCCCTCAAAGAGGCGACGGCCCACCAGTCCTGGAGGGTGGTGCAGGTGCAGGCCAAGCCCGCGATCCGTCGCCCGGTGGCGCCATTCACCACCAGCACTCTGCAACAGGAGGCCAATCGCAAGCTGCGCCTCCCGGCCCGTCAGACCATGCGCACGGCCCAGAACCTTTACGAGAACGGCTTCATCACCTATATGCGTACGGACTCGGTCCATCTCTCGGAGCAGGCTGTTGCCGCGGCCCGCCATTGTGTGGAAGAGAAATTCGGCGCCGACTACCTTTCCCCCAAGGTGCGCCGCTACACCACCAGGAGTCGCAACGCCCAGGAAGCCCATGAGGCCATCCGCCCTGCGGGGGAACGGTTCCGCACACCCCGGGAAACGGGCCTCAGCGGTGTGGAGTTGTCCCTCTACGAATTGATCTGGATGCGCACGGTGGCCTGCCAGATGGCAGATGCCAGGCTCACCCTGCTGACGGTGCAGTTGGAGGTGGGGGAGGCCCGCTTCCGGGCAACGGGGAAACGCATTGATTTTGCCGGGTTCTTCCGCGCCTACGTGGAAGGAAGCGACGATCCAGGCGCTGCCCTGGAAAGCAAGGAGGTGCTGCTGCCAACCTTGAAGGAAGGGGATTGTCCCATCTGTCGGGCCGTGGAGGCCCTGGACCATCAAACCCAGCCACCGGCCCGCTTCTCCGAAGCGGCCCTGGTGCAACGGCTGGAGACCGAAGGCGTTGGCCGCCCCAGCACCTATGCGTCCATCATCAGCACCGTCTGTGATCGGGGGTATGCCCGGTTGGTGGCCAATACCCTGATCCCCACGTTCACGGCCTTCGCGGTGACGGACCTGTTGGAGGAACACTTTCCGGACTTGGTGGATACCGGATTCACGGCCCGTATGGAGGGAACCCTTGACGAGATTTCCCAGGGTCAGGTGCAGTGGCTCCCCTACCTGGAGCAGTTCTATCGCGGCGACAAGGGTCTGGAAGCGGAAGTTGCCCATCAGGACCAATCCATTGATTCCACCACCTTCCGGACCGTGGCGCTGGAGCAGTTGCCCTGTGTAGTGCGCATCGGCAAGTTCGGCGCCTATCTGGAGACCGACCAGGACGGGCAGAGCGTCAAGGCCAACCTGCCCTCCGACGTGACGCCCGCGGATCTGAGTCCGGAACGGGTCCAGGAGCTCTGCCAAAGCAGGCTGGCCGGCCCGGAAGCCTTGGGGGTGGATCCCGAGACCGGTGAGTCCGTCTACCTTCTCAACGGTCAATACGGCCCCTACGTGCAGCGGGGAGAAGCCACCGGTGATCAACCCAAACCCAAGCGCTCTTCCCTACCCCCCGGCGTTCAGCCGGAAAGCGTCACCATTGCGGAGGCGCTGGATCTGTTACGTTTACCCCGCCTGCTGGGGGACCACCCTCAAGGGGGGCGCGTGGAGGCCGGTCTGGGACGCTTCGGTCCCTACGTGGTGTGGCAGAAAGGGAAGGGGGAACGGGAGTACCGTTCCCTCAAAGGGGAAGACCAACTGCTGACCGTTACCGTGGAGCGGGCCTTGGAGTTGCTGGCGATTCCCAAGCTGGGGCGGGGCAAGCGGGCCCCGTTGCGGGAGTTGGGACCCCACCCTGACGATGGCGAGCCGGTAGCCGTCTTTTCTGGAGCCTATGGGGAGTACGTCAAGCACGGCAAGCTCAACTGCTCTCTGCCGGAGGGCAAGACTGCCGCAGACGTGACCATGGACGAGGCCGTCGGGCTGTTGGCGGCCAAGGCTGAAGCCAGAGGCATGGCCAGGGCTGCCAGGACTACAAGGAAAACCACGGCAAGGGCCAAAACGACAGCAACCAGGAAGACCACCGGAAAATCGGCCGCCAAAACCACGACAAAAGCCACCACAGGGACCCAAGCGACGGCAACCACCGACAAGACAAGCCGGGCCACCCGAGCGCGGCGCGCCGCCAAGCCCTTGGCCCCATGACCAAGCCCCCTGCGCGTCTCGGGCTGGTTGTCTGGCTTCTGGGATTCTGGTGTGCCGGCTGCTCCGGTACCCCCTTGGGAGAACAATTGGCGGAGCGTCTGTCCGAGCCCGCCAATCCGGTCGAGGAGACCACCCTTCCGGATTCGGCAGCCGCCGCCTCTACAGGGGAACCATTGACGGAGCAGCCGTCCGAGCCTGGTGATCCCGAGGTGGAAACGTCCCTTCCGAACCCGCCGGACGACACCGCGGTAACGGCTGACCCCCTCCCTTCTCCAGCACCCGATGAACCGCCCGCCAATGCATCTCAGGAGGCTTCGTCTCCCGG
Source organism: Candidatus Synechococcus spongiarum LMB bulk15M (assembly GCA_002018045.1). Lineage (GTDB taxonomy): Bacteria > Cyanobacteriota > Cyanobacteriia > PCC-6307 > Cyanobiaceae > Synechococcus_B > Synechococcus_B spongiarum_E. The sequence goes on from MWLD01000003.1 coordinate 14,608, forward strand.
TTCCTCCATCACAACCCAATCCCCCCAACCCCTGAATCCAACCCCCTACCGTCTGCTCCTGCGCCTACCTGCGGCGGATCCCGCGGCCCCTGCCGAAGCCGTGACCCAGGCGCTGCGGGCGGCGGGAATCCTGTTCGAGGTGGAAACCATCGAGCGGCTATCCAATCCGCCCACCTCTCCGGCCCCATCCCCATGACCTGGTTACCCCCGTCGCTGCGGAGCCAGGCCCTCAAGTGGTCCGAGGCACGCCGTATCACCGATACCGCCTATCTGGCGGCGGCCACGGGGCTGCTGTTCCTTGCCCTGTACTACCTCCCGGTTGGCGGCCCCCTCCTTCGCCTGGCCCTACCCTTGCCTCTGGCCATGCTCCAACTACGCCATGGACGCCGTAGTGGCTTGATGGGGGCTGGTGTGGTCACCTTGTTGCTGAGTGCGCTCATGGGACCCATCCGTGGCCCGCTGGTGTTGTTCCCCTACGGTTTCCTGGGAATCTGGCTGGGCTGGTGCTGGAATCGTGGGCTGGGATGGTGCGTGAGCTGGAGTGTGGGGACTCTGGTGGGCAGCCTCGGCTTCGTGATTCGGGTGGCAGTGCTCTCCCTGTTGCTGGGGAGCAATCTCTGGGTGGTGTTCACCAACGCCGCGGTCCGGATGCTGGACTGGCTCCTGGGTATCCTGGAGCCGGTTCTGGGGTTGAGTCTGGCGCCCACCATCGCCCAGGTGCAGGTCATGGCCGCGGTGCTGATCCTGCTCCAGAACATCGTCTATACCCTCACCCTGCACATCGTTTCCTACTGGATCTTCCCCCGTCTGCGCAGTCCCATCAGCGAGCCTCCTGATCTGTTGCGTCCCCTGGTGGCCCTTGATCCGTTATGAAGTCCCGCGCACAATCCATCCTTCGGGATGTTTTTGGTCATCAAGCCTTCCGCCCTGGTCAGGCGGAGGTGATCGAGGCGATCCTGAGCAACCGCCATGTGCTGGCGGTAATGCCCACAGGTTCCGGCAAATCCCTCTGTTTTCAGGTGCCGGCCCTGGTGCTGGGCGGACTGACGGTGGTGGTCTCTCCCCTGGTGGCCTTGATGCAGGACCAGGTGGCGGCCCTGCGCCTCTGTGGTGTGGCGGCGGACAGCATCAATTCCGGTAGGCGCCGGGCAGAGAACGTGGCCACATGGCGGCGCGTGGTTGCCGGTGGGACCCGCCTGCTCTACATGGCGCCGGAACGGCTGATGACGGAACCCATGCTGGCCGCCCTCGCCAAATTGCCGCTCACGCTGCTGGCCATTGACGAGGCCCACTGTATTTCCCAGTGGGGTCATGGCTTCCGGCCGGAGTATGCCGACCTCTGCCGCCTCCATGACCTGTTCCCCCATGTGCCCATCCTGGCCCTGACGGCAACTGCGGATGCGGTCACACGGGACGACATTGCCCAGCAGTTGCTGGGAGGGCGGATGGAGCATGTGGTGCAGGGGTTTGACCGACCCAACATCCACCTCTCGGTGCAGATGAAGCGGAACTGGAAACAGCAACTGCTGGATATCCTGGCCCGCCACCCCAACGAGAGCGGCATTGTGTATTGCCTCTCCCGCAAAAAAACGGAAGCGGTGGCTGCGCTGCTCCAGCAGAAAGGCTTCCATGCCCTCCCCTACCACGCGGCCATGGATCAAGCAGCCCGCGAAGCCAACCAGAACGCCTTCATCACCGATCCAGTGGTGATCATGGTGGCCACCATTGCCTTTGGCATGGGCATCGACAAGGCCGACGTGCGCTTTGTGGTGCATACGGATTTACCCGGCACCATGGAGGCCTACTACCAGGAGATTGGCCGGGCCGGACGGGATGGCGCTGCCGCGGAGGCCCATATGCTCTATGGGCTGGGAGATCTCCGGATACGGCGTCAGTTTATTGAAGATGAAGCGTCGAGCCCGGAGCGCAAACGACGGGAACATAAGCGGCTGGATGCCCTGCTGGGTTATTGCGAATCCCCCTCCTGCCGCCGGATTCCGTTACTGGCGTATTTCGGGGAGGTGAGCGAGCCCTGCGGCAACTGCGACATCTGCCACCATCCGGTGTCTTGCGTGGACGGCACACCGATGGCGCGGCAAGTGCTGGCGGCTGTCCGCCAATCCGGGCAACGCTATGGCGCTGCCCATGTCATTGATATTGTTTACGGCTCCCTGACGGAAAAAGTGCGGCGAGCCGGTCATGCGCAACTGGACAGCTTCGGGGTAGGAAAAGAACGCAGTAAAAGCCAATGGCGTTCCCTCATTCGCCAGATGGTGGCCAGTGGCCTGCTCAAGCTGGATATTGCCGGCTACGGCAGCCTGATGATCACTCCAAAGGGCTGTGAGCTACAGGGGGGCGAGGAAAGGTTCTTTTACCGGGAGGACGTTGTTGCTCCATCCTCCCGATCCTCCGAGCCATCCGCCAACGGCCGCAAGACCAAAGCCGGTCAGAGTGCCCCGGCAGAGGAACCTCTCAGTGATGAGCAGGGGGATCTTCTCGCCAGACTGAAAGCTTTACGCCTACATCTGGCCAGGCAGCGTGATGTGCCGGCCTACGTTATCTTTCCTGACCGCACCCTCATCGATATGGCCCGCCGCTGTCCATGCACGAAGGAGGAGTTTGCCCAGGTGAATGGTGTCGGGACTGTAAAATTGAATGATTTCGCCGAACCCTTCCTGGAGGCAATTGCGGCAAATGCGCCCCCTTCCTCCGATCCCCGGTAGTGAACGCCATGCATCGCCTTGTGTCGTCCGTCTTTAACGACAACCATTTCCTTGAGCTTCTGGGTCGCTTTGAACGGGTGCTGGCCCGTGTCCTGGCCGTGGCGTTGGGTCTGGTCATTGTTGTGGCCACAGTCCGCCTGCTGGTCCATATGGCCCAGGCTGTCTATCCAACAGATGCCAACCTGGTGGGGGATGGGCTGATTCACCTCCTGGGGGAGCTGCTCACCCTCCTCATTGCCGTGGAAGTACTGCAAAACATTACCGCCTATCTACGGCACCACATCATCCAACTGGAATTGGTTCTGGCCACGGCCCTGACGGCTCTGGCGCGCAAAGTGATTGTGCTCAAGCCCGATATCGAGGATCCGGCGCCCCTGATTGTGGCGCTGGGCGCCGCCATTGTCTTCCTCTCGGCAGGGTACTGGATGGTGCGCAAAGCCCATGGCCAGACCACCAAGGCCCGTGGCCCCAACGATCACCACTGACTCCCAAGCGCTGACGCCGGCAGACGATGCGTCTCGGTTCAAGATCCCTGGCCGCCAGCAGGCCCGACCGGTGATAGCGCCCGTTGGGACAAATTCAACTCAACGGAGTATCGCGGCGGCGCCAGTTGAAAACCGGATCTTGAGGGCTCCAGGAACGTGATGGCGTTGTAGAAATCGTCCAGTGGGATAAACAGGCCGTGGTCCTCTGCCCAACGGCGCATCCGCTGATTGGTGGAATGTGCCCATGAGAGAATTTCAACACGCCACCGACGTCTGTGCATACGTTCAAGCGTGCTATGAAATCCCATTCCTTCCATATAGCCAGCCCCGTCACCGGTGAGCAACACAACAATCCCCGGATTACCATTATAATCCAGGGCGTCTTCCAGCATGGACAGTTGTAGAAGCCTGTCTGGAACGTCCTGTTCACCGCGCTCCCGTGAACCCCGGTCATGAAGATGTACTTGCACGCCTTTGCTTTCCATGCGATTCCAGAGTTGCTGCATTTCCGGTGGCACAGAACCAGTCGCAAGGGCCTTTTCCACAGGGCGGTCCGCGTGGGCGAGGCGCAGCAGATTGTCAAAGTTGATGCAAACCCGGAAGCGCGCATCCGGACTATTCTCAATCTCCTCCGCGAGGCGTTGGGCCTCGTGGAAAATGTTTGAGTTATCCCAATAGACGAAGACCTTTTCCATTTGTGTACAAACTTAAGTGAGTTGCTGAAAAGCTGAAAACAGGATCGATAGTCCTGTCAACGGTAGCAGGTTGTTGACTCCTGACCGCCACCGGGGGGGATGCCTGGCGGGGTAAAGGCGATACAATCGAGCAGGTCATGGTTGAGGTGTTGTGCCAACTGCTCCAACGGCTCCACTGCGTTCCGACATTCAACCGGAGGCAATGCCGGTGGGCTTCCTTCAAGACTCCAGGGCCTGGATCGAGGTGGATGAAGGGGCCATTACCCGCAACACCCGATTGCTGCGCCAGAGGATTGGTCCCAACGTGAAACTCATGGCGGTGGTCAAGGCCAACGGCTACGGCCATGGCGACGGCGCCACAGCTAAAGCCGCCCGTGCGGGAGGTGCCGATGCCTTTGCGGTAGCCAGCCTGGCAGAAGCCGTTGGTCTCCGCCACCAGGGGCTGCAAGAGCCCATTCTGGTGCTGGGCCACCTGAGCCGGAGTGACGAGGTCCATGCTTGTCTGCGCTGGCATGTACTGCCCACCGTCAGCACCATGGATCAGGCGCGATTGTTCCACACCGTGGCGAGCCGTTTGGGCGCCTGTTTGCCTGTCCACGTCAACCTGGACACAGGCATGGCCCGACTGGGCGTCCCTTGGCAGGAGGGGGCGGCGTTGATCCAGGCAATTCTACGCCTGGACGGCCTCCAGGTGGAGGGGGTCTACTCCCACCTGGCGGCTGCCGATGCCGTTGATCCCAGCCTGACGAAGCAGCAGCAGCAACGCTTTGACCGTGTGTTGGCTGCACTGGCCAACGGACAACCAGCAGGGCTTTGCCGCCACTTGGCCAATTCCGCCGCCACCATCACCGATTCGGGCCTCCACTACGACATGGTGCGGGTTGGACTGGCCCTCTATGGCCATGCTCCGGCGGAACATCTGGAGGGCATCCTGCCTCTGCAGCCGGCCATGGCGGTGCGAGCAAGGGTCACCATTCTCAAAACTGTCCCTGCTGGCACTGGCATCAGCTATGACCACCGCTACCACACAAAACGCCCCAGCCGGCTGGCGGTGGTGGCCATTGGCTATGCCGATGGTGTGCCACGGCTTCTTTCCAGCCGCATGGGTGTGCTCCATCAGGGGCAATGGCTGCCCCAGGTGGGATCCATCACCATGGACCAACTCGTGATTGACGCCACCGACCATCCCCGGTTGCACACAGGCGCAGTGGTCACCGTGCTGGGCAACGACGAAACCGCGTCCATCAGCCCGCGCCAGTGGGGGCAGGCCTGCGGCACCATTCCCTGGGATATTCTCTGTGGCTTCTCCAGCCGTCTACCCCGGTTACAGGCTGTGCATTCCGCGCCGCATGGTGGCCAACCGACCATAAGCTGATAAGCTGAAGTGCCGCTGGAGAGGTGGCTGAGTGGTTGAAAGCGGCTCCCTGCTAAGGAGTTACAGGAGGCAACTTCTGTCGAGGGTTCGAATCCCTCCCTCTCCGTTCCTTCTGATCCCCGGCCTGAACTGATGTCCATGGTTCAGGAAGCTGGTCCAAAGCCCTCTGGAACGGGTCAGTCCCTCCCCCATTGGGCCGATTGAGCGCCGGGAACTGCTGTCAATGGTTGCCCGGTCACCTGTGAGCAAGTC
>MWLD01000021.1:0-7180 GCA_002018045.1 Candidatus Synechococcus spongiarum LMB bulk15M
GATAAAACCGACGGCAGCACGGCAGAGCTCCGATGGCCTGACATCTCCCTCACCAACGGACGCTTCAGCCAGGGCAGCGCCGCAGATCACCACATCTATGGGCGCTTCACGGCCAGGACCACTCCGAAGCCTGGGGCATCTTTCACACCAACGCCTACGTGGGCGCATTCGGTGCTATGCGGCAACTACAACAGTAGTAGCCGAGAACCCTCATAATTCGGCGCTGACGCCAACGGGGGCGCCCCATATCCATGGCGTAGCAGTAGAGAATGGTATCAGTGCCCCAGTCCCGTGAACCAGACGCCCCGCCTTCTACGGCTGAAGTGGACCGAGGATTTGCAGAACCTGATCCTTGCCCTCAGCTTGGCGCTGACCCTCCTGGTGTTCTGGGGACCACCGCTGCTCGGCAGCTTGGAGCGGCCCTCTGCGCAGAGTGTGCTGGAGCAACGGCAACTGGAGTTACAAGCGCTGGCCAGCCAGGCTCTGGACAAGGAGAACTTCATTGTTCCCTCAGGTCGGAACGCCCCTCTACTCAGCCGCCAACTCTCTGGCGCCGCTGCCCTCCAGGATCTGGCGGACGTCCTCCAGCAACGTCGGAACACCAGCACCACCACAGACCGTGACCTGCGGCTGCGTCAGGCGTTGGTGCTTCTGGCCATGGACCAGCCGGAGCAGGCCCGTCCTCTGCTGGAGAGTCTGCGCCCTGTGCCGGGACAAAGGTCGTCGTCAGCGGAGGTCATCCTTCAACAGGCCCTTGTGCAGCGGGCGGCTGGACAGCCAACGGCAGTTGCCGCGTTGGGGAACCTGGGACATGAAGCCCTTGAGGATGCGCTCCCCCACCATCCCCTCTACTCGTCCCTGGCCTGTTCCGTCCTGGAGCTGGACCGCCCCTTCTGCCATGGCTCCCATCGTGGCGCGCTGGTGCGCTTTATCCTGGTGGGTCTGGCGGGACCGTTAGCGGCTGGGGTGGGCATCCTGCTCTGGTTGGTGCAGTTGGGGCGTTTTCTGTGGTCTCGGAATCGATCCCGACTGTCGCCCTCCCACCAACAGCCACCCTCCCGGACCACGGCAGCTCCCTTGACCGTCCCTGCGCTGCTGTTGTTTTTCTTTGGCGGTGTTGTGGTGTTGGGCAACGTGGGTAGCGCCCTGACGCTGGTGGCGTTGCGGCCCTGGGTGCAGGTCGGCAGCAGCGCTGGGCAGGCCATGGCCACCATGCTGGTCTATGGGGCACAAGCTCTGCCAGGGCTAGCGGTTTTGCGTTGGTTGCGACGCAACGAGGGTCAATCCGGCTGGCAATGGCTGCAATGGGGCCTGGGCTGGCAATCGTTCCCCATGGCACTGGGGGGACTCCTGCTCAGCCTGCCGCTGGTGCTGCTCGCCAGTTGGACTGTGTCCCGACTGTTCCCCCATGCGGGAGGCAGCAATCCGTTACTGGATCTGGTGCTGAACGGTCGGGATCCGACAGCGTTGGTTTTCTTTGTTCTGACTGCCTGTCTTCTGGCGCCCCTCTACGAGGAATTGGTCTTCCGCGCCACGGTGTTGCCCACCATGGTCAGGTCCTATGGAAACGGGGTCGGTGTTCTGTTGAGCAGCCTGCTGTTTGCCGCGGCTCATCTGAGTCTGGTGGAGTTTTTCCCTCTCCTGATCCTGGGCTTGGGTTTGGGCTGGTTGCGGCTGAGAAGCGGACGCCTCAGCGCCTGTGTCCTGATGCATGCCACATGGAACGGCTATACCCTTGCCAATCTCATGCTCCTGAACCTGTGACCACCCGGCAGGTCATGCTGTTGTCCTGATGCCCTTGTCTTGACTCCCGATTCCCGGGAAAGGCTGGCACACTTGCCTGGCTAACTTAAAATTCACAGTTCTTTCCCTCTTGCTCGGGGGCCATACGGGATGGCTGTCACGAGGAAATCCGCTGGTGGCGACCTTGCAACGTCGTCCGTCTCCAGGCGTGGCCGCCGCCAGCGCTGGTCCCAGGGCGCAAAACGGACTGCCCCTGTTCAAAGGACCAGCAACAACCCGCCAGGGCTGGTTGGCGCCCACTGGCTGGCCAACCGTGCGCTCCTGATGTCCTTGCTGATCCCCACCGTTCTCTGTGTTCTGGAATTGCAGGTGCGGCTCAACGTAAGCCGCACCTACACAGCCCTCCAGGACGCACGCACCATGCAGCAGTTACTCATGGACTCCCGGGCTCAACTCATGGCCGCCCTGGGCACGGTTGATGCCTCCGGGCAGAGGGAGCAGGGTGGTCTTGCCACCCGTCGGGACCTTGAACCGCTGTTGCTTCCGCCACCCCCGAGCCGACAGTTGGCGCACCCGTCCCCGTTCCGGCGTCCGGCCCGCTGGATCAAGGCGGGTCCGATGTTGCGGGGCTATTGAACCTTGGGTCGTTCACGCCGACAACCGCAGCGCCCGGGACCGGCGTCTTCCATGCAGATGCGGCTCGTGTTGCTGTTCTTCCTGCTGCTGTTGCCCTTACTGGGTCTTGCGGGACGGTTGTTCTGGCTCCAGTTGGTTCAGGGGGACGTACTCGCTCGGCAGGCTCGCTCCCGTCAGCGTCCCTCAGCCAACTCCCTCTCCATACGACGGCCCATTGTTGATCGTCAAGGGGAAGTCCTGGCCTGGGACGAGATGCGGGTAAGGATCTGGGCTCACCCTGTTTATTTTCAATTCCCCGGTGATCGGGACGGCCAGAAACGCTCCGCAGCAGAGGTGAGCCAACGGCTTGCCCCGGTCCTGAACCTGCCGGTGGCCGAGCTGGAGCAACGCCTCTCCGGGCAAGCCGGCAGCATCCGCCTGATGGAACATCTCAGCGTGAAGAAGGGGGAGTTGGTAAAAGCCCTGGGCATCAGTGGTCTTGATGTAGAGGTTTACCCACAGCGGCGTTATCCCCAAGGTGAACTCTTTGCCAACGTGGTGGGCTTCTTGAACCTGGAGCGCCAACCCCAGGCAGGTCTGGAGTCGAGTCTCAACGACCAACTGCGGCAAGGGGAACGCAATCCATGGCTCCTGCGCAGTGGCCACGGGGCAGTGCTGCCCGTCAACTTGTCCATGGGCGACATCCGCCAGGACACCGTGCAGTTGCAACTGAGCCTGGATACGCGCCTGCAACGGGCAGCCCATGCCGCCCTGTCGGTAGCGATGGAGCAGTGGAAGGCCGCACGGGGTGCGGTGATGGTGATGGATGTACACAACGGCGAACTTCTCGCCCTGGCGTCACAGCCCGGCTATGACCCCAGCCGTTTCTGGCAGGCCAGCCCCCGACATTTCCGTGAGTGGTCTGTGGAAGATCTCTATGAGCCCGGTTCCACCTTCAAGCCCATCAACCTGGTCATTGCCCTTGAGGAGGGTTTGATCGACGAGAACAGTACGGTGAACGACACGGGCAGTGTTGTTGTGGAGTCCTGGACACTTCACAACAACCAGGACAAAATCCATGGTGTGATCACCATGCCGCAAGTGCTGCAGGTGTCCAGCAACGTGGGCATGGTCGAAATCATGCTGCAGCTATCCCGTCAGCGTTACTGGCAGCGGCTGCACAATCTCGGGATTCAACAGGCGCCGGATACGGACCTGCCGGGCGCCACCGCGGGCCAATTGAAATCCCCGCAGATTTTTCGCTCGAATCCCATCCATGCCGCCACGGCATCCTTTGGCCAGGGAATTGCCGTAACCCCCCTCAAGCTGCTCCAGCTCCATGCCGCGTTGGCCAACGGCGGCTGGCTGGTGCGGCCCCATGTTGTTCAGGGTCTGCGCAACGTGGACACCACGGTGACCACCACACGCCCTCCACAGCGCAAACGCATTTTTCAGGAGGCATCCACCGCCACCGTGCGCAACTGGATGGACGTGGCCACCACGCTGTCGCACGTTCCCGTGGCCGGGATACCTCCCTATCCCGCTGCCGGCAAAACGGGAACGTCTCAGAAGGCACGCCAGGGCAGCTATGAACCGGAGGTTGTCACCACAAGTTTCGTGGCTCACCTGCCCACGGATCATCCTCGTTTTGTGGTGTTGGCGTTGGTGGATGAACCCCGCGGTGAGGAGACCTACGGCGCCACCGTGGCGTTGCCGGTGGCCTACCGCGTTATCGAGAGCATGGCGGCGTTGGACAATCTGCTGCCTGTCCATGACGCTGCCGGTTGACGGAAGCCTTCAGGGATTCCGGTGGCTTCTGGTCATGGGCCACATCATGGCTAGCGTTGAATTGGTCCTTTACTTATCTCTCCCATGGCCTCTCTGCTGGACCAGTTGTCTGCCATGACCACCGTGGTGGCAGACACTGGTGACCTGGAGGCAATTCGTCGCCTCACTCCCCGGGAAGCCACCACCAACCCTTCCCTCATCCTGGCCGCAGCCCAGCTTCCGGACTACCAGGAATTGATTGACGCCACCTTGCAGCAGTCCCGCCAAGTGATTGGCGCAGCGGCCCCCGCAGAGGAGGTAATCAGCGAAGCGATTGACGAGCTCGCTGTCCGTTTCGGGGAAGAAATCCTCAAGGTGGTGCCTGGCCGGGTGTCCACCGAGGTGGATGCCCGGCTCAGCTACGACACGGATGCCACCATCAGCAAGGCTCGTCGGATCGTTGGACGTTACGAAGCAGCCGGCCTCGACCGGGCGCGCGTCCTGATCAAGATTGCCTCCACGTGGGAGGGGATCAAGGCAGCCGAGGTGCTGGAGAGAGAGGGCATTCACTGCAACCTCACCTTGCTGTTCAACCTGGTGCAAGCCGTGGCCTGTGCCGAAGCCGGGGTGACCCTGATCTCCCCCTTTGTGGGCCGCATCCTGGATTGGCATAAAAAGCGGACGGGTCGCCAGAGCTATCCCGGCCCGGAAGATCCTGGCGTGTGCTCCGTCACCAGGATCTTCACCTACTTCAAAACCTTTGGCCACCAAACCCAGGTGATGGGCGCCAGCTTCCGCAACATGGAGGAGATCGTTGAACTGGCTGGCTGTGACCTGCTCACCATTGCGCCCAAATTCCTGGATCAACTGGGTCGCACCGAAGGAGTACTGGCCCGCAAACTGGATCCGGCCAACTTGACGGATTCACCCGGCGCCAGGCTCCAGGTGAACGACCGCAGCTTTGCGGACCTGATGGCCGAGGATGCCATGGCTTCCGAGAAGCTGGACGAGGGGATCCGCGGGTTCAGCAAGGCCATTGAAGCCCTGGAAGCCCAGTTGGGTCACCGCCTGGCGGTGCTGGAGGGGGAAGCGGCCTTTGCCCATGCGGCGCAGGAGATTTTCCTGCTCAACGATCTGGATGGGGACGGCACCATCACCCGTGAAGAGTGGCTGGGCACCGATGCGGTCTTTGATGCCCTGGATACGGACCATGACGGTTGCCTCAAGCCGGAGGAAATCCGTTCTGCCCTGGGCGCTCCCCTGGCCCTCTCAGCTGGTTGAGGGGATCAAACCGAGAGGATGTCCTTCTCTTTGTCCTTTTGCATGGTGTTGAGGCGCTGGATGAAGCGGTCCGTCAGCTTTTGAACGTCGTCTTGCGCGTCGTGGGATTGGTCTTCGGACAAGTCGCCAGCTTTTTCCTGCTTCTTGATGCGGTCAATCCCCTCCCGGCGCAAGTTACGGAGGGCCACCTTGCCCTCTTCAACGTAGCCGGCCGCCAGCTTCACCAGTTCCTTGCGGCGCTCTTCCGTGAGGGGAGGAATTCCGATGCGGATCAGCTTGCCGTCTTCGTTGGGCGTCAGGCCAAGGCCTGAGCTGAGGATTGCCTTCTCGATGGCGCGGATGGCACTGATATCGAAGGGCTGAAGCTGCAGGGTTTGGGAATCGGGGGCTGTGATGCCCGCCAGGGAGCGCAGTGGCGTGTCACAGCCGTAATACTCCACCATCACCTTGTCCAGCAGGTTGGGGTTGGCCCGACCTGTGCGGATGGTGTTCAGGTTGCGCTGGGTGGCCTCCAGCGACTTTTCCATGTTGGCTTCCAGATCCATGGCGTTGATGTGATCAGGCACTGGTGAACATAAATCCGCTCAGCGTGGCGCCAATTCCGGGTGAACGGTGGTTCCCACCGGTTCACCGGCAATGGCGCGGGCAATGCTTCCCGCCTCGAACAGGTTGAAGACCACGATGGGGATGCCGTTGTCCTTGCACAGGGCAATAGCGGTGCTGTCCATCACCGCCAACTCTCCCCGCAACACCTCTTGAAAGCTTAGCGTCTCGTAGCGAACCGCATCACTGAAGCAAGCGGGATCCTTGTTGTAGATCCCATCCACCTTGGTGGCCTTGAACACCACCTGGGCGCCGATCTCCGCCGCCCGTAGTGCTGCCGTGGTGTCCGTCGTGAAGAAGGGGTTACCGCATCCCCCACCGAAGATCACCACCCGGCCGTTCTCCAGGTGACGCATGGCCCGACGGCGGATGTAAGGCTCCGCCACCTCCTGCATGGCAATGGCTGTTTGCACCCGACAGGGCACCTCCACACGCTCCAGGGCATCCTGCAGGGCCATGGCGTTCATCACCGTGGCCAACATACCCACATAATCCGCCGTGGCCCGATCCATGCCCGCTGCCGCCCCCTTCAGCCCCCGAAAGATATTGCCGCCCCCCACCACAACAGCCATCTCCGTGCCCTGGGCCACCACCCCGGCAATCTCCGCCGCAATGCGCTGAATCACGGAGGGGTCGATGCCGTAAATCTGCTCTCCCATGAGAGCCTCGCCACTGAGTTTCAGCAGGACGCGCCTGTAGGCCATGGCTCGCATCCGCTGGCAAAGACCCCAGAGTAGCAAGCCATGGGGCCGGAAGCCCCCGGTTCCCGGTTCCTTGCAGGGATATGGTTCCGGACATCTGCTGCTCGGAAGCATGGGACGCGGAATGTGTCCTGTGGCTGTCAAGCCAATGAGTCTCTTATGCCAAGCTTCTTCTGGAAATGCGATTTTCATGGTGTCCACATCAGAGCAGCGGTATGAGGTCCGCATGGATCCCCGGATGGATGAGGATATGGGCAAACTTGCGGAGCGCCTCCACAAGAGCCGCGGTGAAGTCTTCAGCCGTGCCATGCGCCTCTATCTGGAAGTAAAAACCCGGGAACTCGACCATGAATCCCGCGTCTTCCTGCAAGACAGGCAGGGCAAAAAGATCGAGATCATCGGTGTCTGACGACACGTTCCGTTCCGGTGAGAAAAACATCGACTTACGCGCAGAACGTCCTTACTCGGGA
>MWLD01000021.1:9212-19793 GCA_002018045.1 Candidatus Synechococcus spongiarum LMB bulk15M
CCCCCTTTCTCAACGGCCACCGGGCCATGCCTTATTGCTTTATCCCCGGCACTGGCGCCCCTGAACAGCAGTTATTTTCGGTGACTCCGGGCAGGGGATGGGTCCCACGTTCACGGCTCGTCAGCCCGCCCATGGACGATTTATCAAGACCTCAAGGCTTACTGGAACTCCTGGCCTTGCGGGCCGAGCGACCAGCAACCAGTTCCAGGAGGGCTTCCATCTGCGCCATGACGCCACGAACCTCACCAGGATCAGGCAACAGGCCATCCTCCAGGACGCCCTGATGCATCTCGCGCAACTCTTGCCGTATGTAGCGCAGATGGCTTACCACCTGCTCGCGTTTGGACTGAGACATGGCAACATCTTATCACAGTTCCGTGGGAACCGGGGCCATGGAGAGTAGGGGAGTCGAACCCCTGACCTCTGCGGTGCGATCGCAGCGCTCTACCAACTGAGCTAACTCCCCGTGGATGTCCACCATACGCACCCTTGGTCCCAGACTGTGAATAGCGCGACCTTGCCGGATGATGGGTTCCGATCCGATCACCACTCCCGAAGATCCCGAGGAGATTGAGCGGCAGTTGGCCGCCATGGACGGGGACGCCGTTGCCGCCGTCGCCCGGCGTCTGGAGGAGGACGACTATGCCGATGCCTTCGCTGGCCTCCAGGATTGGCACCTGCTACGGGCTTTGGCCATCCGTCGGCCGGATTTGGTCCAGCCCTATCGCCATCTGATCGACCAGGAGCCCTTTGACGAAGACTGAAGACCCGGCGCCAGTGGATCCTGTTGTGGGTCGGCGCGTTCTGGTGGCTGTTTGCGGCAGCATCGCAGCCGTAAAGCTGCCCCAGTTGGTATCCAGCCTGGTGCAGCACGGTGCGCAGGTGCGCTGCGTGCTCTCTCCCAAGGCGGAGCAATTTGTCAGCCCTCTGGCGTTGGCCAGCCTCTCTCGCCAGCCCTGCAACCTTGAGATTCACCAATGGGACCCTTGCCAGCCACGGCCACTGCACGTTGTCCTGGCGGAGTGGGCCGAGTTGGTGGTGGTGGCCCCGCTCTCGGCCACCACGCTGGCCCGTCTTGCCCAGGGCTTGGCCGACACGTTACTCAGCAGCACCCTTCTGGCAACCCAGGCCCCCCTGCTGGTGGCGCCCGCCATGAACACAGCCATGTGGGATGCACCTGCAGTCCGGGCCAATTGGCAGACCCTGTGCCGTTGGCCCCGCTTGCTCCCCATGGTCCCCACCCGTGGCCTGTTGGCCTGCGACAGTCGTGGCATTGGCCGTCTCCCCGACCCGGAGTTGCTGTTGCAGGGCATCAGAGCCGCCCTCGCCACAGGAGGCGTTGCCGATCTCAAGGGTTTGCGCGTTCTCTGCAGCGCCGGACCGACACGGGAGTTTCTGGACCCGGTCCGCTGCCTCACCAACCCCAGCAGTGGCCGCATGGGTGTGGCCATGGCTCTCATGGCCTGTCTGCGGGGCGCTGCTGTGCATCTTGTCCATGGCCCCCTGAGCAACGTGCCTGCCAGTTGGCTGGATCCATTGGACACCTGCCCGGTGGTGTCGGCCGCGGAGATGGGTGTAGCGCTTGCCCAGCGTCTTCCCCAGGTCCATGGGCTGGTCATGGCGGCTGCGGTGGCGGACCATGCCCCAGGCGTCACCAGTGCCGTGAAGTGGCCCAAGGAGGCCCTGCCCAACCCGCTACCCTTGCAAGGCACGCCGGACCTGGCGGCGGATCTGGCAGCTCGGATGCGCGGAGATCAGTGGGTGCTGGGATTTGCCGCCGAGCATGGCCTGGATCGTGCCCGGGCGCTGGAGAAGCTACGGCGCAAGCGGTTTGACTGGATTGTCCTCAATCCGGTTGGGCTTGCGGGACGCGGCTTCGGCAACCAGCCCAATGGGGGTGTTCTTCTGTGGGCCGACGGTCAGGAGCAGGGATTGGCCAGCCAGGACAAGGCCACGATGGCTGGCGCCATCTGGTCGGCATTGGCAGGGGAACTCCATCGGTTTCAACGATCCGGACCACGGCCAACCGTGACGTAGGGATCTACCGCTCCGGGTGCTCCGGCGAGGTCTTCAGTTGCTTGAGCAGACTGCGCAGCCGGGGTCGGGGAATGTAAGGCCAGCCACCGGATCGCTCCATGTCTTGCAGGAATCGATAGAGGGCGTTACGCCCGTCAGGGAGTGCTTCACGGAAGGGACCCTGCTCAATCTGGCGGTGGCAGCGCTCCAGTTCTCGCAACAACTCCAGCAGACCCACACTGTCCTCGCATCGATCAGCGACCAGGGCCTGAACGGTGTCCCGAAGAACCTGCAAGCGCCGGTCGATCATGGACCCGAATGCCGTGTTGCCCGGACTCGGACTCGATCGGCCAGAGTGGTTGGTCATTGAGGCCTGTTGCAAGCTGCGACATCGTAAGCATGACGGCTGGTCTGCACCTGTAGGATCAGGGACCGATGGTGCTTTTCGAGCAATGCGATTCCGCCCCCTGGTCGCGGCTGTTCTGGCGCTTTGCCTGATTTTCGTTACCGCCTGTGGTGGTGACGCAAAGGCGAAGACCCGCGCCGGCCTTACCTACGACGAAATCCTCAACACCGGCTTGGCCAACGACTGCTTCACTGTGGATGAGTCCGCCCGGGGGACCATCCCGTTGGACCCGGAAGCCAGCTATCGGCTCACCAACGTCTGCATGCATCCTTCCTCCGTTCAGGTTCTGGTGGAGCCTGTCAACAAACGTCAGGAACCCCGCTTTGTGGATGCGAAGATCCTCACCCGCTACACCTCGTCCCTGGATGAAGTGTTTGGTGACCTGACGGTTGTCGATGACCAGATCACCTTCTCCGAGAAAGGTGGCATGGACTTCCAGTTGATCACCGTCATCATGCCCGGTGGGGAGGAGGTGCCCTTTGTGTTCAGCAGCAAGGATCTGGTGGCCACGACATCCGGTGAGGCCATCACCACCAGTACGGATTTCGAAGGTCCCTACACCGTTCCCAGCTACCGCACCAGCAACTTCCTCGATCCCAAGGGTCGTGGCCTGACCACAGGCTACGACAGCGCTGTTGGGTTGGTGCCAGTGGGTACCTCCGAGGAGTTGGAGCGGGAAAACGTGAAGCGCTACCTGGAGAGCGCGGGAACACTGAGTCTGTCCATTACCCGTGTGGATGGGGAGACCGGTGAATTTAGTGGCCTGTTCACCGCGCTGCAGAAGTCCGATACGGACATGGGCAGCAAAGAACCACTGGAACTCAAGATCACCGGAGATCTCTACGGGCGTGTAGACAAAGCCTGATTCGACCTTGACCTGCTGAAGTGAAATGGAGTGTGGGTGGTGGATTCTCCGGTCACCACCCACCTTGACGTTCGCGGCCTGAAGGATGTTTGCTGAACCATGCGCAAGTCCCCCTTGGCTGTATCAGCACCTATGACCGCCATCATCAGTCCTCCATCCCACATTGCTCCCCACGGCAACAGCCTGGTCAACCGGATGGTCTCCGAAGCAGACCGACCCGCTCTGATGGCATCCGTCACCAAAACCGTGGCCTGCGGTGACCGGGAAGCCTGTGATCTGGAGTTGCTGCTGGTGGGTGGGTTCTCCCCCCTGCGCGGCTTTATGGACGAGCAGGACTATCACGCCGTGATCGATACCATGCGTACCAGCAGCGGGCTGCTCTTCGGCTTGCCCGTTGTGTTCCACACCGACCGGGAGGATATTGCGCCAGGTGATCGCCTCTTGCTGACCTATCGGGGTCAATTTCTGGCCGTGATGGACGTGTCAAGCAAGTGGCTCCCCAACAAGCCATGGGAGGCCCAGCAGTGCTACGGGACAACTTCCATTGAGCACCCCGCGGTTCGTATGATCAGTGGGGAGCGGGGCCGCTACTATCTGGGCGGCTCGGTTCATGGGTTAAGCCTGCCCCACCGCGGATTTTCTTGCCAGACCCCTACACAACTGCGTGACCACCTTCCCAAGGGGCGTGACGTGGTGGCCTTCCAATGTCGTAACCCCATCCATAAGGCCCACTATGCACTGTTCACAAGGGCACTGGAGGCAAAGAACGTGTCATCGGATGCGGTGGTGCTGGTGCATCCCACCTGCGGTCCGACCCAGGGGGACGACATTCCCGGCGAGGTGCGAGTGAAAACCTATGAACGCCTTGCCGCAGAGGTGAATAACCCCCGCATTTACTGGAGCTATCTGCCCTACTCCATGCACATGGCCGGCCCGCGAGAGGCGCTTCAGCACATGATCATCCGCAAGAACTACGGCTGTACCCACTTCATCATTGGCCGGGACATGGCCGGCTGCAAATCCTCCATGACCCGCGAAGATTTTTACGGTCCCTACGATGCCCAGGATCTGGCCAGAACCCACTGCCACGAACTGGGTATGCAGGTTGTGCCATCCCTCAACCTGGTGTACACGGAAGAGGAGGGCTACATCAGTACGGATCGTGCCGAAGAGAAGAACCTGCACGTCAAGACCCTGAGTGGCACCAAGTTCCGCCAGATGCTGCGCAGCGGGGAGGACATCCCCGAGTGGTTCGCCTTCCGCTCCGTGGTGGACGTGCTGCGTGCAGCTTGAACCATGGGCGTATCCTGACCCAATAATCCAGGGGGCTCGTTATGGTTGCTTCACATCAATGCACACAGGACAGTGAACAAGCGCTGGCGTAATGCAGGTCTCTATGCCCTCCTGGCTGTAATCCTCATTACCATCGTCACGGCCTTTATTCCCCAGCGGGGGCAGTCCGACGCACCGCAACCTCTGCGCTATAGCGACTTTATCGACCAGGTCGAGGCCAACCAGGTCTCCAAGGTGGCCATTGCTTCGGATCAACGCAGTGCACAAGTGGTGCATACGGACAACCGACGCTCCGTGGTCAACCTGGCCCCTGACCAAAACCTGCTGCCCCTGCTGAGCCAGCACAAGGTGGATATTGCCGTGCTGCCTGATTCCGGGCCACCAGCCTGGCAAACTGCGCTTCTCAGCCTGGCGTTCCCCCTGTTGCTGTTGGGAGGTCTTTTTTTCCTGCTCCGTCGGATGCAGTCCGGTGGCGGGAATCCGGCCATGAGTTTTGGCAAGAGCCGGGCCCGGGTCCAGATGGAGCCCAAAACCCAGGTCACCTTTGATGATGTTGCCGGCATTGAGGGGGCCAAGCTGGAACTCACCGAAGTGGTGGACTTCCTCAAAAACTCGGATCGCTTCACGGCGGTGGGCGCCAAAATCCCCAAAGGCGTATTGTTGGTCGGTCCGCCTGGAACCGGAAAAACCCTTCTGGCCAAGGCTGTTGCGGGTGAAGCGGGAGTTCCCTTCTTCTCCATCTCCGGCTCGGAATTTGTGGAGATGTTCGTGGGCGTGGGAGCCAGCCGGGTGCGGGACCTGTTTGAGCAGGCCAAGAAGAACTCCCCATGCATCGTCTTCATTGACGAAATTGATGCCGTGGGTCGCCAGCGGGGCGCCGGCCTTGGGGGCGGCAACGACGAACGGGAGCAAACTCTCAACCAACTGCTCACGGAGATGGATGGTTTCGAGGGCAACACCGGCATCATCATTGTGGCGGCCACCAACCGGCCGGACGTGCTGGACGCGGCTCTGATGCGGCCGGGCCGCTTTGATCGTCAGGTGGTGGTGGACCGGCCGGACTACAAGGGACGCTTACAAATCCTCAAGGTTCATGCCCGGGGCAAAACCCTCTGCAAAGGTGTGGATTTGAGCAAAGTTGCCCGGCGCACACCCGGTTACACGGGAGCCGATCTGGCCAACCTGCTCAATGAGGCCGCCATCCTGGCTGCTCGCCGTCATTTGACGGAGGTGTCCATGGACGAGATGAACGACGCCATTGAGCGTCTCATGGCTGGCCCGGAGAAGAAGGATCGGGTGATGAGCGAGCGGCGCAAGCGCCTTGTGGCGTATCACGAGGGTGGCCATGCCCTGGTGGGCGCCCTCATGCCGGACTACGATCCCGTGCAAAAAATCAGCATCATTCCTCGGGGACAAGCCGGTGGCCTCACCTTCTTTACCCCCAGCGAAGAGCGGCTGGAATCCGGTCTTTACTCCCGTGCTTATCTGGAGAACCAGATGGCTGTTGCCCTGGGAGGGCGGGTGGCCGAAGAAATTGTCTACGGCGACGACGAGGTCACCACCGGCGCGTCCAACGACCTGCAACAGGTCACCCGTGTGGCGCGTCAGATGGTGACGCGTTTCGGCATGAGTGACCGTTTGGGACCCGTAGCGCTGGGACGCCAGGACAGCGGCATGTTTCTGGGCCGTGACATGGCCAGTGAGCGGGATTTTTCCGACGACACCGCTGCACTCATTGACGAAGAGGTGGCCAGCTTGGTGGATGGAGCGTATCGTCGTGCCAAGGACGTGCTCGTCAAAAACAGGTTGATTCTGGATGAGCTGGCCCAAATGCTGGTGGAGCAGGAGACCGTTGATGCGGACGAACTGCAAAACCTTCTGGTGGCCAGGGATGTGCGTGCAGCGGCGTACCTTTGACCCCTCTGCTGACCGCCAAGCGCAGGAGGCTCACCCGGCTTGACTGAGGTTGGTCATGTCTGCTCCATCGGGTGATCCGGCTGGCTTGACGACAAGCCTGTCCCGTCAGCCCCTGCTGGCTGTGCTGCGACCCCGGAATCCCCAGCGCGCCCTGGCGGAAGTGGAGTTGCTGCACGCTGTGGGTTGGCGCCATGTGGAATTGGCCTGGACCGCCCCATGGCTGCCCACACTGATCCCCATTCTGCGGAAACGGTGCCCCCATACCCACTTGGGGGCCGCTGGTGTGATCACGTCCCGTCAGCTTCGCCAGGTTGCCGCCGCCGGCTTGTCCTATGCCTTCATGCCCATCTGGCAGCCGGAGCTTCTGCTGTCCGCCAGGGACCTGGGCGTCACCTTGGTGCCGGGTGTCTTTACACCCACGGAGGTGCATCAAGCCCGTTGCCACGGTTGCACCATGGTGAAGCTGTTCCCCGCTACCGCTCTGGGACTTCACTACTGGTCTCAACTGCGGGCTCCCCTTGGGCCACTCCCCGCCTGTATTGCTGCCGGGGGGTTGGGGCCGGAGACTGCTCTCCAGTGGTTGCACATGGGCGCCGTGGACGCTGTTGCCCTGGGGCAACAGTTGTTTGGCAACCTCTCCCTTGATGATCCGGTGGTAAGACAACGACTAGGGGATCTGGTGACTGCCGCCAACGGTCTTCAGTCTGCATCACGGCAATCCGTCTTGTTGGGCATTGTAGCTGCCTCAGCCAAGACGCCGGAACTGGATCTTCCGGCAGGATCCGGTAAGGGGAAGCGTGTGGTGATTCTGGGTGCTGGCATTGCCGGGCTGGTGGCCGCTTGGGAACTCTCCCAGGCAGGCTGGGATTGTGTGGTGCTGGAGGCATCCGGCCGGGTCGGTGGACGCAATCTCACCGTGCGCGGTGGCGATATCCTCCAGGAAGGCGCCTTACGCCAGAAGGTTTGCTTTGATCAGGACGATTACCTCTATGCCAATCTAGGACCAGCCCGGATCCCCCATCACCATCGGGCACTCCTCGGCTATTGCAAAGCCTTTGACATTGCACTGGAAGTGTTTACGAACGATAACCGGGCAGCGCTTTTCCATAACAGCCAGGGATTTGCCGGCAAACCGGTCAGGGCACGGCATGTGATGACCGATGTCCGGGGGTACGTCTCGGAATTGCTTGCCAAAGCCGTGGACCGTGGTGCGCTGGATCAGGAACTCACGGATGAAGACAAGGAGCGGATCTTGAAGATGCTCAAGGAGTTTGGTGGGTTGAAGGCGGAGCGTCTCGCCTATGAAGGCTCCAACCGGGCAGGCTATCAAGGCCGTGACAACGCCGGCGTTGCCGGTGGCGGTGAGCCGGAGGCGCCTCTGGATTTTCGTGAGTTGCTCACCTCGGACTTCTGGAACTACAAGTTGCATTTCAGCCATTTCCTTAACCAGAGTCCCACCCTCTTCCAGCCGATTGGGGGGATGGATGCAATCCCCAGGGCGTTCGAGAAACGAATCGGGCATCTGGTGCGCCTTGATTGCCATGTTCAGCAACTGCGACGCACCAATACGGGTGTGCGCATTGTCTGCCGCAATACCCAGGGGACAACGGAAATCGTTGAAGGGAATTTCGTGATCTGCACGATTCCCACTCCTGTCCTGAAGGATATCCCGAACGATTTCTCCTCTAAAACTCGAAATGCGATCCAGTCAATTGAATTTAATGAATCATTGAAGATTGCTTTTCAAGCACGACGACGATTTTGGGAAGAAGACCAAGCAATTTATGGCGGCATCTCCTGGACGGATCAGGACATCACCCAGATTTGGTATCCCGCAAACGGCTACCATCAGGAAAAGGGCGTTGTTATCGGGGCTTATATCTGGGACCGTGAGCCCGGTCTCCGCTATGCCAGGATGACAGGAACGGAACGTCTGAAGCAGGCCCTGGCAGAAGGCGAATACCTTCATCCCGGATATGCGGCGGAGATGGAATGTGGGGTCAGCCGTGCTTGGGGGAACGTGCCGCTTCAGAAGGGAGCATGGGCCAGAAAAACGGAGGAGGCCGCTGCTGTGCTTCGTGAGCCCGACGGCCCATTCTACTTTGCCGGTAGCCAGATTACGGCGCTAACTGCCTGGCAGGAAGGCGCCGTCCTCTCGGCCCATGCAGCTTTAAACAGGATTCATGCTCGTAGCGTTGCGGATTAGTGCAGACGGCATCAGGCTGGTGTGGATTGGATATACTGCCGATGTTAATTACTCTTTTATTGACTTTTCGATTTAGAATTTGTTGGTTCACAAAACTGATTCTTGCGAGAGGAGATCGTCAGCAAGTTCTTTTCGGTAGAGCTTTCTTAATCACTGTCCTGCTATACACTGTTTTCATGATTGTCTCTGGTGCATCAAATATCATTATGCGCTGGGTGCTGCCTGCTCCTGTCTTGTTGACAATGGCTTTACCCTTGGCTGCCCTTGACACTGGAAAACTTGACCGATATGGGAAGGGGATATTTGTCGGCTCCGTCATCGTAACAACCCTTGCTTTTATCCTGATGGTAGCTCGGAATATTATGGGAGAATCATGGCCTTTACCATCCTGACTCTTCACACATCAAGGCTAAACGTGCATAACTATGATGATGGGGAAGAGAATACTATCGGCCTCAGCTTATCAGTTCATAGAGTATTGTCCAGGTTCAGTCCGTGGAGGATGCCCCTGTGCATAAGCTTGAAGCCTATCTCCATTTCGACAGCAATTGCCGTGAAGTGCTCGACTTCTATCGGTCCGTCTTTGCTTGGGACGATCTCATCCTGCAAACGTTTGGGGATGGGCCACCGGAGATGGGGATTCCAGAGTCGGACCACCATAAAACCATGCACGTAACCCTGAAAATCGGAGACGGCATCCTGATGGGATGTTTTGGAGTGCCTGCTTCGGTACATACACGGATCGCTTCGGGATCCACTGACAACTCAACTGTGACATATCCCGGTCGTGACGCAGAACGTCTGCCGGTTTATCCTGGGTGACAGGGGATTACTGCGACGTCTTATCCAGCAGGAGGTCCATGTCGTCGGTCGTCAGCCAGCGCCAGCAGCCGCTCGCCAGGGAACCCAATGCCAAGGCGCCAAGCGCCAAGCGCTGCAAGCGCCGTACCGGATGGCCCAACTGGTGGGCGATGCGGCGGATCTGGCGCTTCCGCCCCTCCCGCAACACAACCCGTAAACAACTGCCCATGGCATTGCAGTGCTCCAGCTCGACCTGGGCGGGCCTGGTCCGGCGACCATCCAGCAGCAGCCCGGAACGCCAAGCTGCCAGGTCGGCTGCGCCAGGGACCCCCACCAGCCAGACCCGGTAGGTTTTGTTGTGGCCATGGCGAGGATGGGTGAGGCGCAGGGCCAGGTCACCGTCATTGGTCAGCAGCAGAGCGCCTTCACTGTCTTGATCCAAGCGGCCCACGGGGTAGAGCCCCTGGCCTACAGCGGGGGGTAACAGATCCAGCACTGTGGATCGGCCCTGGGGATCTCGGCAGGTGCAGAGCACCCCAGGGGGCTTGTGGAGTAGCAGGGTGCGGCGTTGCTGATGCGCCGCGACCGCCAAGTGGAGCCGTCGGCCATCCAAGGTGATGCAATCTACCCCCACTACCGCCCGGTCACCCGGTCGCGCGGGTTGGCCGTTGAGATGAAGGCGTCCGGCTTGGAGAAGGGCATCAGCCTGGCGGCGAGACATGACCCCAGCCCGGGATAACAGTTTTTGCAAACGTTCAGGCGCAGTCATGGGGCGATAGCTCAATCTTTCCTCCTGGATGCCACGCCAAAGCCGGAGTTGATGACGAATTGCTGGAAGTCCGGTTTGTCCATGAAGTGCCTGAGGAATTGGGCATCGCCCTTCGTGATGTCCATGATGACCAAATTAACCGCTGCGGTGTGCTCAACACGAGCATTTTCACGATCCGAATTCTTTTTACATCCCTGAATGCGGAATCTTCCATTGGTTTGTTCGGACTGTCCACCGTCATCATCTTTTCGATGCGATCCTTGTCCGCCTAAGGGATTCCACCGAACAGGTCATTGAAATCCGCAATG
>MWLD01000031.1 GCA_002018045.1 Candidatus Synechococcus spongiarum LMB bulk15M
TCTGTATCAGGCTCTGTATCAGGTTCTTCGCCACAGGGCGGCAAGTTTTCTACATCTACAGCAAGCTTAGTAACACTAGAAGGTATGCTGGGCAGACAGCTTAGGTTATTGTTCTCCAGACCGAGAGAGTATAGATTATTAAGCCCGCTGAAGATGCCCTCCGGCAGCCTGCTTAGTTTATTGCCACGCAGATAGAGCTCTTGTAGATTATTAAGCCCGCTGAAGATGCCCTCCGGCAGGCTGCTTAGGTTATTTCTATGCAGATGGAGCTCTTGTAGATTATTAAGCCCGCTGAAGGTGCCCCCCGGCAGGCTGCTTAGGTTATTGCCACCCAGATAGAGCGCTTGTAGATTATTAAGCCCGCTGAAGATGCCCTCCGGCAGCCTGCTTAGGTTATTGTCACCCAGATAGATCCCTGTACATATTTCCTTCTCATATATCTGCACTCCTCCGACGTAGAACTTACCATTATCGTAGTAACAGTCTTCTGCGAAAGCCGGAGGAGTTGGAGCGAGGACGAGGAGAGCGGCCAGTGGAGCGGCAGAGAGAGCCAGGGTTGATGTGCAGGAGGCGAGAGTCTGGCGAAGCAGGCCCTTGAGGGATGCGGCAGGAGACGTGTCCTGCCGGGAGGAGGGTGTGGGCGCCGTTCCCCCTACCTGGTGGGGTGACGGAGTAGATGCGTCCGGGGAGAGGTTTTGGGGAAACGGCGGAAGATCGTGGAGGACAAGGGGGCGTGTGGGGCTGGAGTTGGAGCTGTCGGGTTTGGTCATGCTGTTGTTGTGAAGTTGGTGGTGGGAGAGCGAGGCAGAAAGAGTGATGGTGGAGTGGTCGGGGGCTGGGGCGTTAGAAGAAGTTGTTTTCTCATGGAGGGATTCCTTCGTTTATTTTACTTAAAGATTTATTATTTTCAATATTGAGATCTACAAAATTAACCAATTTTGGAAGATAGACTGTTTTCAACTCTGCATTGTTTGTAATACGAAAGCGTATGAAATTGACCAGCTCTGGCAGCTTGATTTTTGTCAGGCATTTATTGTTGTCAATTGTTAAGCATGTTAAACTTTTCAGTTTTGGAAAATTGATTTCAATCAAGTTATCATTATTTTGTATGACCAGACAAGTCAAGGTAAAGATTGCTGAATGAATCCAATCATCTCTGAAGCTCACCAGGCTACGATTGTTAGTAATATATAAATTCTGTAAGACTGGTGATTCAGGAAGTTTTATTGTTTCCAAATTATCGTTGTTATCAATTCTAAGATATGTCAAATTGGTCATTTTTGTGAGATCTATTGTTCGCAGATCGTTATTGTTTTTAATGATGAGATGGTTCAACCTGGACAGGCCGTCAAGATCAAGATCGTTGAGCAGGGTGTTGGCTTCAATGCGCAAGCAGTGCAGGTGGGGGGGATCCCCGGCAAGGGTGGAGCTCGTCACGGTGGTGAAAGTGGTCTCCTTGATGGTGATGCACCGATTGGCGTGGGCATGGGCGGGCAGCGTGGCGCCCACCCCCAGGCCGGGGGCGGCCATGCTGGAGATGATCACCAGGGTGGACACTACCGCCCCGAGAGATCTCCGGCGGCGGCGGAATCGGGCAGGCGTGGGAGAATGGAGAGACATGATGGTGGGCAAGGGGACACCTGGGCAACGTTCCATGGCGGCTAGCATGAAAAGAAGCCCTCCTCCGAGGAACAGCAGGTTTCGTCTCCTGGTGAGCAAACACTTGAACCTGCTGGCAACCCGTTGGGTTGTGATGATTTCATGTCCTCTTGTAGATGCTCGATTTCTGTCCGTAAAACATCAATGTCCATGATATCTTTAATTCTATCAGCAAAAAAGACACTGAATCCGATCAAAACTCCAGGAATTAATATAACTATAGCACGTATCTTTGATAATTGTGGCTCTATATTATCGTATATTCTTGATGCTCTTATTATTTTGTTAATTTGCTCTGCTACTCTAGCATTAGTTTCTTCTTTCAGTTTAGTAACTTCTTTGTCAATATCTTTATTAATTTCGTCAACATTTTGACCTAGAAGTTTTTGTGCTTTAATGACATTGGTATTTGTAAAATTTTCAACAATGTCATCTAGTTTTTTATCTATATCAAATTTACTCAAGTGTTCATTAACTTTATCATTTAAAGATTCTCTAATTTCTTGTCTTATTATCTGTTCGACTGCTTCTTCGATTTTCTTCTTGATTAATCTGCGTAAGTTAAAGTAACGCCAAAATCCGCCTTGATTGTCTTGGTGAGACTGGGAATCCTTGGAGTTTGGAACGGTCATAGGAGCTTGGGCAGGGAAGGGAAAGGAACGAGGGACACAGGCGTTTGGACGGCTTCAGCCGCCGTCAGGCAGTGGGCCTGGGGAGCTTCCCTCCGGCTGCTGCAAGGCGAGCCCACGTCTTCCCCGCTTCCCCCTGCCGCAGGGGAAAACGCCGGTTTCCACCAGGTCGGATGCCTGCTGGTTGCGTTGACGTTCTCCCTGCCCGGTAGACACGGGGAGAGATGAGTCGGGATTCCGTAAGGTCGGCTTCTCCATGCACTCCTTTGTCTTGCGGCACAAGGAGAAGCGGACGCCCCGGGGAGCATCTGAAGCGGCGGCGGCGGAAGTCTCTCCCGATCGCCGCAAGCGAAGCTTTTCAGGGGTTAAAGAATTGTAACAATCCTGGCGCTGCCTCGCATCCCCTCACGTCTCCCGCATCCGCATGGAGACCTGGCCTCAGGCAACGGGCAAGCAGAAGTAGGGCAGCCGTTGCAACCCGAGGTGAGGACATGGAAGTTCAGAGAACCGACTGAAACTTCACCCTACAGCCCGGGGCTCCGAATCTCGACTGTACGTCCCCTTCTTTCACAATAAGACACAATTTTTACACCCTTTGTTCCTGACCGGGTCGGCGTGATCCGGCGGCACGGGAAGGAACACGAAGCGCTCACCACCGATGTCGCCTGTCTCAAGGCCCCTCCCAAGGCATCCAGCCTCAAGAAGGGGCGCCTGGCCTTCACCTTCACAGGGGTTTGAGGCGGATCAAGGGCTGGTCGAACTCCACCGGCGTGCCGTTCTCCACCAGAACTTCCACCACCTCACCGGCGATCTCCGCCTCGATTTCGTTCATCAGCTTCATGGCTTCCAGGATGCAGAGGGTCTGCCCCACCTGAACCCTGTCACCCACCTCCACGAAGACAGGCTCCTCCGGAGCCGGAGCGCGATAAAAGGTTCCCACCATGGGGGCGCGCACCTCGATCAGGTCCGATCGACCGGGAGGCGCGCTTGCCCTGGGGGCTGGCGGGCTTGCTGTTGACGGGGCTACGGAAGGGATAGCCGCCGGGACTGCCTCGGGCTGGTCGCTCGGGTAGCGCCGCAGTTCCAGGCGAAAATCCTTGCCTTCCAGAACGAACTCCCGGATGTCGCTTTCGCCAAGCAGTGTGAGGAGGTCCTTGAGTTGAGTGTGATCAAGCTGCACGATCAATAAGAGCGGGTGAAACGAACAGAAAACAGGCCGTCGAAAGACCTACTCCCTGCTCAGGTAGGTGTCGTTGCGGGTGTCGATCCTGATCCGCTCGCCGGTGCTGATAAACAGAGGCACGTTCACCTGTGCCCCTGTTTCCAGGACGGCGGGTTTGCTGCCGCCGGTGGCGGTGTCCCCCTTGACGCCGGGATCCGTTTGGGCCACCGCAAGGACAACGGTGTTGGGTAGTTCCACCTCCAGTGGTTTTCCGTTCCAGGACAGAATATTCACGTCCATTCCCTCCTTCAGGTACTTGCATGGACCGCCAATCTGCCGGGCAGTGAGGCGCAGCTCTTCAAAAGACGTCATCTCCATGAACACAAAGTCGTCCCCCTCCTTGTAGGTGTGCTGAAAGCCGGACTTCTCCAGCACCGCCTGGGGCACCGTCTCTCCAGCTCGGAAGGTTTTCTCCACAACACTTCCGGATACAACCGCCTTGAGCTTGGTGCGCACAAAGGCCGACCCCTTGCCGGGTTTGACGTGGAGAAACTCGACGACACGCCAGACCTGGCCGTCCAGTTCAATGCTCGTGCCCGTACGGAAGTCGTTGCTGGAAATCATCCACCGCCTGCCTTGAAACACCTGGATTCTAAGAGGAGCCCGGCGTGGGCTCCATGTGGCAGAGTTCCTCAACAAGCGACCCATGACCCCGGCCACGGGGCCGGATCCCATGGCTTTTCCAGGCTTTACCCTTTGTCCTCCAGGCCTGCGCCGCCGCCTGTGGAGTGGGTGTTGGTCGCTGATCCTGGTCCCGATCCTGCTGATTCCCCTGCCCCGGCCCGCTGCCGCTGCCCTGCCGGCGGGAGATCCCGTCACCGATCCCGGCGCCCTGTTGCGGGATGCATTGCCCATGGATCAGCGGCAGTTGCGGGATGTACAGCACACCATGGAGGGCAGCAGCACCGATCTGCGCGCCAAACGATGGAGTCGCCTGACGCAGCGGGCCCGGCGTCTGCAAAGCCTGCTGCACAAGGGAATCCCTGCCATTCAGGCGGATGCTCGACAGCGTGGCGTTGACCTTGAGGAACAACTTGAGCGTCTCGGGGAACTCCTCCCCCAACTGGAGCAAGCGGCAGTTCGTGGGGATCGCTCCGCCTTCCTGGCGATTCGTTCCCGGAGCCTGCAGTTGATCGGTTGTATGGAAGCGGACCTGGTGCAAGGGTTCCCTTTCTCTATTCCCGAGGAGTACGATGCCTTGCCCCGGCTGCTGGGGCAGGCGCGTGTGCGGCTCCATACCACGGCCGGTGATCTTCTCACGGTGGTGGACGGCTACAGCGCCCCCTTGACCGCCGGAGCCTTTGTGGATCTGGTGCAGCGGGGTTTCTACAACGGTTTGGGCTTTAACCGGGCTGAAGCGTTTTATCTCCTGCAGACCGGTGATCCGGAGGGTGAGGAGGATGGATTCGTGGATCCGCAGACCCGTCAGTTGCGCACCGTCCCCCTGGAAATCCGCATTGCCAGTGAGGCACAGCCCTTGTACAACCTCACGTTCGAAGACCTGGGACTGTTCAAGGAGACTCCTGTGCTGCCCTTTTCCGCACGCGGCACCCTGGGCTGGGCCCACTCCGGTTCTGCAGTTGACGATGGGTCGTCCCAGTTTTTCGTCTTCCTGTTCGAGCCCGAGTTGACTCCCGCAGGATTCAACCTGATTGACGGGCGGTTTGCCGCCTTCGGCTATATGGTGGACGGCACGGACGTGCTGGATGAGTTGACGTCTACGGATCGGATCCTGGAAGCCACAGTGATCAGTGGCGCCGATAACCTGCACGCCCATGGGTAAGGTTCGTTCTCCTTCCTTGGCGGAGTTGGGGGAGAAGGAGTTGCTCAGGCGTCTGGGACGCTTTGCGCCACCGGGTCAGTTGGCGGACGACGCTGCCCTGGTGCCATCCACGCCAACTCCCCGCTGTGGCGTTGTCAGCAGTGACGTGCTGGTGGAGGACCGTCACTTTTCACAGACCACCACTCCGCCCGAGTCCGTGGGTTGGCGGGCCGTGATGGCCAATCTTTCCGATCTGGCAGCCATGGGTGCGGATCAGGTTGTGGGCGTCACCGTGGGTCTGGGTTGCCCGGGATCCCTTCCCTGGCACTGGTTGAAGTCTGTCTATGGGGGCATGGTCGAAGCCCTCGATCAGCATGGGGGACGTCTACTGGGAGGAGACTGTGTGGGGAGCCCCATGGTGACCCTGGCCATGACCGCCGTAGGAACCGTGGATCGGCAGCGTGTCATCCGTCGCCGTGGGGCACAGGCGGGAGATTGGCTGGTTTGCAGTGGCCCCCACGGCCTCAGCAGCTATGGCCTGTCTCTGACGCTGCACGGGGTGAGCGCCGAGCCGGGGCGTCTTCAGGCACAAGCCGTTGCGGCTCATCGCTATCCCCGGGCCCGCCTGGACGTTCCCCCGCAACTCCGGGCCAGTCAGCCTCCCGGGACACCATGGCGTGTCGCTGGAACAGACAGCAGTGACGGCCTTGCCCAAGCCCTGCACCTGCTCTGCGGGGAGCAGGGTCTGGGCGCCCACGTGCATCGCCTTCCCATTCCTGCAGCCCTGAAGGCCCTGCCCGATGCGGAACGCCACTGCCTCTGGGGCGGAGAGGATTTTGAACTGGTTCTGGCTCTGGAACCATCCTGGGCACAGGCGCTTCTGGAGCGTGACCCGGGTTTTTATCACGTGGGTACGGTCACTGCCGACGATCAACTGCTGCTGAAGGATGCCCAGGACGGACAGTTGCGTCCTTTCCCGTCAGGAAAGCCGTTCGACCATTTCAGTCAAACGAGCCCGATGGAAACCGGGACCCATGGCATCCCGGGCCCTCCATGGCGGGACAGACCACCCGTCAGGACACAAACCCCGGATTCAGGCGGCTGACTCCCACTTGTCGGCCACAATCTCCGCCAGATCCACCACCCGCTGGCTGTAGCCCCACTCGTTGTCGTACCAGGCGACAACCTTGATCATGTTGTCCCCCATGGTCATGGTCAGGGCCTCGTCAAAGATGGCCGACTCGCTTGTGCCGGCATAGTCACTGGAGACCAGAGGCAAATCCCCGTATTTGATGATGCCCGTCATGCCGTTTTGGGACGCCTCCCTGACCGCAGCATTGACCTCTTCCGTCGTTGTGGGGCGGGAAGACTCGAAAACCAGGTCCACAACGGACACGTTGGGGGTGGGAATCCGCATGGCAATGCCGCTGAGCTTGCCCTCCACGGCGGGATACACCAGAGCCACGGCCTTGGCGGCGCCGGTGGAGGTGGGGACGATGTTCATCGCTGCGGCCCGGGCTCGGCGCAGATCTCGATGGCTGGCATCAAGAATGCGTTGATCACCGGTGTAGCTGTGAATGGTGGTCATCAGGCCCTTGTTCAGGCCGAATTGCTGATCCAGCACCTTGACAAGGGGGGCCATGCAGTTGGTCGTGCAACTGGCGTTGCTGATGACGGTGTGGTCGCCATGGCGGTACTCGTGGTCGTTGACCCCAACCACGAAGGTTCCCACGCCTTTGCCCTTGCCGGGTGCCGTGATCAGCACCTTCCTGGCGCCAGCCTCCAGGTGCTTCCCGGCGCTTTCCCTGGTGACAAATACACCCGTGGACTCAATGACCAGATCGATGCCCCATTCCGCCCATGGCAGGTTCAAGGGGTTACGGTCGGAGTAGCACTTGATTGTCTTGCCGTTGACGACAATGGCGCCCTCCCTGGCAGAGACTTCCGCATCCCGGATGCGGCCAAGCATGGAGTCGTAGGTCAGAAGGTGGGCGTTGGTCCTGGGGTCGGAGGTGTCGTTAATGCCAACCACCTCAAGCCCTGTCCTGTCCCCACGACTTAACCAGCAACGCAGGAAGTTGCGGCCGATGCGGCCAAAGCCATTGATGGCAACTTTCAGTGTCATGAACAGGTGGGGCAGGGGAGGTGGATTCGGCAGTGGATCATACAGAAGGCCGTTGGCTTGTAAAAGCACGCAATCGTCTCTCCGATCCTTCCGAATGCAAGGACGCCTCTGGCTTCTCTCGGGAGTCTGCGTTTAGCTTAGGGCTGTAGAGGCCGGACCATTGACACACACTCTTGATCCACGGCGACAGATTCACTTTGTAGGGATCGGGGGTGCTGGTATGTCGGCTCTCGCGGAAATCCTCATGGCCCGTGGTTTTCATGTCAGTGGTTCGGACATTTGTAGCTCCAGGTCTGTCGATGCTCTGCGCCGTGCCGGCGCCAGGATCACCCTCCAGCAGGGGCCCGGGGCAATCGATGCTCTGCGCAAAGACGCTCCCCTGCCTCCTCTGGTGGTGATCAGCTCTGCCATTAAAGACGACAATCCGGAGTTGGTGGCCATCCGCGCGGCAGGGAAGATGGACGTGATTCATCGCTCGGACCTGCTGGCCGACCTCCTTGCCGGTCATCCCCGATCCGTCGTTGTGGCTGGCGCCCATGGCAAAACCACCACCAGCACCATTCTCAGCACCGTTCTGATGGAAGTGGGCCTGGATCCCACGGTCGTCATCGGTGGCGTGGTGCCTTGGTTTGGCAGCAACGGCCGTCACGGTTGCGGCGACGTTGTGGTGGCGGAAGCGGATGAGTCCGACGGCACCCTCGTGAAATTCCGACCACGGATCGGAGTCATCACCAATCTTGAACTGGACCATACCGACCACTACCCCGATATCGACCATTTGCTCGACACCATGGCCACGTTTGGCAGAAACTGCCAGACTCTGCTCACCAACGGGGATTGTCCCCTCCTGAGTCAACGTCTTCCAGGGACGAGGCAATGGTCTCTTGACGGGACAAGTTCTGCCCACTACCGCTTCTCGGAGATCCGCTGCTCCGGCCAGACCAGCGAGGCTGTTGTCCATGCCGGTTCCGAGTGCCTTGGTCCGGTCGTCTTTCCCTTGACGGGTCTCCACAATCTGGCCAATCTGGCGGCAGCACTGGCGGCAGCACTGGAGTTGGGGATTCCCTTCCCGGCTCTGCAGAAGGCCTGTGAAGCCATTCGTGCTCCTGGTCGCCGGTTCGAGTTTCACAGTGTTGTGGATGGACGGTTGCTGGTGGACGACTATGCCCACCACCCCACCGAAGTGGCCGCAACCCTTGCCATGGCCAGGCTCATGGTGGGGGATGACCCATCCGCCCTACCACTGACGCCGAAGCGTGTGGTCGTTGCCTTCCAGCCCCATCGCTATAGCCGAACCAAAGACTTTCTGCAGGAATTTGCCCTGACTCTGACTGCTGCGGATGCGGTGTTGCTTCTCCCCATCTACAGCGCTGGGGAAGAGTCCATCGCTGGAGTGACCCATGCGGCTCTGGCCAGGGCCATTGCCGACGCTGGAGGAACGGTGCATTGCTTTGACAGCCTGGAGCACCTGGCGCAGGAATTTCATCGCCACACCCGGCCGGGTGATCTGATGCTGGCCATGGGGGCAGGCTCCGTTAATCGGTTACCAGACCTGGTGCGTTCTGCGGTCCCCGTCGCGGCATAGACGATATGTTGCCTGTCTCCCTTCCCGCAACTGTTCTGCCGGACCAGCCACTGGCTGGTCTGACCAGTTGGAAGGTGGGGGGGGCCGCCGAATATCTGTCCCAGCCAGGAAGTGTTGCCCAGTTGGCCGCTGTGGTGCAGTGGGCCGCGGCCATGGGATTGACCGTTCATCCCATGGGAGCCGGCTCCAATCTGCTGGTGAGTGACGAAGGCGTGCAGGGACTTTCCCTTGGTCTGAGGCGTCTGCAGGGCGCCCAGCTTGATCCAGCGACGGGATTGATCGAGTGCTACGCCGGTGAACCTCTCCCGACCCTGGCCCGCAAGGCTGCGCGAGCCGGCCTCCAGGGCCTGGAATGGCTTGCCGGAATTCCAGGAACCGTTGGCGGAGCCGTTTCCATGAATGCGGGCTGTCAGGGGAGCTGTCTGGCGGAGCGACTGGTTGATGTCGAGTTGCTGGATCCCGGCACAGGCAGGACATGGCGTTTGAAAAAGCAGGACATGGCGTTTGGCTATCGCCATAGCCTGCTGCAGGAGATGGCGGCGGCCCGGACGCCATGGATCGTGGTTTCGGTTCGCCTGCGCACCAACCCTGGTCATCACCCCCAGCGCCTTTTGGAGACCATCAAAGCCAACCTCAGCCAGCGCAATAGAACGCAGCCCTGCAATTTGCCCAGTGGAGGTAGCGTGTTCCGTAATCCTCTCCCCATGAGAGCAGGGCGCCTCATCGACGTCCTGGGCCTGAAAGGTCAGCGACGGGGTGATGCGGAGATCTCGACCGTGCATGCCAATTTCATTGTCAACCGTGGTCGGGCCAAGGCCCGGCACATCCAGGCACTGATTCGTCTGGTGCAGGACAGTGTCAGGCGAGAAAACAACATCACGCTGCAGACGGAAATCAAGTGCCTTGGCCGATTCGACCAATCCTCCCCAAGTCCCGTAGGCTGATCGGAGTTTGGTCTGTCGTGATGGCCGGCTTCGGACTCCCCAATTTGTCCCAACTCACTGAAG
The DNA here is from genome assembly GCA_002018045.1 of Candidatus Synechococcus spongiarum LMB bulk15M. Lineage (GTDB taxonomy): Bacteria > Cyanobacteriota > Cyanobacteriia > PCC-6307 > Cyanobiaceae > Synechococcus_B > Synechococcus_B spongiarum_E. The sequence continues at coordinate 9,990 of MWLD01000031.1, forward strand.
CCTTCCGGAAGGCGCAGCAAATCCAGAAGGATGCGGTGAAGCTTCAGGAGGAGTTGGATGCCCTGGTGTTGGAAGGGTTTAGTGAAGATCGGCGTGTACGGGTCACCATCTCGGGTAACCAGGTTCCACAAGGGGTTTTTCTGGATCCCGGCTTGCTCAACGAGGAGCCGCAAGTGGTGGAAGCCGCTGTCCTGGAAGCCCTGCAGGCCGCCCACCTGAGTTCCACGGAAACCATGAAAGCCCGCATGGAAGAACTCACAGGGAGTTTCGGGAACCTCAACATGCCCAACCTGCTGGGGGGGTGACGCTGGCACTGCTCTCTTGCAGCGTCCCGCAGGGCTAGGGGGAGAGGCGGGTGACGAGGACCGTTGCGTCTTGTTCGGAGTTGATCTCCACATCCACCTGCTGTCCAGCGTCGAGAAACTGACGGACCACGCTCTCCAGGGGTTCACCGGAATCCAGCGTTACCCTCAGCCCTTCACCCACTGTCAGCTTCTCGAACGCCAACTGGCACCGCACTGCATTCAGAGGACAAGGAACGCCGCGCAGGTCCAGGCCGATGGTGTCCATGGTTTTCGAGAACAACTCTTTTAGAGAAAGCCGCCAAGCATGCTGCCCCTGGCTTGAATTTTTTTGTCCAACTGTTTCAGTAACGTACGGCCTTCCGTCGAGAGACCGGCGGGGATGTCCTTCTCCTTCACGGAAAATCTGCCCTTGGGAAGTCTCACCTTGACCATCAGCAGATGATCGCCTCGCGCTACAGGATTGCCCAGCTTGGGAACACCAAGGCCTGGCAGGGTGAGAACCGCACCCGGCTGCGTGCCGGCGGGTAGCTCGATGGACTGATCGCCCTCCACAGTGGGGACTGTGATTGTGTCGCCAAGAATGGCTTGCAGATAACTCACCTCGGCGGTGGAACGGATCGTGACGCCTTCACGCTGGAACCTGGGATCGGATGCCACCTGCAATTGCACAAACAGGTCTCCGGACGGACCGCCCCGCTCTCCTGCGTTCCCCTCGCCGGTAACCCGAAGCTGCTGGTCGGACTCCACGCCACGGGGAATGGTGATGCGGAGTTTTTTGGGCACCTGGGTAACGCCTTGGCCCTGACAAGCGCCACAGACATCCTCCGGCCTGATCGACTGCCCCCTACCGCCACAGGCAGGACAGGTAGTCACCTGGGAAATCACGCCAAAGGGCGTGCGGCTGGTGCGACGAATCTGACCTTGACCCCCACAGGTTTGGCAACTGCTCAGACGGCTGCCGGGTTTGAGACCACTACCCGAGCACATGGCACAGGTCTCCAGGTGGCGAATCGAAACCTCCCGGGTTGTACCAAAAACGGCTTCCTGGAAGGAAATGGTCAGGGTCAGGCGAAGGTCCTGACCCTGGGTTGGTCCTTGTCGTTGCCGTGATCCTCGGCCGGTTGCCGCCCCCCCCCCGAAAAAGCTTTCAAAGAGATCGGCAAAGCCCCCGATATCGCCCATGTCAGGCATCCCGCCGGCAGCTCCGCCCACACCGGCTTCCCCAAATTGGTCATAACGGGCCCGTTTTTCCGGGTCACTGAGCACTTCGTAGGCCCGGCCAATCTCCTTGAATCTTTCCTCGGCCCCTGGCTCCTTATTGACGTCAGGGTGGTACTGACGCGCCAAGCGCCGGTAGGCGCGTTTAAGGGTCTCCGGGTCGGCATCCCTGCTGACATTCAAAAGGTCGTAGTAGTCGGCCATGCAGAGGACTTCACTGCTTCAACAGTTGGATGTCCAGCTTAGGACTTTATGACGGTGGCCATCGAAAGCACACCCCACAGCCGTGCCGGGCATTAGCGTCTCTCTGCTGCTGCGTCAACGGATTCGGGGTTGTGATTCCCGTAGCCAACGCCAGCGCAACCTGAGCAGTTGGATCAAGCCAAGCCAGGCTGCAAGTCCGCCAATGGGGTTGTAATCCGGTAGGCCAGCAGTGGGAGCGTAGTCGGGACCCATCAGCCAGACGGGGATGGAAGGCTCCAGTCTCAGAAGTCCTGATTGCACCGCAAACCACCCTGCCACCAACCCACCGTGCAGACCCACGGCACCGGCCAACAGGTTGCCGTCTTTGCTGCGCTGCCCAGCCAGAACCAGCCCCAACACAAACATCCCTGGCAACAGCCCAAGGGGGATTGCCCATCCCTGGTCAAAGCGAGTGTGCAGCAAGCTGAACACCACAGCCTGGGCGACAGCAGCCTGGCGACGGTTCAGGCGCAACTGCAGCTCTCCCCAGAGCCAGCCACGAAACAGTAACTCCTCGGCAAAGCCGACCCCCACCAAAGCCACGGCATTGACGGTTTGGCCGACGGTGAGACCACCACCCCAACGGGCTTGACCCAGGACCAGCAGCAGCATGGTCAAGCCCAGCAGCAACAGGGCAGCATCCAGAAGGCCATGGGCCAAGGCCCGGATGGACTTGCCGAGGGGAGCGTTGAGACCCAGACGGCGCCAAGGATGACGACTCCCCCAGACACGACGCAGGCGCAGGGGCAGGCAGACGAGAAACAACAGGAAGGCCCCCAGCATGACCAGCAATTTCACCGTTTCGGGGTCGTCCACCCCTAGCCACAACAGGGGACGGGCAACCAACCAGGCCACAGCCAGCAACAGAGGCGCAAACAGCAAGGTGCCCAGCCAACGGGGACCCGGTTGAGCCTCCCGCCTCACGTTTCCGGTTCAATCGTGCTGGTGAGTCCCTTGCTCTTGAGCTGCTCGCTGTAAAATTCGGCGGGCTCCTGATCACAGACGATCACCAAACCCACACCCGTATTGTGGGCTGCCAACATCACAGCCACAGCGTCTTGCTCACTGAGTTGGGGAACCACCGTTTGCAGCGTTGCCACCACGTAATCCCGCGTATTTACAGGGTCGTTGTGGAGAAGAACGCGATAGAGGGGCTGCCGCTTGCGTGTCTGCTGGTCCTCACGCTCAAGGACAGTTGCGCCGCCTCGTTGTGAAGGCATTTCACGGGGCATGATCAACGCCGAGTCTCTGGACAGGATCGTCGTGCCCAACTTAGCGGACCGATGGGATGATGGCGTTTCATCGTAGATTGCACCGGGCAATTCTGGCCATGGCAGCCTCCACCTGGGCACGACCGTTAAACGCTGAAAGGCGCAGGTAGCCCTCCCCGGCAGCGCCAAAACCAGCCCCGGGTGTGCCGACAACATGGGCCTCCTGGAGCAGTTGGTCAAAGAACTGCCAGGAACTCCTTGACTCCGGGGTCCTGACCCAGACATAGGGAGCGTGTTGACCACCGTAAACCGCCAGACCCAGGCTCCGGAGTTGCTGTCGGATGATGGCGGCGTTCTCCATGTAAAAGGTCACCAACCGAGTCACCTGGGCTTGGCCGGCAGAAGAATAGACAGCCTCGGCGCCCCGTTGCACCACGTAGCCCACGCCGTTAAACCTGGTGCTCTGGCGACGGCTCCAGAGCTGCCAGAGGGATACGGCATCTCCGTTACTGGTGCGGCCGGTCAGGGCTTTGGGCACCACGGTAAAGGCACAGCGCGTTCCCGTGAAGCCGGCATTCTTGGAGAAGGAACGGAACTCGACGGCACAGTCCCGGGCCCCTTCCACTTCAAAAATGGAGTGGGGCAATTCCGGATCCCGGATAAAGGCTTCGTAAGCCGCATCAAACAGAATCAGGGCTTCATGACTGCGCGCATAGTCAACCCAACGCTGTAACTCGGCACGGGTGGCCACCGTCCCGGTGGGGTTGTTGGGGAAGCACAGATAGATCAGATCCGCCGGCGTTGCCGGCAAGGGGGCGCAGAAGTCATTATCCGCAGTCAGGGGCAGGTACTGCAAGCCGCCGTAGCGACCCTGATCATCCGCGGGACCCGTATGGCCAGCCATCACGTTGGAGTCCACGTAGACGGGGTAGACCGGATCGGTCACGGCAATGCGGTTGTCGTCCCCGAGGATGTCCAGAATGTTGCTCGTGTCGCATTTGGAACCATCGGAGATGAAAATCTCGTCCGCTTCAACGTCACAGCCCCGCTGCCGATAATCGTGCTGGGCAATGGCCTGCCGTAGCCAGTGGTAGCCCTGCTCGGGGCCATAGCCATGAAACCCCGCTCTCGTCCCCATGGCTTCAACGGCCGTTGCCATGGCATCGCGACAAGCGGCAGGCAAGGGCTCGGTCACATCCCCAATGCCCAGGCGAATGAGATCGGCCTCGGGATGCTTGGCAGTAAAGGCCTTGATGCGGCGCTGAATCTCCGGGAAGAGATAGCCTGCCCGCAACATTTGGTAGTGGCTGTTGACGCGCACCATGGCAGCACTAGGCACGGAGACCCCATCCTATGGATAGAGGGGTGTGCCGCACCCTGCGCCGTTTGTCGATTTCCAGCCGATGTTCCCTGCCACTGCGACCGATCCCATCCCCTTCCATCAGGTGGTCAATCGCGGCATCGGCAAGCCGGGCCGCTATCTGGGTCAAGAGCGCGGCGCCCTGCATCGGCCCTGGGACCAGGCGTCATTGCGCTGGTGTCTCACCTATCCGGAGCTGTACGAAGTGGGCGCCAGCAATCTGGGGCACATCATCCTCTACGGCATCCTCAACCGCCTCCCGGGACAGCTCTGTGACCGCGCTTACCTGCCTGCAGCAGATCTTGCAGCCCGACTGCGGCAGCAGAAGGTTCCCCTGTTTGCGGTGGAAAGTCGTCGGCCCCTGAGGGCGTTCGACATTCTTGGCTTCAGCCTCAGCTACGAACTGGGAGCCACCAACATCCTGGAAATGCTGGACCTGAGTGGCTTGCCCGTGTGGGCCCGGCAACGTCCGGATGTGCCCTTTGATCACCCCCAGGCCCAACCCCTCGTCTTTGCCGGTGGCCAAACCGCCACGTCCAATCCCGAGCCCTATGCCGCTTTTTTCGACTTCATCGCTCTCGGGGACGGGGAGGAGTTGTTGCCGGAGATCGGCCTGGTGGTCCGGGAGGGTAAGGCCGCGCACCTGAGCCGCTCGGCGCTGTTGCGGGATCTTGCCCAGGTGCCGGGGGTCTATGTCCCCAGCCTGTACAAGCGCAACGGCGATGGACGGGTTGTGCCCCGATCATCCGCCACTCCAGCCCGGGTGGTGCGGCGGGTGGCCGATCCCATCCCCCACTACGCCACAGGATTGGTGCCCCAGGTGGAAACCGTCCACGATCGGCTCGTGGTGGAAATCCGCCGGGGCTGTACCCGGGGCTGCCGCTTCTGTCAACCCGGCATGTTGACCCGCCCCGCTCGGGACGTGGCGCCGGAGGCGGTTGTGGAGGCTGTGGAAACGGGGATGAAGGCAACCGGTTATAGCGACTTCTCCCTTCTCTCCCTCAGTTGCTCCGACTATCTGGCACTCCCGGCCGTCGGTGTGGAGTTACGTAATCGTCTCCAGGGACAATCGGTCAGCCTCAGCCTGCCCAGTCAACGGGTGGACCGCTTTGACGAAACCATTGCCGGGATTATCGGCGGCGCACGCCGCACAGGCGTCACCTTTGCCCCGGAGGCGGGCACCCAGCGGCTGCGGGACATCATCAACAAGGGCCTCACGGATCGGGATCTGCTCCGTGGTGTCCGTACCGCCTACGAGCAGGGCTGGCGAACGGTCAAGCTCTACTTCATGATCGGTTTGCCCGGCGAAACGGATGCCGACGTGCTGGGCATTGCCGAGACGGTGCGTTGGTTGAAGCGGGAGTGCCATGGCCATGGCCCGCTTGGCTTTCATCTCACCGTCAGCAATTTCACCCCGAAGCCGCACACACCGTTCCAGTGGCATCAGGTTTCCAGTGATGACCTGCGCCGCAAACAGGCGTTGCTGCGTCAGGCGCTACGGGGCATTCCTCGCCTCAAGGTGAATGAAACGGACGTGCGGATCTCCGCCATGGAGGATTTTGTAGGCCGTGGGGATCGTCGCTTGGCCCAGGTCATTGTTGGAGCCTGGCGCAATGGTGCGGGGATGGATGCCTGGTGGGAAAGCGTGGAGCGGGCCTACGACGCCTGGAATCAGGCCATCCATGAAGCGGGGTTGAGCTGGAGGGGTCGGCGGCAGGAGCCGGAGAGCAAAGATCCGACAACCCTTCCCCTGCCTTGGGATCACATCGATACAGGCGTGGATCGACAGTGGCTTCGAGAGGACTTGCAACGGGCCATGGCCGCCATGGTGGTTCCGGACTGTTCCTTTGCCGCCTGCAGCAGTTGTGGGGTGTGTGGACCGGAGTTCGGACACAATCGGATTGTGGCGCCGCCACCGGTGCCGATGGCGTTACCCAGGGTCCAGCCCGTGAGCCACCGGGTCCAGCGGCTGCGGCTGCGCTTCACCAAGGAAGGAGATGCAGCCCTGCTCAGCCATCTGGATCTCCTGCGCCTGCTGGACCGGGCCCTACGCTCTGCGGCCTTGCCCATCAGCTTCAGCGCAGGGTTCCATCCACTGCCGCGGCTGCAGGTTGGCCATGCTCTACCCCTGGGGGTTCATGGTGGCGGCGAACTGCTGGATCTGGAATTGACCGAAGTCGTCCCTCCGGTGACACTGATCAACACCCTCCAGCCCCAACTGCCCACGGGGATCCAGCTTCTGACGGCCGAAGAGGTTCCCCTCGGACAAAAAAGCCTGGCTCAACTGCTGGAGGGCGCCCGCTGGATTACGGGCTTCTGCACGGAATCAGGGGCCACCTTGCCCAGCCAGGTATGGCAAGCCGCTTGTCGGGCGGTGCTGGCTGCTCCCGACTTGCCCTGGGAAGACATTGATAAAAAAGGACGAACCCGGCAACGGGATCTGCGCCCTCTCCTCAAGGATTTAACTCTCCATGGCCAAGAAGGCGCTTCTGTGCAGTTGGCCGTTGATGTGGCCATTGACCCCACCGGACGCAGCCTGAAGCCTGAGCAGTTGGAGCCGATTCTGGCTGGCCGTCTCGGTGAGGGACTGTGCATCACGACTCTGTGCCGCGACTGGTTGTACCTGCGGCCCGAGGCTGCCACGCCCCGGCAAGAGATCACCTGCCTGTGATAGGTTGTTCCCGTGGACGGGATGACAAGACTTCACCTCATACCGGGGGTTACCCCTTGACCTCGGCATGTTTCTTCCGACTCCTGTCAACAGCAGCGATTGACGGTTGCCCCCATTCCTCAATCTGCTGAACAGCTTGAGTGACATAAAAATAACGCCCTTCAACAATCCTTGCCTCCGGCAAAACTTTTAGATTTTCTTCCATGACCAAGCAAATTCTTATTGCTGAAGATCTCCGCATTGCTGCCATTCTCAACAATGAACGTGTTGACCAGTTGATTGTTGCCCAAGGCCAACATCAGATCGGCGACATCTATCTGGGAACAGTGGAGAATGTCCACCCAGGAATTGATGCTGCCTTTGTGAAAATCGGCGAAAGTGAAAGAAACGGCTTCATTCACGTCACCGATCTGGGCCCCCTGCGGCTGCGGAAAACGGCTGGATCCATCACAGACCTGCTTGAGCCACGTCAGAAAGCTCTGGTGCAGGTCATGAAAGAGCCCACAGGCAGCAAAGGGCCTCGGCTCACAGGCAACATTACCCTGCCCGGTCGCTTTTTGATGCTCCAGCCCAGTGGGAAGGGAGTCAACATTTCTCGACGTATTAACGAAGAAGCCGAGCGTGATCGCCTTCGAGCACTGGCGGTTCTGATCAAACCCGCTGGAACCGGCCTGCTGGTACGTACGAAAGCCGAGGGGGTGGGGGAGGACCAGATTATTGACGACCTTGAAACGCTCTGCCGCCAATGGGAGACCATTCAGGCCACAGCGGAGACATCCCAACCGCCAGTGCTCCTGAACCGGGACGACGATTTTGTTCATCGCACCCTACGGGATCACTGCGGACCGGATCTGGACAAGGTTGTGGTGGACAGCCCGCAGGTGATGGAGCGGGTCAGGACCTTCCTCGACGCAGAAAGGAACGCCGTTGCGGTGGACTCCTTTGCGAGCGCGGAGGAGTTGCTGGAGGCCTTCCGTATTCATGCGGCAATTCACCAAGCCCTTCTGCCACGGGTGGATCTGCCCTCTGGCGGTTACGTGATCATCGAGCCCACGGAAGCCCTGACGGTGATTGACGTGAACTCCGGCTCCTTTACCCGTTCCGCCACTTCCCGCGAGACAGTGTTGTGGACCAACTGTGAAGCCGCCACCGAGATTGCCCGCCAACTCCAACTGCGCAACATTGGCGGCATGGTCATCGTCGACTTTATCGATATGGAGTCCCGACGAGATCAGTTGTTGTTGCTGGAGCACTTCATGAAGGCCATGGCCCCCGACAAGGCAAGGCCTCAGATTGCTCAGATCACGGAGTTGGGATTGGTGGAGTTGACCCGTAAGCGCCAGGGTCGGAACGTTTACGAGCTCTTTGGTCACCAGTGCCCCGGTTGTTCCGGGCAAGGCCATGTGGCCAGGGTGCCGGGCAAGGCCACCATGCAGCCCTTGGTCAAGGGGATGGTGCAAGCCCCCATGGCCCCAGCCGCTGCCCCTGGAGACACCAGTTCGGACGTGGGCAACGGTGGTAACAGCAACAACCGTCGTCGTCGCCGTGGCGGTGGCCGCAATGGTACGCAAACGCCTGTTGAGACGCCGACGTTTCCAAGCGCGGTTTCAGGCGAACCGGAAACCGATCCGTCTCCCGAGGCAGAGTCCACCCCACCCGGTGAGCCGGAGATCGTTGCTGTGCCCATGAGTAAAGACCAGGAGACGGTCTTTAGCTGGTGTGGCTTCAATCCTGCCCTCATGGCTTCCACACCACCCAAGGACTTGAGCAATGTGGCGGTTCGCGTGATTTGCTCCGACGAGGACACCCAGTCTCCATCGGTTGAAGCCAGGGAACAAGTGGCCAACGGGTCACCCGGTCACCGTCGCCGCCAGCGCAACAGGATTGAGACAGACAAGCCTCCCGTGGTGTTGGAGGTGGCTACGGACCAGCAACCGGACGAGCAAAGCCAGGTGCAGGTGCAAGAGGAGAACGCTGCACCTGCACGTCAACGCAAAAGCCGCACGCGCTCACAAAAGCCTGGCCCACTACCTGTGACCGCCGATCAGGAATCTTCCACAACAACTTCACCTGAAACACCCACGGCCACCCGGGAGGGACCCGGGCCGAGGGCGTCCGATCAGGACGCCGTAGGAGAGCAGCCGGCACTTCAACCACTCCAGGGGAACGGCAGAGGGCAGAACACCAGTGCCCCCCACGCAGATGGTGCGGCTGCCGGGGAAAAAACCGAGGAGGAGCAAGACGATGACCGACAGCAACCTCGACGCCGCCGGCGACGCTCTAGCACTTGAAGACCCGATCCAGGCTGGAGAGGACGCACGCCTTGGGTCTGCCGCCGGGGTGGCTTTGCCGTCTCTCGCTGGTGTCGACGAAGTGGGGCGAGGCTGCTTATTTGGTCCTGTTTTTGCCGCAGCCTGTTGTTTGAATACAGCGGCATTGCCCATCCTTGCCGCTGCTGGCGTTCGAGACAGTAAGACCCTGAAACCAACGCACCGCCAAAGACTCTTGCCGATCATTCGTCGACTGGCCACGGATTTGGGCCTGGGGCAAGCCTCGGCCCGGGAGATTCATCAGCAGGGGATACGGGCGGCAACGGAGTTGGCCATGATCCGTGCCCTGCAGCGTCTGTCCAGGGTGCCACAGTTGGTGCTGGTGGATGGCAACCTGAAGCTGCGGCCATGGCACAACCGTCAGCAGACAGTGGTGCGCGGCGATCAACGTTGTCTGACCATTGCCTGTGCCAGCA
>MWLD01000062.1 GCA_002018045.1 Candidatus Synechococcus spongiarum LMB bulk15M
CAGCGCAGTGGGAGCAACCACCAGGCCGGGGGCGCCAGTGAACAGGCCGGGAACGGCCAGCAGCAGCGCCAGCAGACGGCGGCGGAAACTAGCCTGATCAGAGGAACGCACTTCAGCTAGCTCTTTGGACGGGGAGCTTGTTGAAGGTGTGGGGGCAAGACGAGGCGCGCCAGCCTCCCGTTGAACGCCCCTCATGACACACCACTCCCGGTGTGCTGGACCTCTGGACCTCTTATACTCTTTCTCATATTCTTCCTGAGTTACGAAAGACACGTTTTTAACATTCTTTTCATTAACTGCCAAGTCTCCTCTCCATCCATCCACGCCCCACACCCATGGGACATCCTCTCCAAGATGCACCAGCTTCGGATCCGGCTTGTTTATGGGCTTCATGGAGGCTTGAAGACAGGGAAGAAGAAAGGTTCTTGCCAATTTCAGCCGGAGTTGCTCCCTCTGTCAAGCGTTCTTCTCTCTCCTTACCGATACAGGCCTGGCCAGATGGAAAGCGCAAGTTCCGGGGCGCCCTGGTGTTGTTCGGGATTCCCGCCAGTGCAGCGCCGTCCCGCGGTAGTCTCTGCAACGGCTGTAGTCTTGCCGTTCCATGACCGCCACCCTTCCCGGATCGTCCACCCAGGTGGAGACCAGCCACAGCACCCTCAAGGTGGACAGCAGCCTGCTGCGCTACGGCGCCCGAATCCACCGGCGACCCACCCGCACGGTGATGGTGGGAAACGTGCCCGTTGGTAGCAACCACCCGGTGGCGGTGCAGTCCATGATCAACGAGGACACCATGGACATCCCGGCGGCTGTGGCGGGAATCCGTCGCCTCGCTGATGCGGGCTGCGAAATCGTGCGGGTCACGACGCCCTCCCTGTCCCATGCCAGGGCCATGGGACACATCCGCCAGCAGTTGCGGGATGCGGGCTGCACGGTGCCCCTGGTGGCCGACGTCCACCACAACGGCGTCAAGATTGCCCTTGCGGCGGCTCAACACGTGGACAAGGTGCGCATTAACCCCGGCCTGTTCGTGTTTGATAAACCGGACCCCGACCGGCAAAGCTTCAGCCCTGCGGAATTTTCGGCAGCCGCGGCGCGGATCCGCAACGCCTTGCGCCCCCTGGTGGAACTGCTGAAGGAACAGAACAAGGCCCTGCGCATCGGTGTGAATCACGGCTCCCTGGCGGAGCGCATGGTCTTTACCCATGGAGATACGCCCCAGGGCATGGCGGAATCCGCCATGGAATTCATCCGCATCTGCGCCGAGATGGATTTCCACAACGTCGTGGTGTCCATGAAAGCGTCCCGGACATCGGTGATGTTGGCAGCCTATCGGCTCGTGGCGGATGCCATGGATGCGGAAGGATTCGACTATCCCCTGCACCTGGGCGTTACGGAGGCAGGAGACGGGGACTACGGACGCATCAAAAGCACGGCGGGAATTGCTACCCTGCTGGCGGAAGGTCTGGGGGACACCGTCCGTGTATCGCTGACGGAAGCGCCGGAGCGGGAAATTCCCGTCGGCTTCTCCATTCTCCAATCCCTCGGGCTGCGGAAAACCATGGTGGAGTACGTGGCGTGCCCAAGCTGTGGACGTACCCTGTTCAACCTGGAGGACGTGCTGAAACAGGTGCGGGCGGCCACAGCCCACCTGACCGGGTTGGATATCGCCGTGATGGGATGCATCGTCAACGGCCCCGGCGAGATGGCCGATGCAGACTACGGCTACGTGGGAAAGGCTGCGGGAACCATTTGTCTGTATCGGGGTCGTGAAGAAATCCGCGTGGTGCCGGAGTCCGAAGGTGTGGAGGCTCTCGTTGCCCTGATCAAGGAAGACGGCCGCTGGGTGGATCCCTGAACCGGGGCCGCCGTCGGCTCTCCTTGCCCGACTTAGCCGGACCTGGCCATCAGGGCCTCAACGAACTCGAACCCGTTGAAAGGGCGCAGATCACGGAGACCTTCACCGGCGCCGATAAAGCGGATGGGAAGATTGGCCTCGCTGGCCACAGCCAGAGCAACGCCTCCTTTGGCGCTGCCGTCCAGCTTGGTCATCACCACACCCGTGAGTCGGGCAGCCTGGGCAAACGCCAGGGCCTGACGCAAACCGTTCTGTCCCTGGCTGGCATCCAGCACCAGCAGGGACTCGACCACTGCAGTGGGCGCCTTGCGGTCAACGACGGTGCGAATCTTGGCCAGCTCCTCCATCAGGTTGTGTTTGGTCTGCAAGCGGCCCGCAGTATCCACCAGCAACAACTCGACGCTCCTGGCCTGGGCCGCGCCAATGGCGTCAAACACCACGGCAGCCGGATCCGCATTGGCGGAAGGATTGGCAATCACCTCCACCTGGCTGCGCTCTGCCCAGATGCTCACCTGTTCCACTGCAGCAGCACGAAACGTGTCGGCGGCCGCCACCATGCAGCTATAGCCGCTGCGCACCGCCAGGTTGGCCAGCTTGCCCAGGGTTGTGGTCTTGCCCACACCGTTGACCCCCACCAGCAGCCAGACGTTGAGCCGCTCTCGCTGCGGGGCCAGCAGGTCGCAACCCGTGGCGCGAATGGGACGCTCCAGTTGCTGCCGCAGTTGATCCTTCAGTAGACGGAGGCCCTCGTCAGGGGGGACCACCTCCTCGTTGACGCGGCGGCGCAGGGCGTCCAGCACGGCATCGGTGGCTTCTACACCCACGTCGGCCTGGAGTAACACCGCCTCCAGGTCATCCACGATTTCAGGGGTGAGGGGGTCGTCTCCCAGGCTGTTCAGCAACTGGGTGACCAGACCACGACGGGTTTTTTCCATGCCCTGCCGCAGTCGTCCCAGCCAGTGGATTTCCTCCAGGGACACGTCCTCCACCTTCCGGCCCTGTGCAGCAAGCACCTCGGCCGACCAGGTGAACTCCTCGTCAAAGTTGCCAAGATCGGGATCAGGCGCCTCCTCGCCATCACCCTTGTGGGGAGATTCTGCGCCAACGGCCTGTGCATCCAGCACCTTCTGCCGTTGTTCCCGTTCAGCGGCTGCCCTGGCCAGGAGACCCGTACCCGCTTCCGACGGCGGTGAAGACGGCGCCGCGGCCGCTGGTGTGACGGGTTGCGTTGCCGCAGGTTGGGTTGCAGCGGCTTCGGCTTTGGCCGTCTGTTCGGCCTTCAGGCGCATATAGGCTGCCTTGGCCCAATCCAGGGTCTCCTGTGACGCTGCCGCGGGAGCAGCCCCTGGTTGCGGAGCGGTACCCCGCTCGACGGCCGCAGTCGTGCCGGCCGGCTCCACAGGAGTTGCCGAAACAGGAGGCTGCTCAGCCACCGGATCGGCTGGCGAAACCTCCGGAGACTTGTCCTCCGGAGACGGAGGATTCTCCTCGGCGGGCTTGTTCACCCGACGGCGTCTAAACCAGTCGAACACCATGACCTCATGCTCCAGTGACGGCCAACTGCGCTGCTGTCAAGCGTCGCAGGATGCCGTTGATGCGCCGTCGTCCTTCCGTATCGCTATAGGCGCTGGCAAGGGCAACGGCCTCGTTGCACACAACTGCCACCGGGGTATCCAACACCATCAACTCCGCTGCCGCCAAGCGCAGAATGTTGCGATCCACCTGGGGAAGTCGGGCCAGCCGCCAGCCTTCCATCACGTCGTCCAGTTGCCGATCCAGCGTGGCGCGACGATCCTTCACGGCTGCCGCCAATTCCAGGCAACGGCTCCGCACCTGCTCCTGTTCAGCCGCCAGCAGCAACCGCGGCAGATCCAGCACGGCAGAGAGTCGGTTGATCACCTGCTCCGCCTTCTCCAACCCCATCCGCAGGTTGTCCCGTGCATTGGTCAGTTCACGGGATTCCAGTTCACTCTCCAAAGCATGTTGTTGCGCCGTGTGCAGATCCTGGGCAGAGCGTTCCAGAGCGTCGCGCATGTGGCCATGCAAGGTGGCAAGGGCCGCAAGCAGCAGGTCGTCCAGCGTCAGGTCGTGGGTGGTTGTCTTGTCGCTGATCTGCCCCAGGATGAGAAAGGCCAGCTCTCGCGCCAGGGAACGGCTTGATCGAGCCATGGTGTCAGGCTCCGCCTGAAGGGGAATAGGAGATGGTCGGTCCCTGTGGATACAGACCCTCGGAAGGCGCAGAGGACTTCTGATCCGGACTGAGAATGCCGGCCGAGATGATGGTGCGGAAGGCCATATCTACCGGGATATCAAGGGTTTTCACGTCTTTCTCCGCCACCAGTGCATACCAGCCGGTGGTGGGGTTTGGAGACGTGGGAATGAAAATATTGATCATGGGTTCGGGGAAGAGGGGCTGCAGGGACCGACCCGCCGAACCCGTCACAAAGGCCAGGGCAAAGATGCCCTCCCTGGGATATTCCACCAGCACCACCCGGCGAAACCGGCTTGCGTTGTCCCTGAGCAAGGTTTCCAGAAGCTGCTTCAGGGTTTTGTAGACCGTTCCGGCAAGGGGGATGCGGATGAGGCTGTCTTCTCCAAACGCAACAAGCGGCTTCACCACAGCGATGCGAGCCGCCAGGCCAATGAGCAGAATGCCCAGCAGCGGCACCACTAGCCCCACCATCAAGTTGATGAAGCTCAGCAGCAAGGGATTTTGCGTTTGCAGGGGGTTGAACTGCTTGGGAACAGACGTCAGGAACTCCACGGCCCACCGAGCCACGATGGTGGACAGCCAAAGCGTTGTGGCCAGTGGGATCACCACCGCCAAGCCGGTCAACAGGTCGTTTTTCAGATCGTTACGCAAGCGGACAAGTGGTCCTGGTCCTATGTCTTTCCTGGACTCCGGCATAATCCTCCCGGGTTCTCCAACTCGGCATGGTGGACAACGGAGTCTAATCCTCCGGCTGGTGGTCTTTGGACGGCGATTTTCCGTTTTCAACACCTGCCAGAGCAACACCGGCGACGATGGCGGCAGCCACCGCCAGCGCCGCATCGGGTAACTGGCTGAACAACCGTGTTCCCCAACCTTCCCGCACCCCTGCCGTGGAATGGCTCTCCTGCACCTGCTGCAGTTGGTTCAGATCCTGAAGGACAATTTGCTCCAGGGCGGTTACGGTCTCTTCGGCGTCAGCGTCCGGGGGAAGGCTGGGGAAGCCGGCCCGTAACTCTTCCAGGCGCCCAGGCTCGGCCAGTTCATCCAGAAAACCGGAGGACCGGATGCGCTCCAACTCCTCCCGCAACTGAACAGCCTCTTGCTCCATGCCAACCTGCTGCCGGGCAAAGTCCTGCCGCAACTCCATCTCCACAAGAATTGCGCTGCCCAGGAAGAGGACAGCCAGCAGGACGGCCAGCACCGTGGTGAGTCGCCACGTCAGCCGCCGGGCCATGGCCAGGGCTTTGCCTGGTAAGGATCCGGCATTGGCCTGGAGCGCCATGGCGGCAATCAACAAGCCCACCAGAGCCATGGGGCCATGGTCGTGAACCGTAAACGCCAAGGCGCCCCTGAGCGCACCGGGCTCACCTCCCCGGGTGCCTACCACAACGGCCAGCAACTTCAGCAGCAGCACCGTGGTGAGCGCCAGCCCGATCCATGGAAACAATAAGGTCCGCCAACGCATGCTTGAAAAGACGACGTTGCCTCATCCTGCCTTCGCTACGGTCCTGAATCAAGAACAATCTCGTGCTCGTGTCTTCTTTCGTGGATTCGGTTGCCCCAGGTTCACTGCAATCGGAAGACGTGGCCGCATGGCGCCAGCGCTGGCAAGAGAGCAACACCCCCTGGAATCTGGGCCGGGCAGCACCGGAACTGGTGACCGTCCTCGGCGCCTGGCGGCCGGCGGGACGCGCCCTTGTTCCGGGCTGCGGTCATGGCCATGAGGCCTCCCTGTTGCAGGATCTGGGCTGGAACACCGTGGGTCTGGACGTTGCTCCGGAAGCTCTGGCCGCGGCCCGTCAACGGGACCCGCGCCCCCAATGGCACTGCGGGGACGTTCTAAATCCACCGTCGATCTGGCAGGGAAGCTTCGACCTGGTGCTGGAGCACACCTGCTTCTGTGCATTGCCACCCCGATGCCGCCAAACCTATGCCCAAGCGGTTACCACCCTGCTGCAATCCGGTGGGCATTTTCTGGGCTTGTTCTGGTGCCATTCCCGTCCCGACGGACCTCCCTTTGGCTCTACGCCCCAGGAATTGAAGACGTGTTTTGGCAGCGGACTGCGGTTGATCACCCTCCAGCAGGCACGACATTCCGTGCAGGACCGTTGTGGGGAAGAGTGGTTAGGCCAATGGCAAAAACCGTGACCCAATCCACAATTTACGAAAAAGCCAGTTCTACACTCCATGGTGGCTGCCCTGATTGTTCCCCCGTTGGGTGCCTCCGAACAGTTGGCTTTGCTCTGGGCCGTAGCTGTTGCCGTCGGGGCAATGGCGCGGCTTGCGTCACGCCTCCTGGCCATCCCGGCAGTTGTGTTGCTGCTGGCTGGTGGATTGTTCACGGGTCGCCAGGGCCTGGGCCTGATCGAACCCCTTGAGTTGGGCTCCGGACTGGAAACAGCCGTAGAACTCCTGGTGGCCCTGGTGCTGTTCGAGGGGGGGCTGGGTTTGCGGGTGCCGGACTCCCTTCTGGGACGCCGTCTGCGCAAGCTGGTGATCTTCGGCCTGCCGGTAACCCTGGCGGGTGGACTGCTGATGGCCCACTACTGGGCCCAGTTGAGTTGGGAGCTGGCAGCCCTGTTCTCCGCTGTTGTTTCCGCCACAGGACCCACAGTGATCGCACCGTTGGTGCGTCAGATGGGGTTGCAGCGCTCCCTGGCAAAGATCCTGGAAGGCGAGGGACTGCTGGTGGAGCCCGTTGCCGCCGTGGGAGCCCTGGTGGTTCTCCAGTGGATTCTGGAACCGTTCACCACCAACTACGGGGTTCTGGTGATGGAACTCCTGAGTCGGCTCGGTCTGGGTTCCCTCTTGGGGGCTCTGGCCGGTGGGTTGTTGTCGCTTCTGCTCCAGCGCTTACCGAACGAGCCAACGGATTCCGTGCGGTTGCAGCTTTGTCTGGGCGTCTTGATGCTGTTGTCGGTGGGTTGTGAGCAGTTGATTGGCCCGGCAGCAGGGCTACCGGCTGCAGCCGTGGCCGGCTTTACGGTGGGCTGCATTCTGGAAGCCCGGTTGGGGGAACTGGAAGCCCAGCTCAGTCAACTGGCCCAGTTGGCGGTGACTCTCCTCTTTCCTCTTCTGGCCGCGGACGTCACCTGGTCCGACCTCAGTCCTCTGGGCTGGAGAGGCATTGCCTGTGTGTCGAGCCTGATGCTGGTGGTGCGTCCCTTGGCGGTAATGCTCGGTAGCGTTGGCTCCGACCTCTCCTGGCCCCAGAAGATCTTCCTGGGCTGGATGGCGCCGCGGGGCATTGTCAGCGCCTCCACCGCCAGCCTGTTTGCCTTGCGTCTGGAGGAAGCGGGAATTCTGGGGGCAAGCCGGGTACAGGGATTGGTGTTTCTCACCATCCTGATGACCGTCACCCTCAACGGCCTCGTTGCACCGTTGCTGGCCCACTGGCTGCAACTCACCGAAGGACCGCCCGCAGCCGGGGATCGTCCTCCCCCACTCCGTGAAGCAGATCCCAGGAGAGCAGCAGATCCGGACCGTGCAAGCACCCCAGAAGGGCCGCCCGAACCCCCTTCATCACCACTCCCTTCCTGACCCCTGCCGCCCGGGCCGCTGCGGTGAGCAGCTCCTTGGCTGCCGCCGCGTTGAACGTCCGGGGTCGGTGCTGAAGGATGTAGTGCAAGGCCGCTTGGCAAGCCTCGATTTGCAGTTGCGCACGGCTGGCATCGTCCAATTCCGGTGGACCGAGGAACGGGCGCGCCTGCTCCACCCCGTCCTGGAGCACCACCAGAGACGGCCCCAGCAGGGCTGCCAGTTGTTCCTGCCAGGCCAGGGGTTGGCTGGTGTCGAGCCCGGCCTGCTGCCATCGCGGTAACAGGGCATTCCGCAGCGTGGCCCCATCCATGGCGTGGAGCGCCTGGCTGTTCAGCCAGTTGAGCTTGTCCCAGTCGAAGCGGCCCCCAGCCTTGTTGACCCTGTCAAAACCGAACACAGGGGCAGCATCCGCCAAGCCGAAGCGCTCTCCCAACTCGACCGGCGGCGACCAGCCCAGAAGGCACATGTAGTTGCTAACGGCAGCAGCTGTGTAGCCCAGGGCTTGAAAGTCGGCAATGGAGGTGACCCCGTCCCGCTTGGAGAGCTTGCGACCCTCCTTGTTCAAGATGAGCGGGGTGTGGGCAAAGCAAGGCGGCGGAGCGCCGAGGGCGTTGTAGAGCAGAAGTTGCTTGGCCGTGTTGGCGATGTGGTCTTCCCCTCGGATCACGTGGGTGATGCCCATGGCGATGTCGTCCACCACCACCGCCAGGTTGTAGAGGGGGTCCCCAATCCGGTCGGCAGGAGCACGGCGGGCAATGACCATGTCACCTCCCAGGTCGGCTCCTTGCCAGCGCATGGGACCACGCACCATGTCCTGCCAGAGAATGTCTTGCGTGTCGTCAATGCGGAAACGCACGACAGCATGGCGCCCCTCCTTATGGAAAGCGGCAATCCGCTCGGGGGACAAATTGCGGTGGCGATTGTCGTAGCGGGGCGCCTGGTGGGCGGCCTGCCGGGCCTCCCGCATGGCGTTCAACTCGGCTTCGGTGGCATAGCACCGATAGGCCCGACCGTTGGCCAGGAGGGCAGCAATGGCCTCCTGATGGTCCCTGCTGCGCCGACTCTGGAACACGGGCTCCTCGTCCCAGTCCAGCCCCAGCCAACGCAGACCTGTCAGGATGCTGTCCGTGAACGCCGGTTGGGAGCGCTCCCGGTCCGTGTCCTCGATGCGAACCAGAAACCGGCCGCCGTGGCGGCGGGCAAACAGCCAGTTGAATACCGCTGTCCGGGCGGTACCCATGTGCAGGTTTCCCGTGGGGCTGGGCGCAATGCGAACGCGAACGGACACCTGGCGATTCCGGGATGGATGGAACTATTTAACCAACGGGACCGACGGGATTCGAACCCGCAACTTCCGCCGTGACAGGGCGGTGCTCTAACCGGTTGAACTACGGTCCCAGAAGCAGTTGGTCAGTCTACTGGTTGAGACTGGCAGACGTCAATGCCCCAACCCGGCCCCCATCAAGTGTTGCATTTGGGTAACCATGGCGGTGATGGTATCCGGATTGGCCGGTTTCCGGCCGTGACTCAGCAACTCACGGCCCAGCACGATGCAGCCCAGGTGGCTGAACTGGATCCGCAGGGCGGAGAGAACTTTCTGGCCGCCCCCACCGGAGTGGGTGGCCAGAGCAACGGGTTTGCCGTTGAACAGGGAACGGAAGTCCTCCGCAGCGCGAGACAGCCAGGCAATGGCATTTGTGAGGCTTGGGGGAATCCCTCCGTTGTACTCCGGCGCACAGATCCATAGCCCACCAGCCTCCGCCATGGCTTGATGCAGTCGCTCGAAATCCGCTCCTGGCCCTTGAGCCTCTCCACGGGAGGTGTAGAAGCTCAACGCAAGGGCGGTGAGGTCAAGAACGCTTGCGGACAACCCTGCCGTTCGGCTGGCCGCCAGGACCCGCTCCGCCAACTGGAGATTGTGATTGTGACTGGCCGTCAGGATGAGGAGGGGAGATGGCATGAACCCATGAACCTAAGGACGGAAACCGGCAGGCTCGATCAAGCGCACCTGGTTTCCCCTGGCCGTGAACTCACGACCCTGATCACTTTGCACCACCACACGGCCACCAGACTTCACACGAATCACGCGAGCCCGAACCCAGCCCATGGCTGCGGATTCAAGCACTTTGACCAGATCACCAGGCTGAAGATCCATGGAAAATCCTACTTGAAAATGAACCTCTAAAAACAGGAGAGGCATCAGACGCGCCGTGGAGGATTCGAACCCCCGACATCAGGTTTTGGAGACCTGCGTTCTACCAACTGAACTAACGACGCAACAACCGATGCCCCTCATCGGGCAGCAACATCCTAAACGTTGCCGTTAGACGCCTCGATCAAACCGCTGCTTGACGCGGGTCGCCTTGCCCACACGGTTGCGCAGGTAGAACAGCTTTGCGCGGCGCACCTTGCCCCGGCGCCGCACGTTCACGGAGGCCGTCTGGGGTGAGTGAAGCATGAAGACCCGCTCGACGCCGACACCTTGAAAGATGCGGCGCACCGTGATGGTCTCGTGAAGACCGCTGTGGCGTTTGGCAATCACCACACCCTCGTAGGGCTGAATCCGTTCCTTGCCCCCCTCGCTGATTTTCACTCCCACTCTCACGGTATCGCCGACGAAAATGTCCGGCAGAGCATCCGCAGGCTTGAGTTGTTCACGCTCAAAGGCCTCTATCAGAGCTTGACCCTTGAGGGCGGGCGTAGCGGGCTGGGCAGTGGCAGCATTGCTGTCCGTCTCTGCTGACGGCTCGTCCAGGACATCCGGACTGATGGGGGCCGGGGTGCTCATGTCACCTCCGCTTCTCAATGAACAGTCATGAACTTTAGCGGATCTCCTTCCCTTTTGTCCCCATTGCCGTGGTCTTGAGGCGATTCCAGGCCAGAACGCTGCCCGTGCCCAGCAGCCACATCACCCCCACTGCCTCGGAGAGAACGTACAGGCTCTTGCCCGGAACACCGAGCCACTCCCCCTCATGGAGCACCATCAGCCAATGCACCTGCGCCTGCTCCAGACCCAGCCAGTCCTTGGCCAGGCGATAGGTCACACCCGTCAAGGCGCTGTTGAGCAAGGGCAGCAGCAGCAACGGCCCAAGATGGCCATGCCAACGACGCATCAGGCCAACGGTCTGCTGCCAGCTCAACACGTTCATGGTTGCGGCAGACTCCCTTGTCCGTGCATCTGCTTTAGGTTAGGGAGCCAGGTCAAGTCTCCATCGTGAACAAGCTCTTTGCTGACCTCCTGATTAAAAGCGGCGGCACCGGCGGCCCGCGCATTCGCCAGAGCAAGCGGGGCATTGAGACCAAATCGTCCCAGGAGCTTGTCAAGATGCGGCAAGCCAGCCGGATCGTGGCCACGGTCCTGAAGGAAATCATGGCGCTGGTGGAGCCGGGACAGACCACTGCGGATTTGGATGCCCATGCGGAACAACGTATTCGGGCCATGGGCGCCGTTCCCAGCTTCAAGGGCTATCATGGCTTCCCCGCCTCCATTTGCGCCAGCATCAACAACGAAGTGGTCCACGGTATTCCCAGCCGTAAGCGTGTCATTCGGGATGGAGACCTGCTGAAGGTGGATACCGGGGCCTGTTTCGAGGGCTTTCACGGGGATAGCTGCATCACCGTTGCCGTGGGCGCCACCAGTGATGCCGCTCAACGTCTGAGCCGTGTGGCCCAGGAAGCACTGATGCAGGGTCTGGCCCAGGTGCGGGCAGGTAACACGCTGCTGGACATTGCCGGGGCGGTGCAAGATCACGTGGAGTCCCACGGCTATGCCGTCGTGGAGGACTACACAGGCCATGGCATTGGCCGCAACCTTCACGAGGAGCCCTCCGTCTTCAACTACCGCACCAACCAGTTGCCCAACGTGCGCTTGCGGCCGGGCATGACCCTGGCGGTGGAGCCCATCCTGAATGCAGGCGGAAGAGCCTGCCGCACCTTGCGGGACGGCTGGACCGTGGTGACCGAGGACGACTCCCTGTCCGCCCAGTGGGAGCACACGGTGGTGGTCACCCGGGACGGCTGCGACATCCTCACGGATCGGCTTTGAACGTGGCGTTGACTACGCTTGGGCGGGTGCAGAGGCGCCCATAGAGAGCACCCGTCACCCCGGCCAGGGGGGCCAGGATGTACGTGCAGGGATTGAAGCTCACGATGATCAAGCGCAGATCCCAGGCCACCAGATCCAGAATCCGCTCCGCCACAAAGCCGGCAGACATGGGACCGTAGGGGTTCAAGCCACTGCGAAACGGCCCCAGAACCAGACGCCGGACGGTGCAAGGCGCATCCAGACTCTGCAGGGTGAGCAGGGTACCCAGGCTGCGCTTGCTCACCTCGTAGACGGGGCTGAAGGCAGGACCCACCTCCGCCTCCGATGTGTTGACCCAGAGTTCACGGTGGATCCGCCGCTGATCCGGAAGTTGACGGGTCTGGCGCAGGAAAAGGTCGATCAAGGCCTGAGCACTCACGAGATTGGCCTGCAACGTCTCGGCAATGGCCGTGGCGTCACGGCGCCCAAGGGGATTGACGCCATGGTTGATCACCAGGATATCCACGTCCAGAAGCAGGGCTTCCAGCCCGGCATCAACCTGCCCGTCCCACACCAGCCAGCCCTGGATGAGGCCGTCATCTTCCGGGGCCGGGCGTCGGCTGACGCCAATCACAGTGGCCCCTCGACGTTGTAGTCCCTTGCGTAGCGCCGAACCCAGGGCGCCACCGGCTCCCGTGACGGCGACGCGCCTTGCCCAGGGATTGCAGCCCTCTTCCATGGGGTGTTACGGCCCTCCTGATGCGGGAATCCTCGTTTGTGTCACGTCTTGTTCCCCTGCCCGACAGCCCATGGAGACCTCCCCTCATCAACAGGCTAGCCAGAGCCGGAAACAGGTGTCGTTGTTTCGTCCCTACTGTGCGGCAGCGCCAGGGGCCAGGCATCTTGGGGATGCCATCGTCGTGTTCCGCCGAGGAGAACTCATGGGGGCCCGGCAGATTCAGGACGGTCAGCCCATCCCGTTTTCCTTGCGGTGGCAGCCTGGCCAGCTTCCAGCGGATCCGTGTCCTTGCACCTTGACCGTCGACACCGTCCCGGGAGCCTGCTATCGCTTCTCCGTTCCCGGTTATCAGGTTGTGCTCTGGCTCCTGGAGGTGTGCCGCAGCGGAGTGCATCATCCCACAGGCGAACAGGTTCCTGATCTGCCCCGGACCTTTTGGACGCAACTGTTTTCCGCGTAACGTTTCTGCTTACAGTGCTTCCAGAACCGGGTCCGGCGTTGTCCATCACCATGTTGATCGGCTCGGCAGAGCCCTACAGCGGCAAATCCGCCCTTGTCCTGGGGGTTGCCCAGTGGTTGAAATCCCGGGGAATCAGCTTTTGCTACAGCAAACCGCTGGCCACCAGTCTGCAGCGCCAGCGCCAGCCCTCGGAACGTCTTTTTGACGATGATGCCCACTTGATCGGGGACATGCTCCAACTGGCGCCCACGGACTTGATTCCCTCCCTGGCGGCATCCGCGTCTACGGGACACCTTGACTTTGCCCATCTGGGGCAGGCCATGGAGCGGGATTATTTTCCAGCCCTGCAGCAGGAGTTGGAGGCCTCTACAGCCCAGGTGACCATCATGGAGGGTCCTGGCTCGTTGGCCGAGGGCTGCTGCTTCGGCTTGCACTTGCCAGCCCTGGCTGCCCGTCTGGATGCGCCAGTGCTGCTGATTCATCCCTGGCACGGCAGCACCAGCCTGGAACCGCTTTTCGATGCCTGCCAGCGTCTGGGAGGCCGGGCCATGGGCGTGGTGCTCAATGCCGTGGATCCGGAGGTCATCCCCTCCCTGCGGCGTGACCTGGAACATCTGCTGAAGCGTTTCAACCTGCCGTTGCTGGGCGTCCTGCCCCGCAGTCCCCTGTTGCGGAGTGTGAGTGTCCGTGAGTTGAGTCAGCGGCTGAACGCGGAGGTGCTGTGCTGTCCGGAGCGGCTGGATCTTCTTGTGGAAACCCTGTCCATCGGGGCCATGAGTGTCAATTCGGCCATGCAGGTCTTTCGGCAGCGGCGCAACATGGCTGTGGTGACCGGTGCAGACCGCACCGACATCCAACTGGCGGCCCTGGAAGCGTCCACCCAGTGCCTGATTCTCACAGGAGCGTCATCCCCCCTCCCGGAGTTGATCACCCGGGCTGGAGAGTTGGAAGTGCCCCTGTTGAAGGTGGGCAAGGACACCTTGAGCACGGTGGCGTTGGTGGAGCGAGCCTTTGGTCACGTGAGGCTCCATGAGCCCATCAAGGCCAGTTTCGCCTTGCGCCTGATACAGGAGAACTGCGATTTCACCCCCCTGATGGAGAGGCTCGATCTGCCCTACCCCTGAATCCCGATCCCGGCCGTTGTAAAAGCACCCGTGGAGCAGGGTGGCTGCTACCTTGCAAGGAGCTTTGCATCACTCTTGCCCAGGTCCCTTGACGTGCCCCCGGTGGATCGGGTTGATACGCTGGCCCATGAGTTGGCCCTGCTGAACAGCCAGGCCAAACGGTCCATTGCCATGCTCGGATCACGGCATGTGGCCATGACCACATCCCATCTGGTGGAGTTGCTGGCCAGCGCCCTGGCGCGAGAAGGCCACAGCGTGCTCACCTCCGGCGCTTTGGGAACCAATGCCGCCGTGATCCGCGGTGTTCTGGCGGTCAACCCCGGCGCCTTGACGGTGGTTCTACCCCAAAGTCTTTCGCGTCAGAGCAAGGATTCACGCCAGCAGATGGAGCAGGTTCTTCACTTGGTGGAAAAGCCCGAGCACGACCACCTCTCGTTACAAGAGGCCAGTCGTCTTTGCAATAAGGAGATTATCGAGCGCTGTGACCAACTCGTCTGCATGGTGTTCCACGACAGCCACACGCTACTGGAAACAGCCCGGATGGCGGAAGATCAATGCCGACTGGTGAGTGTGCTCTACTTTGACTAACCTGGCAACCAACCAGTCCTTCAGCTCCACACCACCACAAGCGCCATGGGTATCTGGCTCACCAGTTGGGGACTGATTGATTCAGGCGCCGTTCTGCTAGTTCTGCTGGGGCTGGCGGCGTTTCTTGCGCGCTGGCGTCGCTGAGGACGGATCAGGCAGAGGAAGATCAGGCAATCTCCGCAAAGGACTCGCGGAAGGCTTCCAAGGTGGTGTCGATGTCGTTGTCGCTGTGGGCAAGGGAGGTGAAGCCTGCTTCAAAGCCACTGGGCGCCAGGTACACACCACGCTCCAGCATGGCGCGATGGAGCCGGCCAAACCGCTCGTGATCCGCTTCCCTGGCATCGGCAAAGTTACGCACGGGCTGATCGCGGAAAAAGAAACCGAACATGCCGCTGATGCTGCCGCCACTGACGGGCAGCCCCACCTCCCGGCCTGCTTCCAGGATTCCTGCCACCAGCCGCCTGGTGACGGTCTCCAGGTGGTCGTAGGCACCGGCGCGTTGCAGCAGTTCCAGGGTTGCAATCCCGGCGGTCATGGCCAGGGGGTTGCCACTGAGGGTTCCGGCCTGGTACATGGGACCTTCCGGAGCCACCATGGCCATCACGTCGGCCCGACCGCCATAGGCGCCCACCGGCAAACCACCGCCAATCACCTTGCCCATGGTGGTGAGATCGGGAGTGACGCCAAAGCGGGCCTGGGCGCCACCGTAGGCAATGCGAAAGCCCGTCATCACCTCGTCGAACACCAACAGGGATCCTTGATCCCGGGTGAGTTCCCGTAGACCCTCCAGAAAACCGGCATCCGGGGGAATGAAACCGGCATTGCCCACCACAGGCTCCAGGATCACGCCGGCAATCTGGTCCTGGTGGTCCGTAAACAGCGCCTTGACGGCTTCCAAATCGTTGTAAGGAGCGGTCAAGGTGGAGGCAGTGGCCGAACGGGGCACGCCCGGGGAATCAGGCAAGCCAAGGGTGGCCACGCCGGAGCCTGCCTTCACCAGGAACGTGTCCGCATGGCCGTGGTAGCAGCCCTCGAACTTGATCAATTTGTCCCGACCCGTGAAGGCGCGAATCAGCCGCAGGGCTGCCATGCACGCCTCCGTACCGGAGTTCACAAAACGCACCTTCTCCACGGAAGGCACGGCCTCGATCACCATCTCCGCCAAGGTGTTCTCCAGCAGGCAGGGGGCGCCAAAGGAGGTACCCCGGTCCAGCGCCTCATGGAGAGCACCGATCACCTCGGCACGGGCATGGCCACAGATGGCTGGCCCCCAACTGCCCACGTAGTCGATGTAGCGGTTGCCGTCCGCGTCCCACACGGAGGAGCCTTTGACGTGATCAAAGACAATGGGTTTGCCGATAACCGAGCGAAACGCCCGGACCGGTGAATTCACGCCCCCCGGCATCAGCGCCTGGGCAGCGTCAAAGATCTCTTCGGAGCGGATCGTATTCAGCGAAGAAGCTGGAGCCACGTCGTCGAGTTCGATGGGTCAAACCTAAGGGTAAAACCATACCTCTAAGGGTCCACGGCAGCGCCGGACAACTCCACAACAACAGGGGCATGGTCACTGGGTCGGGGTAGGCCCCGTTGCTGGCGATCAATCCAGCAGTCCTCTGCGGTGTCGTAGAGGTCCCGGGTCAGGTAAACGTGATCCAGACGCCAGCCCTGATTCCGCTGCCAGCCACCACTGCGGTAGTCCCACCAGCTCCAGTGGCCGTCTTCCGGGTGAAAGCGACGAAACACGTCCTTCAGATCCTGCCCCAGCACCACCTGCAGGGCTTCCCGTTCCTGTTCACTGGCCATGATGTGGCCCTTGAATTGCTGTGGGTCATGTAGATCCCTGTCTTCAGGAGCAACGTTGAAGTCCCCCACCATGCAGAGGGGCTCTCCCTGCTCCAGTTGGGTGGCCACATAGCGGCCCAGGCAGTTCAACCAGGCCAGCTTGTAGGCGTAGCTCTTGCTACCGACGGATGCCCCGTTGGGAACGTAAAGATCGAGGATGCGTAGACGGCCCAGGCGGCCGCTGATCACACGTTTTTGTTCACCGAGGACCACTGCCTCCCGGTCTTCCTCCAGTAACCCGTCAAAGCCGATGCGCACATCCTCCAGGGGTTGACGGCTGACGAGCGCCACACCGTTGTATGTCTTCTGACCACTGACGACCGCCCTGTAGCCAATGGCGTTCAGCGGGTCGTGGGGGAAGAGCTCATCGGCCACCTTGGTTTCCTGAAGACAGAGCACGTCCGGCTGGTGTGTCTCCAGCCAACTGACCACGTGCTCAAGGCGGGCGCGAAGGGAGTTGACGTTCCAGGTGGCGATGCGCATGGATTTCACAAACACACGGACTTCACAAACAAAAGATCGGTGAAACGGGAAACAAGGGCCAGGTGACCGGCATTCCGTTCAAACTTCAGTCATAAAATCGGGGAACAGAACCCGATGGATGTGCCATGGTGCGCTTCAGACGTCTCATACTGCTCGCCTTGCCGGTTTCCCTGCTGAGCGCCACCATGGCGCGAGGGAATGAGTCCTCGTCTTCCTCCACCCCAGGCATCACGCGGGAAGACCAGCGGGAAGAGCGTTTCTATAACTTTGACAACGGCCGGCAATCAGGGGGGGGATTTAAAGATCCCTCCGACCTGATCCGCAGGCTCCGGAACACCCGCAACCTTCAGTACGCTACGGACCCGGCCAAGACCGTGGATGCTGCCCTGGAGGACTTTGTCTGGCCGGATGAGTCGCCCCCGGAGGAGGACAGTGAGAACAGTGAGGAAGTTGTTGAGGAAGTCGAGGAGGAGGAAGCCGATAACAGCACGCCACCGGTGACAACCCCTTGACTCCCTCTCCTTGCCGTGGCTTCTTCTCCTCCCCCTCTTGCCTGGCCTGCCGTCCACAAACGCTTTGCTGCGGTGCTGGGGGCCAACCGCATCCTCAAACGCCGTGAAGATTTGCTGGCCTACGACTGCGACGGTCTGACCCTGCACCGCCACGCCCCCAACCTGGTGGTGCTGCCCCGCTCTGCTGCCGAGGTGGTAACTGCCGTGAAGCTTTGTGTCGAGTCGGGGCTCCCTTTTGTGGCCCGTGGCAGCGGCACCGGACTCTCCGGCGGGGCAATTTCCAGCGACGGGGCAGTGGTGATCGTCACCAGCCGGATGCGCCGCATTCTGGATGTTGACGTGGATAACCAGACGATTCTTGTGGAGCCCGGCGTCATCAACAACTGGGTCACCCGGGCGGTGGCGGGGGACGGCTTCTACTACGCCCCCGACCCTTCATCCCAAAACGTGTGCAGCATCGGCGGGAACGTTGCCGAGAACTCCGGCGGTGTGCATTGCTTGAAATACGGCGTCACCAGCAACCACGTGCTGGAACTGGAGGTGGTGTTACCCGACGGCAGCCTCACCCGCTTTGGCGGCCATGTGGCTGAAATGCCTGGCCTGGACCTGCGTGGCCTCTTCATTGGCAGTGAAGGCACACTGGGCATTGCCACGGCCATCCGTCTGCGGCTGTTACGTCAACCGGAAACCGTGCGGGTGTTGCTGGCTGATTTTGCCGCCATGGAGGCTGCCGGCGATGGGGTGCGGCGCATCATCGCGGCTGGCATCCTGCCCGCCGGAATGGAAATCATGGACAACTTCACCCTCAACGCCACGGAAGATCTGCTCCGGACCGGTGTCTACAACAGGCGTGCGGCGGCGGCCTTGCTGGTGGAGCTGGATGGTCAGGCCGCCGAGGTGGAGGCTGCCTGTCAAGCCACGGAAGACCTGCTGACAGCCGCGGGGGCTGAAGGCGTGCGGAAGGCTGATTCTCCTGCAGCGTGTGAGCGGCTGTGGGAGGGCCGCAAGGCGGCATTTGCCGCCATGGGTCGCATCAGCCCCAGCTACTACGTTCAAGACGGTGTGGTGCCCCGCAGTGCGCTGCCCAAGGTGCTCCAGGCCATTGCCGGCATCAGTCGGCGCTACGGCCTCCCCATTGCCAACGTGTTCCATGCCGGGGACGGCAACCTTCATCCCCTGATTCTTTACGATCACCACGAGCCGGGCATCGTCCAGCGGGTAGAGCAGGCCGGCGCGGACATCCTGCACCTTTGCGTAGAGATGGGGGGCAGTATTACGGGAGAACACGGCATTGGCGCAGACAAGCGCTGCGCCATGGCCCTGATGTTCAGCACCATGGATCTGGACACCATGACCCGTGTCCGCCAGGCCGTTGACCCCCAACAACGGGCCAACCCCAACAAGCTCTTCCCCACCCCAACCGGCTGCGCAGAAGCCTCCCGCCGTTCCGTGCGGGTACCGGTGGAGGTGTATTGAACAGGACTTCTCCCTGTTTTTTGGGGCTTATGCAGAATAGTGCCCAAAGGAAAGAAGGCAGGACCAACCCTGCCTTTTCAAGTTGTCTTATAGGTCTTGAATTAGGAAAGTGGGCGTTGTCTGTGGAGTTATTCTGATGTCCGGCTTTCCCCATGGCTTCACCCTGCTCCGTTGACGTTTGCATCTCCTCTCCCTCAGCAATGATTTTGCCGCACGGATTGCGCGGCAACGCCGGTTGGTGACCCAGGGCCACACCCGTCCCCTGGCTTGGCGGTTGGAGCAGTTGGGGCGGTTGGAGCAGGCTTTACAGCCGGAAGAGGACC
>MWLD01000073.1 GCA_002018045.1 Candidatus Synechococcus spongiarum LMB bulk15M
CGGGGGCCATGCCCAGGCCCCCCACAATGGCGGCGGCGGCATCGGAGATGTAGTCTCCGTTCAGGTTGAGGGTTGCCAGAATGGAATACTCCCCCGGTCGGGTCTGGAGTTGCTGAAACACGCTATCGGCAATGCGATCATCCACCATGACCATTCGGCGCCAGCGGTCCTGACCGTGGGATTCACCAATGCTGTCCAGGATGGCCCGCACCTCTCCGCAGACGGCTTGTTGCTTGGCAGGGGTGAGGTTGTCGTAGCCGGGGTCGATCCGGCGGGCGTTGTTTTCCACCGACAGCCGGGGATCCCTGGCCAGGTTGTCCAAAACCCAGCTTTCCCGCTCCGTGACACAGACGGCGCGGAACTCGGTTGTGGCCAGCTCGTAGCCCCAGTCCCGGAAGGCCCCCTCGGTGAACTTCATGATATTCCCCTTATGAACCAGGGTCACATGACGCTTGCGGCCTTCCAGTCCCAGGGCATGTTGGATGGCCCGGCGTACATGGCGCTGGGTGCCCACCTTGCTGACGGGCTTGATGCCCAGGCCGGAGCCTGCCCGCAGCCGACGGTTGCCCAACTTGGGGCTTGCCGGAATCACCGTCTCGTTCAGGTGACGCAGTAAGTCCTGACCGACGGGATCGTCAGCGGCCCACTCCACACCGATGTAGATGTCTTCCGTGTTTTCCCGATACACCACCACGTCCAGCTCTTCCGGTCGTTTGTGGGGGCTGGGGGTGCCTGTGTAATACCGGCAGGGCCGCACACAGCAGTACAGATCAAACAGTTGCCGCAGTGTGACGTTCAAGGAGCGGATGCCGCCCCCCACGGGTGTGGTGAGGGGTCCTTTGATGGCAATGCCGTACTGGCGGACGGCCTTCAGGGTGTCTTCCGGGAGATACTGGAGATCCCCATAGACCTGACAGGCCTCATCACCGGCATAGATTTTGAACCAGACCAAACGCCGCTTGTTGCCATAGGCAGCGTGTACGGCTGCATCCAGCACCCGTTGGGTGGCGGGCCAGATATCCACACCGGTGCCGTCCCCACGGATGAAGGGAATGATGGGCTCATCGGGGACGACAGGATGCCCTGCCTGGAAACGGATGGCGGTCCCCTGTTGAGGCGGGGTGAGCCTGGTGAAGCCGGACATGGTGGTGCTGGCAGGCGCAAGCAGGGTGCTGCAGGCCCAGGGGCCGCAAAGGTCCTGCAATCTTGTGGTCATCATGCCCCATGGGTGAGGCTGGGCACATGACCCCGGGCCATGGACCCATCGCCGTGGTTGGCGCCGGCAGTGTGGGCAGCGTCACAGCCTGGTGGCTGGCCCGCTGCGGCGCTCGGGTGGTGTGGATTGCTCCCCATCAGGACCTTGGTCCGGAGCGACCCGGCAGTTTGGCGGCCCTGGGGGTACTGATGGGCTATTGCAGTCGGCGCCTCCGTGGCCGCAGTTGGCGGTTGCGGCGTGCCTCCATTGCCCTGTGGCGCCAATGGTTGCCGTTGCTGGGGCCTATCCCCCGACAATGGGGGCTGACGGTGCTTTGCCACCAGCCGGACGATGGGGAAGGGCTCCGGACACTGGTGCGTCAGCGTCAAGGGGAGGGCTTCCCCCTGGCCTGGCGCACCCGTGAAGATCTCCTCACCCGCTGGCCCGCCCTGGCGGCCACCGATTTGCAAGGTGGCCTCTGGTCGCCCCAGGATGGACAACTGGATCCTGCTCCACTGCTGACGGCCCTGGCTGAGGGCGCCGAGCACTTGGGCGTCCAGCGCTGGTCTGCCCAGGTGACAGGCCTGACCCCTGACGGTCGGGATTGGCGTCTTCGGCTGCAAACCAGTGATCCCGGTCTTCCGACGACCCTCCCGGCCTCAGCCGTGGTGCTCTGCACAGGGTTGGGCACCGGCCGACTGCTGGCGGCTCCGGATTCACCCGTTCAATTGAACTGGCCCATGACGTCCGTGTTGGGCCAGGCGGCTGCCCTCCACTGCCCCATGCTTCCACCACCGGGCTTGCCAGGGCCTGTGATATGGCGTGGGGTGCATCTGATTCCTCGCCCGCAGCATCAGCAGTTGTGGATCGGGGCAACCGTGGAGCCAGGTGACCAAAGCCGGGCCCATTACCTGGATCGGATGCTGCAGTTGGATGGCGCTGCTCCGCCATGGCTGCGACAGGCTCGGGTGCTGCGCCGCTGGCAGGGGGTACGGGCCCGACCCGTGGGCCGCCCGGCGCCGCTGTTGGCAATCCTGGCGCCCGGGTTGCTGCTCACCAGTGGCCACTACCGCAACGGCATCCTCCTGGCGCCCGCTACGGCCGCCTGGACCGCCTGTCAACTGGGCTTTCCGCTGCCGGACGGTTTGACGGAACTGCCTGGGGACGGCTCGGGATCATGAACCGTCCGGGAAGCCTCCCCACACGTCACTCGCCGCTAACCACACCTGCCGCAACGCGGTGGCGGGCTTGACGTGGCGCCTTGCCAATGCAGGACGTGCATGGACGTGAATGTGCCCTTGCGTTCTTCCAGTCCGTCGTTACCTTCAAGGATGTCATTGTCTTACAACGGGGATTCTCCATGCCGCCAAGGCAACCGTCTTCTCGACTCCTGGCCTCACGGCGGCTGGGGCGTGCCAGTCGGGGTGACAGTCTTGCAAGTTTTCCCTCGGCTGAACTGGCCAGGGCGTATCTCGTCGGAGAAGACGTATACCTGGGGCAAGGGCGCTGGTGGCGATGGGAACGGGATGGCGTGCCCGGTTGGCTTGCGCCTTTTCTTGAGGAAACGGGTCTTCTCGGAGCGTGAGCCTGTTGTTGCCCCGATCAATCCCCCAGGCAGTGAACGTGTACCACCCGTGTTTGGGGCTTGGTGCGGTGCTCGACGAGGTAGATGCCCTGCCACTGACCGAGTAGAAGATTCCCTTCGCTAAAGCTGAGGGCGAGGTGGGTGCTGGTGAGCATGGTGCGAATGTGGGCAGGCATGTCGTCAGGTCCCTCGTTGCTGTGGCTGTAGGGGCGAACCGGCCCGTATCCACTGAGGGAGCGGGCGCCTTCGGTGGGGGCGAGAGCGGCCAGATGGGCCAGCAGGTCCGTGAGTACACGGGGATCGGCGTTCTCGTTGATGGAGAGGCTGGCGCTGGTGTGGAGACAACCGAGGCAGATCAGGCCTTGCCTGAGTCCGCTGTCTTCAAGAACGGCAGCAACGGTGTGGGTGATGTTGATAAAGCCCTGACCGGACGTTGAGATGCCGAGCTGCTGCAGATGTTGAGCCATGGGTGCTCAGGTGGTCGACATGTCGGACACCACCACGGGCAAGCGCTCCGTCATATCGACATTCCGTTGCCGTCCTTCCTCCTGTCGATTGACAAGGGTCAGCGCCTCTTGCAGCAGGGAGTCGAACGCCTCTCCCGGGAGTCGTTGCCGTGCCACTTCCATGAAGGTGCGGGAGAGGGACTCACCGGCTGCGGCCCTCAGTTGAGGGTTGTTGCGACGGTTGTTCTGCTCCTCTTCAATGGCCTTCATAAAGCGAGCGGTCACGTCTCGCTTGGTGCAGGCACGAATCACCGCGTCCGGTGGCGTGGCGTTCAAGTCCGCCTGCAGTTGGGCGATGCGCTGGTCCAGACTGGCGAACACCTGGCTGGCTTCCCGCGCCAGGTTGGCCAGTTGACCGTCGCTCAGCTTGGGAAGATCGGCCACATAGACCCTGCCGTGGTCGTTCAGGGTGAGGAAGGGGGCCCGGGATACGCTACTGGCGCTACTAGTGGTGGCGCTGGTGCTGCTGGTGGTGCTGGGACGCAGTGGGGGCCGTGCCTGGGGCCGGCTGGGAGACTGGAGATTCGGGAGAGTGGAGGAACTGCGACGGCGGGTAATGCGATTCGAGGGAAAGCTGGACGTCACGGTTACGTCGGGTTAGGGAATGGTATGAACGTTGTTCATATGCTTTATTCTGCCATAGGTAACGGTTTTGCACACCGCCGCCGTGCCCGTCGGACAACGACGCGCCTCAGAAGGGCAGCCCCTCCACTGGTCCCTGACCGGCCAGGACCTCCCCGAGACGCCAGCACCGCTCACCACAATCCCGGCAGCAGGCCAGAGCCTCGTCCACCCTGTTGCGGGGCACCACCAGGCAGAAACCAACGCCCAGGTTGAAGGTGTTCCAAAGGTCGGCCTCCGGAATCCGTCCTTGCTGCTGCAACCAGCGGAACAGGGGAGGGACGGACCAACTGCCGGCATCAATCGCCAGGTGCAGGTTGCCGTCTTCAGGAAGACAACGGGGCAGATTCCCCGGCAACCCTCCACCGGTGATATGCACCATCCCGTGGAGGGGAATGGCGCGCTGGCGCAGTTGGCGCACCAGCGGGGCATACAGACGGGTGGGTTCCATAAGTTGTTGCGCCAGACTCATGCCGCACTCCGGCTCCAGGTGCAGGGTATGGGGGTCCACACCACTGTGATTCAACACCCGTCGAATCAAGCTGAAGCCGTTGCTGTGGGGTCCTGAACCGGCAACAGCGATCACCTGGTCTCCGGGTTGGATGTGGCGTCCATCCACCAGGGCCGGGGCATCCACCACGCCCACGCAAAAGCCGGCCAAGTCGTAGCGGCTGTCTTCATAGAAGCCGGGCATCTCCGCGGTTTCTCCCCCCAGCAAGGCGCAGCCACTGATGCGGCAGGCCCAGGCCATGCCGTCTACAGCCGCCGCCAGTTGGTCGCGGATCAAGCGACCACTGGCGATGTAGTCCAGAAAGAACAGGGGATCCGCACCGCTGGTGACGACATCGTTCACACTCATGGCCACCAGGTCCACCCCCACCTGCCGGTGGCAGCCCCAGGCCTGTGCCAGGGCCAGCTTGGTGCCCACGCCGTCGGCTCCTGCCACCAGCAGGGGCTGCTGCAGGCCGGCGGGCACACGGCAGAGTCCACCGAATCCCCCCAAACTGCCCACCACTTCAGGACGGCGCGTGCTGGCGGCCATGCTACGGATCCGGGCAACAAAGGCATTGCCCGCTTCAATGTCCACACCTGCGCTGCGATAGTCCATGGTGGAGCCTGTCAAAGTCCTGAATTGATGTGACGATGGATGGGCAAGCCGTTCCTGGCAAAGTCGATGTGCTGACCAGCGGCCCATGGTGATCCTGCACAACAACCGTGAATTGGACCAATGGCTGGCCGCTGCCCCTGGCCCCATCCATTTTGTCCCCACCATGGGTGGGCTGCATCGCGGCCATCAGCAGCTCATCCGCGCAGCCTGTGGCGCAGGGGTGCGGGTCCTGGTGAGTGTATTTGTCAACCCCACCCAGTTTGGACCGGGAGAAGACTTTACGACCTACCCCAGACACCCTGATGGAGACGCTCAACAGGCGGACGCCGCAGGGGCTGATGCCATCTGGTTCCCTGCGGTGGATCACGTCTACGGTGACGCCAACCTGGACTGCAGCCACGCCAGCAGCAGACTCCGGATCAAGGCCTCCCTGATCCGAACCCTCTGTGGTCCCTGGCGACCCGGTCATTTCGAGGGGGTGCTCATGGTGATGGAGCGGCTCCTGGAGCGGGTGCAACCCGCCCTGGTGGTGATGGGGGAAAAGGACTGGCAGCAGCTCACGGTGTTGCGCCGGTGCCTCCCTGCTTTTTACGAGAAGCGCTGCCGTCTGCTGCCGGTGCCGGTGGTGCGGGAAGAGGACGGTCTCCCCTATGGCTCAAGGAATAGCCGCCTCAGCCCGGCGCAGCGGCGGCAGGCTGCCCTGTTGCCCCAGGCCCTGCGGGATGCAGAGGCCGCAGTCCATGGTGGTGAGCGCAGCGCCACTGTCCTGGAGCAGTTGGTGCGCACCCGCCTGAACTCTGCCGGACTGGCCGTGGACTATGCCCAACTGGTGAATCCGCTTACCCTGCAGCCCTGCCCGCGCCTGGATGGTGTGGCCCTGTTGGGGGTGGCAGTTCATGTGGGGCCAGCCCGTCTCCTGGACCACCGCTTCTTGTTGAGTCGCCAGCCCATCATCGCTATTGACGGTCCGGCGGGAACGGGCAAAAGCACGGTGACCCGTCTCCTGGCGGCACGGCTGGGCCTCCTTCACCTGGATACCGGCGCCATGTATCGCGCCGTCGCTTGGCGCATGCTGGAGAGCCGGGAGCCCATCCGCTCCGGTGAAGCCTTACAGAAGTTGCTGGAGACCATGGAACTGCGGCTCACCTGGGGAGACCGGGGGCAGCAGGTGATCTGCATTAACGGGGTGGATGTGAGTGATGCCATTCGCCTTCCCCGCGTCACCGCCACTGTTCCCCGCGTGGCGGCCCTGCCGGAGGTGCGACAAGTGCTCACCCGGCAACAGCGGGTGTTTGGCCAGCAGGGAGGACTGGTGAGCGAGGGACGTGATATGGGCACTGCTGTCTTCCCTCATGCGGAGTTGAAGGTGTATCTGACCGCCACCGTGGCTGAGCGGGCGCGGCGGCGGGCTGCCGATATGACCCAGCGTGGTCAGGCGCTCCCGCCTCTGGCCACACTGGAGGCCCAGATTGCCGAGCGGGACCATCTGGACCGCACCCGCACGGAAGCGCCTCTGCGGCCAGCGGAGGATGGGGTGGTGGTGGCCACCGATGGGGTCGGTATTGAGCAGGTGGTGGATGAGTTGGAGGAGTTGTTCTATCAGCACGTATCTCACGGGTTCTGGTCCATGCACCACCGGTCTGGCCGTTGCCTGCACGGACCCGTGACGTGACGGCACACCCGGATTACCAAGCCTCGGGCAGTTCTGCCGCAAAGCTACGGATGCGTTCAAATTCGAACGCACCGGAGACGGCGCCCCAAACACGGTCATGGGTTTGGGGATCAAAGCCTTGATCCGTGGTGCGCAGCCAGCCCTCCCCCACTTCAAAGCGACTCACCAGATAGGTTTCGCGGCCGGCGCGCTGCACCCGGCAGTTGCAACCGGGCTCCACCTCACCCCGGAACCCGTCCCCCGCCGTTTCCACAAGATAGGTGCAGCCCTGTAACAGGGTCAAATCCTGTTGCTGGACGTGGACCAGGCGCTCCGGCTCCATGGTGGCGCCATAAAGGCGCTCTTCATCCTGGAGAGCCCAATTTTCAATGATCAAGCCCTGCTCCTGTCGATGGCGAACCCGCAGCACCCGAATGCGGTAGGGCTGGCCTGGATCCAGGGCATAGGCCTGCTCCAGTAGCAGGGAACCGGGGGCCAACCGGGGTGTGGGGCGGAACACCACCTGGATGGAGGCAAACAGGGGTGGATTGGCCACCGCCTGGGCTTCGTTGGAAAATACGCCGCTGAGTTGCTCCAGCAGACGGCGAGCGATCAAGGCCATGGCAGTGGAGGGAGGAAGGCGAGGGAAGGTCAAGCACGGGCAGCAGAGGGGGTGGTTGTCAGACGGTTGAGGGCCAACCGCGCCCGTAGCCACACCACCGGCGCCGCTTCCCGCCGGGGATCGGCCAACGGCTGAAGGGTGTCCAGCAGGCGCTGTCGCTGGGCGGCAGGTGGCAGCCACCAGTGGTCCATGCCCTCCAGTCCCACGGCGACGGCGTAGCGCACGATCCACTCTTCGTCCCCGCAAGCGGCCTTGAGTTGGGGCAAAATCCGCTCCGCCAACTCCTGCCGCTGCTGCGCCGTGAAGCCATGGGGTTGGAGGCCACCCATGCCACGGGCAGCAGCCCGGCGCACACTGGGACCAATATCTTGCGCCAAAGCCCGCTCCAGCAGGGGCAGCCCCCGCAGATCGCCAATGCCGGCCAGCGCCCGCACACTCCAGGCCCTGGCGCCGTAGTTGTAGTCATCCAGATTGGCGAGGATGGCCGGCACCGCAGCAGCGCCAATGGCCACCAGGCCGTCCACCGCCGCCACCGCCGCGCCAGGATTGTTGAAGCCCAACACCTGAATCAGGCAGGGGATGGCCATGGGATGGGCGCAGGCGGAGAGGTTCTCCACTGCGTCGGTGAGGTCATCCGCGGTCCGGGCGGCCTGTACGGCGTCCATGAGGGCCTGCACCTGCCGGGAATCAGGGGGTCTGGTCATATTGGCGCCCCTTAGAGAAGATCGTCCATGGCCAGCAGCAACCCGACTTCCTCCGGTGAGGGAGACGGGCTGGTCCGGTTCCGCGCCGGGCTGTTTTCCACCAGGCCGCGCAAGGCAATGAGCTTCAGGCTGTTCTCCGCCAAGGTTCCGGCAACGGCGGCGCCTGCTGGCCGCCAGCCGGTGACGCCCAGATCCAGCAAGGCCGCACGACGGACCTGGAGTTCGTTATGGAGCAACAGGTTGACCAGTTGCTCACCCCAGCAATCCTCCTGAGTGAGTTGCAGCAAGCTCCGATAGGCGGCAGAACGGATCAGCGGGCGTTCATGGTCCACATAGGCCTGCACAACCTCCAGCAACGGTTTGCGGTCCGTGACGGTGGAGCCGTCCTCATTCTGCCAACCCAGGGCGCCCAGGGCTTCCAGGAGTGCCTCGCAGGGTTCCGTCAGCCGGCTGGTGCCTGGACGGGGCGCCCCTGCAACCAACGGTCCTGGCGCCAAGCGCCGCAGAATAGCCTGCCGCGCCTTCAAGGCGCCCAACTGGCCCAGGGATCGGGCAGCAGCTTCCCGCAACCCATCGTCGGAAGACTCTAAAGCTGTCAACAGGGGATCAACGGCCCGGGAATCCGCCAGTTTGCCCAGAGCGCGGGCTGCATTGCGGGCGACGGGATTGGGCTCGTCAATGCCGCTTGCGGGATCCGGTCGAGGGCCACGCTCCGTCAGGGCTTGAATCAGCAGGGGCACCGCCTCCGGATGGTTGGAGCGCATCCGCCCCAGCCACCAGGCGGCGTAGTAGCGCTGACCCGGATCCTCCAACTGGCGCAACCAGTCCAGAGCTTGGGCCTCATTAAGAGGTGTCCCTTGCGACATGGAGAAAAAGCAGAAAAAAGGAGCCCATCGAGGGCTCCGTTCTGACAGTCAGCCAAACGCTGAACTCAGGCAGAGTGAACTCAGACGAGGGCGTTGACGGCGTAGTCGATGTAGGTGTTGGCTTCAGTGGCAGGATCACCGCTGAGGCCGTGGTTTGCCTTGATGTACTTCAGAGCTTCCACGTACCAGGAGGGGGACAGTTCGAAGGTGCGGTTGATTTCCTCAAGGCCGGCAATCAGGTAGTCGTCCATCGGGCCGGTGCCGCCAGCCACGAGGCAGTAGGTGACCATGCGCAGGTAGTAGCCCACGTCACGGGCGCACTTGGCCTTCCCTTCAGGGGTGGAGGCGTATTGGTTCCCCTGCATTTGGGTGGTGTAGGGAAACTTGTTGTAGACGGCCTGGGTGGCGCCGTTCACCAAGCTGTCGGCCTTGGCGGTGAGAGCTTTGGCGGCTGTGAGGCAGTCAGCGGCATGACCAAAACGGCCCAAAGCGGACTGCATCTCGCTGTTGGAAAGGAAGCGTGCCTGGGAATCAGCGGCGGCAACGGCTTCGGTAAGGGGGGTTTTCATGGAAAACGATGAAAGGAGTTGAGCGTGAAGTTAGGGCCTGGCTCAGGCCACAGCGGCGGCGGCACGGTCGAAGTAGAGACCGATTTCTGCAACGAGGGAGGTGCAGTCACCGGAGGTGATGCCCGTACGGTCGTTGACGATGGAGATGGACGTGTCCTTCATCTTGCGGACGGACTCTGCAACAGAAGCACCAGGCACTCCCAGGGCCAGGTACGTCTCCCGTAGACCATTCAGGCAACGGTCCTCCAGAGCGCTGGCATCACCCGTGAAGACGGCATAGGTGACGTAGCGGAGGATGATCTCCATGTCCCGCAGGCAGGCGGCCATGCGGCGATGGGTGTAGGCATTGCCACCGGGGGCAATCAGGGAAGGCTGCTCGGCGAAGAGGCTGCGGGCAGCGCTGGCGACGATGCTGGAGGCGTTGGATGTGATGCGGTTCACCGCATCCATGCGCTTGTTACTGTCGGAAACGATGGCAGCAAGGCCGTCCAACTGACCAGCGCTGATGAACTCACCCCGGGCATCAGCCTGGGCAACAACCTTGGTGAAGGCGTCAAACATTGAAGAAAAGCTCCTGATCTCGACGAGGGTTCGTAAGGATGTTTGGCAAATCGAGGCAGACAAGGCATCTGCCTGACATGGTCAGCACCCAGTAACTCGGTTCAGCGAGGAAGCAGACCGAGCACGCTTCGGAAGCACGCTGAGACGTTTTCTCACTGACTGCCTGAGGGCTGTGCCCAAGTCTTCGAACGTTGGTTATTTTCAGGGGGAGAAGCCCTTTGCTCCCCTAAGCTTTACAATTGGACATCCCCTTGCGCAAAACCGGCAAAGGGAACCTGTAAACCGACTCCTTACGCTTCCCGCATCCGGAGCCAATGGGGTCCAATGCCTTGATCGTAGCGCTCGGTGCGGCGGAAGCGCAGTGCCCCATGCTCCGATCCCCAGCGCTGCGCCTGGGTCCGAGGGTCAAACCCTCGATCACGGCTGATCCACCGCTCCTCATCCATCTCCACCTCGCTTACCAGATAGGTGAGCTGGCCATCCCGGGGAATCAGACAGCGGCGCCCCGGTTCCACGGAGCCCGTGAACCCCCCCGTTGCATTGGCACGAAATTCCATGGCGCAGCCCAGGCGCGGCGTGAGCTGCCCCGGCTGGACAGTGGCGCGGATGGTTGCATCCCGACTGGCTCCTGCCACCGCAACGGGATCCTTCAGGCTGTAGTTCTCCACCCGAACCAGTTCGTCCTGACGCACCAGGCGATGTACACCCTGGCGGTAGGGAGACCAGAGGTCATGGTCATAGGCCTGCTCGGAGTAATACCAGCCCGGACCGAAGGACGCCCCCTCCAGCGGATGAAAGGCTACGTGGATATGGGCAAAATGCACCGGGTCAGCCGCCGCCTGATCCCGGTTGGTGAAGCGGCCTGCCAGGAGGCGGCAGAAACGCAGGAAGCAGTCATCATCCATGGATGGTGGTGGGGGTGGTGTCATTCCTGGTCTCAGGCGGACCGTTGACGGATCTCCGAAGAGAAAGACGCCTGCAGCACACCGCGGCCGGAGGAGGTACGCATCAGCGCGACCCGCAGGCGCAGGTCGTCGGTGGCGAACCATACCCGCTCTTCCGCACTGGCCCGCTCATACGGGGTGACCAGCACAAACGCGCCGTCGTCACTAAAACGGTAGCGGCCAACAGCAGGGATGGTCTCCGTATAGCCCTGGCTGCGGAGCAGGCGGCCTGTGGTGTCGCCCTCGGGCACGGGCACCAGGATGCAGCTTCCGTCGCTGGTGGCGTTCTCGTCCCAGTCGGAGGTGCCCTGCCATGTGACGGAGAAGGGGCAGCACATGGCGCTGGACGCCACATGGTTGCTGGCCAGCAGCTCCATCAACTGGGGATTTTCCGGGGTCACGGGCGCAATGCGAATCTCGGACTCCACCTCTTCCACATGGCGGAAGGCCAGGTTGTGGCCACTGCGCTGGGCGGTCCAGGTGCCAAAGGAACGGGTTACAAAGTGCTCGATGGGAGAAACCATGAACAAACCAGGGGCCTTCCATTCTGGGGCTCTCCGGGGCTCGGAACCGCACCCGAGGATCAATCCAGGCCACCAGCACGTCCACCACGTCAACAGCGGGCGGGTCACGTTCCGGTGCTTGGGTTTGCCAGACGCGCCACTGTGTTAGGCTAAAATGTACAAGACCCGCCACGCCTCGGAGGGAACCAGGAGCTTGCTCCCCCACTGCGCACCCCGGCGGGTCCCTCTTGTATGGCCGTGCTGCCCGGAGCATGGTGAACCGTGCGGAAGTTCGAGAAGCCCGCCACCTCCATCCCGGATCAGGTTGCGTTGCTCAAGCGCCGTGGATTGGTTGTAAGGGACGTTGCCGGCGCAGAGCGCTGCCTGACGTTAATTTCCTGCTATCGGCTCAGACCCTACTGGCTTCCCTTCGAGATTCCGGCGACCATGCCTTCCGCGAGGGCGCCACGTTTGAGGATGTGCTCACACTCTATAAATTTGATCAACACCTTCGGCAGCTCGTGCTGGATGGAATTGAGCCTGTGGAAGTTGCTCTGCGCGCCCAATGGGCACATTGTATGGCTATGACCTATGGTCCCCATGGATACCCGAATAGCCGCCTTTATCGCGACACAATCTGTTACGGGACGGCAGTGAACAAGCTGACCAAGCAGTTCGAGCATTCAAAGGACAAGTTTGCCGAGCATTACCGCGAGACGTACACCAGCCCTGGGCTGCCGCCCGCCTGGATAGCCGCTCAAGGAAACCTGTCGAACTGGCGCAAGCGATTCAGGGAGCTAAGCAACGGCGTCTCCATAACACACTGGCCATCCTCAACCACCTCTTGGGGATCGTCGCGCCGGAAACACCATGGCGGGAACGGGTTACCCAACTGATCACCGACTGTCCCTTGGCGGATCCGCTCAGGATGGGTTTCCCAACAGACTGGCGGATACGGCCCCCATGGGGGTTAGCGGACTGAGAGTTGAACCGCACCACGGCACCTTGCTCGACCACTGACCCCATGCGTCCCCCCACCATCTATCACCTGTGCCAACCTCGCCAGGATGTCCTGGCGGGACGGATCCGGGATGAAGACTTTGCCGCTGACCTGAGCCAGGTGCTCAAGGGCACGGCGCCGGAACTCTACAAAAATCCCGCCCTCTTCTTTGCCAACACCCATCCCACCCGTGGCCTCAAGGATTTGATCAAGGCGGTGGTGGGACGGCTCACCGGCGCTGACAGCCAGTTGGGCAGCATTCTGCGGCTGGATACCAGTTACGGCGGCGGCAAGACCCATGCCCTGATCGGTCTCAACCACATCCTCACGGCGCCTGGGGAGATTCCCAAACTGGCAGAGTTTGTGGATCCGAACACGCTGCCCAGCGAGCCGGTGACGGTGGCGGTTTTTGATGGGGAGAACGCCGATCCCATGAACGGCCGACGGATGGAAGAGGACATCCTGGCCACCACCCCCTGGGGAGAGCTGGCAGTGCAGTTGGCAGGGCGGACCGGCTATGAGCGCATCCGCAACAGCGACCAGTTGGGTGCAGCGCCGCCAGGAGCAGAAACCCTGCAGGAACTCATGGGCGAGGGGCCGGTGCTGATCCTCATGGATGAGCTCTCCATCTATTTGCGCAAGCTCAGGGGTTCTGCCGCTGGCCAGGCCGCCGAGCAACTCACCCCCTTCCTCACTGATCTGATCAAGGCGGTGAACTCCGCACCCAACGCCGTGCTGGTGTTCACCTTGGCCTTGGGCCGTGGTGGCCAGGCGGTAGATGCCTATGGGGAAGAGAACCAGCGGATTGATCGGATCTTCGCGGAACTGCAATCCGTGACGGGGCGACAAGTTACGGCCCTGACCCCCACCAGCGAAGACGAGACGGTGCAGGTGCTGTGCCGCCGGCTGTTTGAATCCATCGACCACAGCCGGGTGGGGGAGGTGGTGCGGGCCTACCAGGCTCTCTGGAGTCGCCATGCCGAGGCCCTGCCGCCCGTGGGCCAGAGGGATGATCGAGCCGAGGCGTTGCGCAAGGGTTACCCACTGCATCCGGAGCTCATCGAGACCCTGATGCAGAAGACCTCCACTCTGGAGAACTTCCAACGGGTGCGGGGCATGTTGCGGCTGCTGGCCCAGACCGTTGCCCAACTCTGGCGGGAGCAGGCCGATGATGTCACCGCCATCCATCTGCACCACATTGATCCCGGCAATGAACGGATCCGCCTGGAGATTGCCACCAAGCTGGGGCTCCAGGCCTTCATTCCAGCCATCCGGGCTGACGTGGCCCGCACCGCTGACGAGGACGGCAAAGCCCTGGCCCAACAACTGGATGCGGGCGAGTTTGCGGGTCTGGCGCCCTATGGCTCCCTGACGGCCCGCACAGTGCTGCTCCACTCCCTGGCCTTTAACGAGCCCCTCAAGGGTCTCAGCCGGCTGGAGTTGAATTACAGCCTTTATGCTCCGGGGCTGGATCCCGCCTTTATCGACAAGGCGGTGCGCCACCTACAGGAGGCGTCGGAGTACCTGGACGACAGCACCACCAGCAAGCTGCGCGTCCTCACCGAAGCCAACCTCAACCAGATGGTGAGAAAACGGGAGGGACAGTTTGATTTGGAGACGGTCCGCCAGGAGTTGAACCGCCACATTGCTGCCATCTTCGCCAAGGCCAGGCAGCGTTTTGAGCCGGTGGTGTTCCCGGCCAGCCCGGCGGAGATTCCCGACGATACGGATGGCCCCTACCTGGCGGTGCTCCACTGGGAGGGCCACACGGTGGCGCAGAACAATGTGCATCTGCCGGAGTTGGTGGTGCGGCTGTTCAAGGAAAGGGGGGACAACGCCAACACACGGCGCAATCGCAACAACCTGTTGTTTGTCTGTGCCGATGGGCTGCAGGTGGACGACATGCTGCGCAAGACCCGCACCAGGCTGGCCCTGGGGCAGATGCGGCAGGGGGATCTGTTCGCCAGCCTGCAGACCCACCAGCAGGAGCAGGTGAAGGAGCGCCACGGGCGGGCGCAGCAAGCCTTTGCCTTGGCGGTGCAGCAGGCCTACCGCCATGTGTTCTACCCCGAGCGGGGCCCCTGGCCGGAGGTGTCCCTCGTCCATGCCGCCATCACTGTCACCAATGCCAGCAGCGAGCCCGGCGTGGGGCAAAAGCAGGTGGAGCGGGTGCTGCGGGAAGCCGGGGAATTGATTCTTCCCGACGACGCGCCGCCGGCGCCCAACTACATGGCCGACAAGACCCCTTTGCGGCGTCTAGGGGTAATGAGCAGCCGGGATCTGCGCAACGAGTACTACCGCGACCCCGCCTTGCCCATTCTGATTGGTGATGAGGTGCTCAAGAAGTGTCTGCGGATGGGGCTGGATGACGGGGTGTTTGTCTACAAGGAGGGCGAACGGCTGGAGGGCAGAAATCTGCCGCCGGGGACGCTGAGCATCAGCGAGGACGCCAGGATCTATATGGTGGAGAAGGCCGAGGCATTGGGCATCTGGCCACCGCGCACCACTGCGTCCGAACCACCACCGGCTGCGCCTGCATGGGCCTTCACGGAAGGTGAGGACAGTAAGGACAACAATAAGGACACCAATGATGCCGCCACCATCCACGGTGGCAGTGACCCGACAACCCGGCAGGGCCTTGGGTTTGGTGCGGGGGGCAGCGGTCGTGGCGGCGGAGTGGCGTCACCCACAACTCCACCACCCCCAGGGACGCTGGAGCGCACCGGCAACATCAGGACGATCCTCACCCAGTTGGCCCAACAGGTGAGCAGTTCCGGCAAGGGAGTCTGCTCCCTCACATGGCGAATGAACAGCGGTGATGGCTTTGTCCCCCTGGCCCTGCTCAAAGCCGAGCCGGGCGCCACGGTGCAGGTGGAGATGATGGAAGGGGGTTGGAACAGCGGCGATGGCGCGGCGGGGTGGAGTTTTGAGTTCAAAGGCACGCCGGAGGAGGCCATCATCCTGCGCAGCTTCATTGAGGGGCAATGGCGACGGGGTGGCGAGAGGTTCCTCGACATCAAATACAAGCTCACCTATGACCCACCCCTTATATGGACTGATCAGGGTGAGGACTGGATCAGACGCCTCACCAGGGCAGGCCTGAGCACCCAGATGGCCACCGTTGGCCTGGAGTTGAGCGGCCCGTGACCAGCCCCATCGCTTCCGGCCGCCCCGCCTATGAGCTGCGCAGCCGCCAGCGGGGCCCCAGTGATCTGCTGCTGGAGGTGTGGCAG
Source organism: Candidatus Synechococcus spongiarum LMB bulk15M (assembly GCA_002018045.1). GTDB lineage: Bacteria > Cyanobacteriota > Cyanobacteriia > PCC-6307 > Cyanobiaceae > Synechococcus_B > Synechococcus_B spongiarum_E. Next base: position 15,669 of record MWLD01000073.1, read on the forward strand.
GTTCCCAGCACAGCCACCCCGGAACTCAAGCAGCCCCGCCGGATTGCCGGCCTTGGCGGTCATAAGCTCCTGTTGGTGGAGGGGGCCGTGCTGCGGCGCCTCAACACCGAGAAGGTGAGCCTGGCCAGGCTCCGCAAGGGGGAATCCCGCCGTGATCGGCTCTCGGAGGAGCTGGCTTTGGCCATGGGATTGTTGTTCAAGCTGCTGGCGCCCATGCGCAACATGACTTCCATGGACAACTGCGCCCGCGGCATCGACGCCATGGCCAGGGAGGAAGCCGCCTACTGGCTGGGCATGGCCATGCACCGCAAAAATCCCCGCCGGGTGCTGGCGGCCCTGCGCCTGCTACTCTCCGCGAACTGAATGACGCAAATGATGCATAAGTTGCTCACCAACGCGGATCAAAAGGAGAGGTTGTCGCTCGTCTACGTCAAGGCGCTGGCGGCTCGGGCAGGGTTCACCACTTCCAAGCCTGATCCAGATCGGGACAGCGTTGACCTGAGCATTTACGGCGGCGGGCCGCTCCGCCCGGCTCTTGATTTGCAACTGAAAGCAACGACGGAACTTGCCCCAGAACGGAACGGTTACCGATCATTTCCTTCATTAAGCATCAAAAACTACGACGATCTTCGCGTCACAACCCAGACTCCTCGGCTATTGGTGGTGTTAGGTGAGCAACGTGTTGGACGTTGAGATGCTGCAAACACTCATGGAACGGTCTCGGAATGGGGAGATCTTCTGATGCAAGCCACCATTCACGACCGAGAGGCGCTAAAAGCCATTTCCCCTGCAGCCCTTGCGGCCTATGCCCGCAGTGCCGGCTGGCAGCGGGGCGAGACCTACCGCCTGCACTCCCATATTTACGCCGGCCGTAACCGGCCAGAGATTATCGTTCCACGAACGGATCACCTGGGTGACTATGCAACCGTGGTTTCACGGTTGATTGAAGTGTTTGCCCAGGTGGCAGACCGGGACGAGTTGACCATCTACCGGTCCTTGGTGACGGGTGACCGGGATGTCGTCCGCATCCGCGTTGCCGACAGCAACGACGGCAGCCTGGGTTTGAATGAGGGTGTGGATCTGGTGAGTGGCGCCCGTGACCTCATCCGATCAGCCGCTTGCTCCCTCTCCAGGACGCAACCGGTCTACCGTGCCGGCGCCATCCAGGAGGCGAAGGAGTTGCTGGAGCAGGTGCGCCTGGGACAGACCCACCAGGGGAGCTTTGTCATCACGGTGCTGACGCCGATTGTGCCCCCGCCAGTGGAACCATTTCAGCAAGAGCTATTTCCAGGACTGTCAGACGACCAGGGGGACGAGGAGCGAGATGCCCCCATTCAGCGCAAAATGACGAGACGTTTGATTGAAGCGCTGCAAGCGGCCCGTGAGAGCACCGAGAGGGTTGCGGCTGGTGTCAGCGACGCCTTTGCCGATGGGGTAGAGAAAGGTGTCAGCGCAAATTTCTGCGATGCCCTGACCTGCCTCATTGGTCCCTTCCCCAGCTTGGACATCGGCGTTTCCTGGGCCAGAACCCGACCGTCGCCTTTGCCGGAAGCGGTCGTGCGCTTTAGCAAGGCGGATTCACCCATCCTGCAGGAAGCGGCTCGACGGTTTCGGGAACGGGCGCCACGGGAGGATGTTCGTCTTCGCGGTTTTGTCCAGATCCTGAAGCGCCCGGAGACACAGAATGACGGAATTATCCATCTCACAACTCAAATCGACGGACGGCAACAAGCTGTTAGTGTCAGTACAGTCTTGACACAATTGGATTACGAGAAGGCGCTTCAGGCCCACAGCGACAAAGCCATGGTGACCCTGACGGGTGACCTGGAGCGCACAGGCCAGCGTTGGTGGTTGCTCAATCCGCAGGTTGAAAGTGTCCTTCGCAACGAGGAAGGAGCGACAGAAGCGGAAGAGGAGTCGGTGGCGTGAGCCAGGTCTCGGAATGAAAGCCTGCACGCCGCAGCATTGTGGCCATGGCCTGCGAGGACGCCGCAGAAGGGGTCCCATAGGAGCGCACAGTCCCCGGATGATGCATGGGTATTAACTGTTTGGTTGGCTCCCGGTCTGATGGGTCACACTGCGATAGCCTGGGCTGCCATTCCCCTCGCAGCCAGGCCCATGGGATCAAGAGGAGTCTGCTCAGCTTCCAAGAGCAGCCATGCATCAGCAGTGCCTGCGGTGATTGCGGACCAGGCTTCTCCTCTCCTGGTTCTGTGGTAGTCTCAAGGCAGAGAACTGTGGTTAAGCTGGCCCTGCACGAGGAAGAGAGCAACAACATGACGCAAGCTGACCCAACCACCCTTCCTGGCAACGGGAATGAGGTGAGACAAAATCCCGACCAGGAGCCTGAGCCACTGGTAGACGATCCAGTTGACCAATCCGCCGATGGCAATGAAGCGGTCGAAGGGCTGGATTCGGATCTGGACTCATGGGGTGACTACCCTCTTGATGAACTGCTGATTCGCAATGAGGTGCGGACCATTTATGAGGTGATTCGACGTATTGATAAAGGTTCTTACATCATGGATCCTGATTTCCAGCGAGATTTTATTTGGCCAAAAGATAAGCGGAGCCGATTAATTGAGTCGGTGATCATGCGCATCCCTCTACCAGTTTTCTATCTAGCAGAAGATGAGCAGGGGCGGATGATTGTTGTGGATGGATTGCAGCGTCTATCCACCTTCCAACAATTTCTTAAGGATGAATTAATTCTCCAGCTCCCAAGCCGTAAAGGTCTTGACAAGAAGCGTTTCAAGGATCTATCGGCTAAGCTTAAGAATAGAGTTGAAGATTTCAATCTCACTTTCTATATCATTGATTCAAAGATACCGGAACGGGCTCAGCTAGATATTTTTGAGAGAGTGAATGATGGTGTTCCGCTTACCAGACAACAAATGCGCAATTGTCTGTACACAGGTAAGGGCACAAGTCTGTTGAGAAAGGAATCAAAGAATAAGATTTTCCTGAAAGCAACTGGAGAAAGTCTGAATAAAGAAAAAATGCGGGACCGAGAGTTCATCAATCGTTTCTGTGCTTTTCAACTGCTTGGCCCTAAAAGCTATCGCGGTGATATGGACAAGTTTCTCGCCGATTGCCTAAAACGCATGAATGAGATGAAGGAAGAAGACCTTTTACGACTATCTAGCGAGCTTGAAAGAAGTCTTGAAAATAATTATACACTCTTTGGTCGTCATGCTTTCAGGAAGCACAAACCCGACCAAAAGAGAAGAAATACAATCAATGCTTCCTTGTGGGATGTGATGTCCACCGGCCTATCCCACTACACAGCAGAACATCTGCAGCCTCATGCCGAATCCCTTCGCCAGGCCGTCTACAAACTCCTGGATGACAAAGATTTTTATGCGGCTATTACCCTCGGATCGAGCAACACCAAGAGCGTGATGCTACGCTTTGAGAAAGCCCAACAAACAATTGAGGAGGTCCTTGGTG
>MWLD01000012.1 GCA_002018045.1 Candidatus Synechococcus spongiarum LMB bulk15M
TGGCGGGCTGGTTTCTGCTGGCGGGACTCCGGGCCTATGGCTTGGCGGCTCCTCAGCGCAGGCTCACCGGGGCAATGAGTGGAGGCGCCCAGACGGAGTGCCGGTTTTCCAGCTCCAACTGACGTTCATAGATGGAGCGGCGATTGATGGCTCGGGCCAGCAGGTAGCAACTGAGCGACGCCACCAGCATGGGCTTCAGCAACACGATCTGCTTGGTGAGGGCAAAGGTGATAAACGTGGCGGCAATGGGCACCTGGCACGTGCCCGCCACAAAGCTGGCCATCCCTGCAAACACAAAGCTGCTGGGTGCGTAACCGGTGGTGGTTTGCAGCAGCGCAGAGCCCACCAGGCCCACGGCGCCCCCCAGGATCAACATGGGGGCAAAGAGGCCCCCTGGCGCACCGGATGCCGCCGCCAGGCCCGTGGTGAAAAACATGGCCACAAAAATGGCCAGATTGGCGCCCAGATCCGTGGTGCCGTCCCGCAGGTCCAGCGCCACAAGCTTTTTCAGGGCGGCTCCATCGGCAAATTCCGCGGGCAGGGGGGCAAAGATCAGCCCCAACAGCAGGCCGCACAAGGCCATGCGCAACACTGGCCGCGGGCCGAACACCCGGCCACACAGACCCTGCATGACCATCACGTAGCGGTTGTACAGCTCACTCAGCCCGGCAATCACCAAGCCCAGAAGGACGAGGTAGAGAACATCGACAGGACGAAAGGTGAAGTCCGCCAGATCAAATGTCTTGCTCACCTCCAGGCTCACTGCTGCGGTAAAGCCCTCGTCCTGGCCAAAGCCGATCCAGTTCAGCACGTCACCCCAGGTGTCGGCCATGAAGGTGGTGAACAACACCAGCATCAGCACCACGGGCCTGGCGTTGTGGAGCAGTTCCTCGATGGCGTAGATGAACCCGCCGAGGGGGGCGTTAAACACCGCCGCAATGCCCGCACCGCCGCCCGCGGCTACAATCAGGCGCAAGAAGGAGCGCGGCGCCCTCAGGTTGGTGGCCATCTGACAGGCTACGGAGGCGCCCATCTGCACCGCAGGACCCTCCGGCCCCAAGGGGAAGCCACTGCCAATGGCCAGGATGCCGCCCAGCAGCTTCACCACCGCCACGCGGATGCTCATGGGCACCCGCTGCCCCTGGAGGAATTTCATCACCTGGGTGATGCCCGAGCCGTGGGCGGCGGGCGCCAAGTGCTTCACCAGTAAACCTGCCAGTAGCCCACCCAGACCAGTGACGATGGGTAACACCAACCATGGAGTGGCGCGACCCAGGACAGGCTCCAATTGCTCCACCAGCCCCAGCCGCCAGCTCACCACCCTGGTCATGCCGTTTTTCAGCAACACCGCGGTCCAGGCTGCCCCCAGTCCGGTGAGGAGCACCGTGGCCGCCACCGCCAGGGAGCGCTGCTGCAGCAGGTTACGAACCGCAGAGGCTTTCAAGGGTGTGCCAAACATGATGCTGCCGCCTTGCCGCCCATTCAGATCTTCGCCTCTGCCGGAACCGGGCTTTTGGAAGCGTCGCTGCTGTCCCCTTGCCCATGGGCAAAGCCGGGAATCCGATCAAAGTTCAGATAGCGGTAAACCTCCGCCGCCAGGGGCTTGATTCTGGTGCTGACGATCCGGTGGTATGCGGCCACGGTGGGGATGCGGCCCAATACGGCGCAGGCGGCCGCCAGTTCGGCGCTACCCAGGTACACCTGCGCACCGTTGCCCAGGCGGTTGTTGAAATTCCGGGTACTGGTGGACACCACCGTGGTGTTGTCATCAACCCGCGCCTGATTACCCATGCAGAGGGAGCAACCCGGCATCTCCATGCGACAGCCTGCCGCAGCCATGGTGGCGTAGTGTCCCTCCTGTTTGAGTGTCTCCTCGTCCATGCGGGTGGGAGGGCAGACCCAGAGGCGAGCCTTCACCTTACCCACGCCCTCCAGCACCTTTGCCGCTGCTCGGTAGTGGCCGATGTTGGTCATGCAAGAGCCGATGAACACCTCCTGTACCGGATCACCGGCTACCGCGGAGAGGGGTTTGACGTTGTCCGGGTCGTTGGGGCAAGCCAGGAGGGGTTCCGTGACGGTGTTGAGGTCAATGTCGATGGTTTCCCCATAGACCGCATCGGCATCGGCCCTGAGCAACCGGGGGTTTTCGAGCCAGTCCTCCATGGCGGCGATGCGGCGCGCAATGGTGCGGGCGTCCTGGTAGCCCCGGGTCATCATGTTGTTGAGCAGGGCCACGTTGCTGCGCAGGTACTCCGTCACCGTGGCGACGGACAGGGCGATGGTGCAGCCGGCGCAGGAGCGTTCCGCAGTGGCGTCGGTGAGTTCAAAGGCCTGCTCCAGCTTCAAGTCGGGCAAGCCTTCGATTTCCATGATCCGGCCGTTGAAGACGTTTTTCTTGTTGGTCTTGGCCACGGTGAGCAGTCCCCGCTGGATGGCCACGTAGGGAATGGCGTTGACCACGTCCCGTAGGGTGATGCCAGGTTGCAACGCCCCGGAAAACCGCACCAGGACCGATTCGGGCAGATCCAGGGGCATCACCCCCAAGGCGGCGGCAAAGGCAACGATCCCGGAGCCGCCCGGGAAGGAAATACCCAGCGGGAAACGGGTGTGGCTATCGCCGCCCGTGCCCACCGTGTCCGGCAGCAACATGCGGTTGAGCCAACTGTGGATGATGCCGTCTCCCGGCCGCAGGGCCACCCCACCCCGCTGGGCAAAGAAATCCGGCAGCTCCTTCTGGGTCCGGAGGTCCACGGGTTTGGGGTAGGCGGCAGTGTGGCAGAAGCTCTGCATCACCAGATCCGCGGAGAAGCCCAGGCAGGCCAGTTCCTTCATCTCGTCCCGCGTCATGGGACCGGTGGTGTCCTGGCTGCCTACGGTGGCGACCATGGGCTCGCAACTGGCGCCCGGTCGTACCCCTGGAAGGCTACAGGCCCGACCCACGATCTTCTGGGCCAGGGTGAAGCCCGTTCCCTCATCCGCAGGTTGGCCGGGCCGGATGAACAGCTCCGACGGTGGCAATCCCAGATGTTGGCGCACCTTATCGGTGAGGGCCCGGCCAATCAGCAGGGGGATCCGCCCACCAGCGCGGATCTCGTCGGCCATGGTGCCGGGTTGCAAGGTGAAACGACTCACAACCGTCCCGGTGGCGGTGTTGGTGACGGTCCCCTGCCAAGGGCGAATCGTGATCACGTCCCCGGTGTTCAGTTGGCTGACGTCACACTCCAGGGGCAACGCTCCGGAGTCCTCGGCGGTGTTGAAAAAGATGGGGGCAATTTTGCCGCCCAGAATGACGCCGCCCCGGTGCTTGTTGGGTACATGGGGAACATCCTGGCCGATGTGCCACAGCAGGGAGTTGATGGCGGACTTGCGGGAACTGCCTGTTCCCACCACGTCCCCCACGTAGGCCACGGGATGACCACGCTCCTTCAACCGGGCGATAGTGACCAGGGCCTGTGGGTCACGCCGCTCCAGCATGACCAGGGCATGGAGCGGAATGTCCGGCCGGGTGGTGGCGTGGGTGGCGGGGGACAGGTCGTCGGTGTTGGTTTCACCGGCCACCTTGAAGACGGTGACGGTGAGTTCTTCCGGCAGCGGTGGTTTCCTGCTGAACCATTCCCCTGCTGCCCAGGAGTTCACCACACGGTGTGCAAAAGGGTTGGTGGCAGCCCGCTCCAGCAGGTCGTTGCAGGAGTCGTACACCAGCAAGGTGCCGCTCAGCCCCGCGGCTGCACATGCGGCGATGGCCGCGTCCGGGCTCTCAAGGAGTTCCAGCAACGCCGCCACGTTGTATCCTCCCACCATGGTGCCCAGCAGTTGGGTGGCGTCCAACGGGGACACCAGCGGGCTGGCGACCGTATCTGTGGCCACGGCACTCAGCCATGTGGCCTTCACGTAGGCGGCTTCATCCACACCGGGGGGAATCCGCTCCCGCAACAACTCCAGCAGCAGGTCCTCCTCCCCTGCTGGCGGATCCTGGAGCAGTGCTGTCAGGGCCTGGGTTTGAGCGGCATTGAGGGGGAGAGGAGGAATTCCCAGGATGCGTCGTTCAGCGGCAGCCTGGCGGTAGGCAGCAAGCATGGAGATTCCTTAAGGCCTCGGGACTATCTTTGCCTACATTTGAGCACGGCATCCGGACGCCATGGTTTGTACATCCAATCTCCATGTGGTCGAGACACGGCCACTTGTTGCCCCTGCCGTTTTGCTGGGTGATCTTCCCCTGGCGCCCCGCGCTGCCCGGACGGTCCTGGAAGCTCGGCAACGCGTCAAGGACCTGTTGAGCAGAAAGGATCCCCGTTTACTGGTCATCGTGGGTCCCTGTTCCGTCCATGACGTGGGTGCGGCCCGTGAGGTGGCGGCTGTGCTGAAGCAACTCCACGAGCGCCACCGCCGGAGTCTGGAGGTGGTGATGCGGGTGTATTTCGAGAAGCCCCGCACCACCGTCGGTTGGAAGGGACTGATCAACGATCCCCACCTGGACCACAGCTATGACATCAACACAGGTCTGCGCCTGGCCCGTAGCCTGCTGCTCCACTTGGCCGATCTGGGCCTCCCCGCAGCAACGGAACTGCTGGATCCGGTGGTGCCCCAGTACATCGCCGATCTGATCAGTTGGACAGCCATTGGCGCCCGCACCACGGAAAGCCAGACCCATCGCGAGATGGCTTCAGGCCTCTCCATGCCCATCGGCTTCAAAAACGGAACCGACGGCACGGTGACTACAGCCGTCAACGCCATGGTCTCGGCAGGACGTCCGCACCATTTCCTGGGCATCAATACCCGGGGTCGGGCATCCATTGTCTCCACCACCGGCAACCCGGACACCCACCTGGTGTTGCGGGGCGGCGCCGCGGGTCCCAACTACCACAAGGAGGACATCGCCTCCGCAGTGGCCACCTTGCATCAGGCCGGTTGCTGCCGTCGCATCATGGTGGATTGCAGCCATGGTAACTCCTGCAAGGATTTCCACCGGCAGGAAGAGGTTCTGCTGTCCGTAGCTCAACAGGTGCGGGACGGTTCATCCCATATCCTCGGGGTGATGCTGGAAAGCCATCTGGTGGAGGGGAATCAGAAGATCCCGGAAGATCCCTCCCGACTCATCTACGGCCAGAGCGTCACCGACGCTTGCATCGATCTGGCCACCACCGCCCGGTTGCTGGATGCCCTGGCGGATGCGGTGCGTGATGCCGTGCCCACGGCTGTGACAGCCCTTTCTAAGGGCCAAGCCATTGGTTGAGGAGGGCAGCGGTGCCCAGGGGCAGCAGTATGTTATCCACCCCCAACACACTGATCTGCTCCAGCCCGGCTGCCGCCACCCCCAGAACCAGCAACTGGCTGAGGCTCAGTTGCTCGCCCAGCAGCATCCAGCCCACGATCGTTGCCACCAAGGCCACGCAGGTAGTGCCCAGAAGGGACTTCCGCTGTCCCAGGACGGACCAGTTGGGGGAAGGGTACGCCGGCCCCAGTACCCCTGCCAGCCCATCTCCAAAGGCCATCACGAGCCCGGCGACCACAACAACGGCAGCGTGCCGAGGCCAGCCCCACCAGAGCAGCAACAGAATGGACAATCCATAGGCCACGGTGCCGTAGCTGTGGCGGTTGACCGACTCCAGGCCTGGCAGCAGTCGGGTGCGCTGGTTCACGGCAGCCAGGACCGTGGCCAGAACGGCAGCAGCCAAAGCAACGGTGCGACCGATATCCGTGGCCCAGGCCATGGGTAGAACCAGCCCGGCGCCCAGGTGAACAACCTTGCGACTCCACTCGGGCTGATCCGGGCGTCGTTGACGCAGCAGACGGGCCATGGCGGCCAGCAAAGCCAACCAGATTCCAATGGCAACGAGGCCGAAAACCTGAAGACACTCCACAGGAGAACGTCTCAGGCCGCCTTGTGTTGTGCCGCGTACGCCTTGAGCTTCTTGATGGCTCGTTCCTGAAGTTGCCGCACCCGTTCCCGGGACACCTTCAAGTCAACGCCAATGGCGGAGAGGGTCCGGGGTGTGTGCCCCTCAAGCCCGTAGCGCTGACGCAGAACTTTCTGCTCCCGCTGATCCAGTTGTGTCATCCAGCTCTCCAGGTGTTCCTGCTGCAAGCGACGGTCCATCTCGTCCAGGGGCTCATGGTCGATGGTCTGACCAATCAGCTCACCGATGGTGCTGCGGTCTTCGTCGCCACGGGCATGGGCGTCAAGGGATGTACAGGGTCGGCTTTGTGCCAGCAGTTCATCCAGCTCGTCCAGGGTCATCTCCATGCGATGGGAGAGCTCCAGACGGTTGGGTTGGCGCCCCAGACGGTGCGACAGGTCCCGGGTCACGCGCCGTAGCCTGGTGAGCCTCTCGCCAACGTGGATGGGCAGGCGAATGGTGCGGGACATATTGTCAATGGCGCGAACCATGCTTTGGCGGATCCACCAATAGGAATAGGTGGAGAACTTGTAGCCCATGCCGGGATTGAACTTGTCGACTGCCCGCTCCAAGCCGATGGTGCCTTCCTGAATCAGATCCAGCAAATCCAGGCCCTGGTGCTGATATTTCTTGGCCACACTGAATACAAGTCGTAAATTGGCGGCAATCATGCGGTCGCGGGCGCGCCTCCCCGAACGAAAAGTTTTTCTCTGCTCAACTGTCTGTTGTGCGTAAGGGACTGTCTCCGTCAGGATTTTTAGAGCTTGCACCTGATGGGCCAACTCAATTTCCTCACGGGGACTGAGCAGGGGCTCCTTGCCAATCCTGCTGAGATACCAACCAACGGAGTCACCACCGAATCGCCCACCGGTGCAAGTGCCCATCTGCCTGGAAGTGCCCATCAACTGGTGTCTCCGGGTGGAGAATGATTGCTTGAGTTTATGGTGCCAAGCACGGAGTTGACAATGAAACATCTGTTCTCATTTCATCGTCTGCCTGGTTTTTCAGCAGCCTTTCATGGGCTCGGTCCTTCAAATATTCCCGGCGCCTTTACGGATTTCGCAACACTTATCTGGTGAAATTCTTTCGACATTGGCTTGAGATCTGATCCACCAGAGCGACTGCCAGAAAAACGACCAGCAGCAGGGCCGTCACCTGTCCGTAATCCAGGAGCCGCAAGGCGCTGATCAGCTCCGTACCAATTCCTCCGGCCCCCACAGCTCCCAGCACAATGGCCGAGCGCATGTTGAATTCCCAGCGGTAGAACACCAAATCCAACATGGCGGGCAAACACTGGGGTAGCAGCACATGGACAAACACCTGGAGCCGGTCGGCGCCAGTGCTGAACAGTGCCTCTGCCGGATCCGGATCGGCCTGCTCCATGGCTTCGGCCATGAATTTGCCTACCATGCCCACGGAGTGAACGGCCAGGGCCATGGTGCCGGGCAGTTGGCCAAAACCCACTGCCGCCACCAGCAACAGGGCCAGCAGCAAGTCCGGTAAAGCCCGCAGGAGATTCAGCACACCACGGGCCAGGTGCCGAACCAGGGGGTGGGGCGCCGTGCGCCGGTTGGCCAGAAACGCCATGGGCAGCGAAAGAGCCACTGCCAATGCCGTGCTGGCGACGCTGATGCACAGGGTGTCCCAGAGGGGTAACAGCCAATGGGGCCAGCGCTGAGCCCGGAGAGGGAACAACTCCCCCAGCAGATCTCCCAACCCCTGTGCCCCATCCCGGAGGCGCTGAACGTCAAACAACCCCACCTGCCAGCAGGAGAGAACCACCGCCGCGCCAATGGCCAGAAGCAGCAGATGCACCCGTCGCAAGGGAGGCAGCACGGTGGCGGCGCCTACGCTCTCAAAACTCTGTGGTCAGGTCCGGCAACGACAGCCCCAGCACTTCGGCAGCACGGCGAACGCTGTCGTAGTCGCTGTCCCGGGCAGGGACAAAGCCATCGGCTCGCAAGGGCTGGAGCAAGGCTGGATCCTTGAGGTTGTAAAAGCTCTGTTTGATGGCGTGGCGCAGCTATTCGTTCAAGTCACTGCCCATGGTCCAGGGGTATTGGGGGATGGCGCTGGAGGTGCCCAACACCACCAGCTTGTCCGGGTTGATGGTGCCCTGCTCCACAAGCTTTTCATAGATCACCTGGCTCAATCCCCCTGCTGCTGCGGTGCCCCGCTCCACCGCCTTGGCCACCGCATCATGGGCTCCCAGAAACACGGGCTCGTAATCCACGTTCGGTTGAAGACCCGCTTCGGCCAAGCGCATTTGGGGGAAGAGTCGGGAGCCGGTGGAGGCTGGATCACCGAGAGCTACGGTCTGCCCCCTGATGGCGTCAAAGGTATGAATGCCCTGCTCCCGGTTACCGATCAACACGGCTTTATAGGTGCTGGCGCCGTCCTTCAGCCGGACGGCAAAGGGCTCGAGAAAGGGGGCCTTGCTGCGGGCAATCACGTAGGACAGTGGACCAAAGTAAGTGAGGTTGGTCTTGTTGCGCGTGGCCGCCTCGATCAAGGTGGAGTAATCCGTGCTTACCACCAACTCCACGGGCACGTCCAACGCGGTTTCCAGATAAGACTTGAGCCCTTGATTGTCCTGAATGACAGTGGCGGCATCCTCATCGGGCACGAGGGCCACCACCAGGGGCTTCACAGCCGTGGACCGGACGGTAGCGGATTCCCGTGATCCACCACCGCAGGCGGAAGCGAGTAGAATCACGAAACAAGAAGCCACCACGCTGGCAGTTCGCTTGATCTCTCTTGTTCCAATGCCCATCACGAAGACTGGCCCAAAGATTGATCATAAAGGGCCTTGAGTAAGCCTTGATCCACAGCCTCACTGGGCCGGTCAAAGACAACAGTGCCGGCACGGATGCCGATGATGCGATCCGCCATGGCTCTGGCCTGGTCCGGTTGATGCAGGCTGACAACGGCCATGAGCCCCAGGCGCCGCTGTAGACGGCGTAGCAGGTCCAGCACCACCTGGCCCGTTTGGGGATCCAGGGACGCCACCGGCTCGTCGGCCAGTACCAAGGCAGGACGATTGGCCAGGGCACGGGCAATACCCACCCGCTGCTGCTGGCCGCCACTGAGCAGGTCCACCCGTTGATCGGCCTGCTCCAGCAACCCCACCAGATTCAACATGGCCAGGGCTTGCTCCTGCAACCTGGAACCCGGCGGCAAGAATGAAGCGAGCCATGGTCGGGTACTGACGAAAGCCTTCAGTACGTTCTGCCGCGCTGTCTGCCGCTGCACCAGGGCATGGTTTTGATAGACGGTGCCCATGCGGTGCTGGCAACGGCGCCGGCAACGGGGCGAGCCGTGGAGATTCACCCCCTGGAAAACAATCCGCCCCTGCTGGGGAACCAGTGCCCCGTTGAGACAGCGAATTAACGTGGACTTCCCGGATCCGGACAGGCCCAGCAGCACAACAATCCGGGGCTCTTGCACCACAAAACTCACGTCCCGGAGCACGGCCGGTTGCTGGTGGGACTGGTTCCCATAGCGAAATTGAAGGTTCTCGACCGTCAGCATCCGACCTGCACCGTTGATCCGGGCTTCACACAAGGGCATTGCCCGTTGCCAACCCGTTCCACCAACTGCTGACGCGCCGGGGTGCCCACAGGAGGGATAAACTGCGCAGGGCTCACCATGGCGTGATCGGAGACAACGGAGACAACGGCCATTCAGTCTGCCCTAGGCTCCGGATCACGGCCCCGCAGCCGGCCCGTGTAGTCCAATTGGCAGAGACAGGCGACTTAAAATCGCTCCAGTGCGGGTTCGAATCCCGCCACGGGCATCGACTCCGCTCACACGGACGTATCTTGAATCCGTGTGACCCCTCCTCTGTGGATCCATGCCCTTGCCGTCTTTCGACAACTTGCTGCTTCCCGGACTGGTTGGCGTTCTGGGGTTGACCTATCTCGTCGCGGCCCCTGCGGCCTTGATGGCCTGGCTGCACCGACGTTGGCACGCTATGGGCAAAGTGGAGCGGCTGTTAAGCTACGGGTTGGTGTTTCTTTTGTTCCCGGGGTTGATTTTGCTTGCCCCCTTCGTGAATCTGCGTCCCGCAGGACGCCATAACGAGCCATGACCAAAGGGCATGTGCTTCTTCTGGGCCTGGCTCTTCTGGGCCTTGGCGGGATACTCCCCCAGGTGTTGCAACGGGCGGGTTTTGGTGAACTAAACGCAGGGCTGACATCCACGGCCCTGCTGGTGTTGGTGGTGATCCTCTGGGTGGCCAGCTATGGCTGGCGGGTTGTGCGCGGCGATATGACCTTCATGCAAATGCGCAGGCAATACCGCCAGCGCTACGACCAGGCCACGGACGAGGAGTTGCTGCGCCGTTTTGAATCCCTGAGTGAAACGGAGCGGCAGGAGTTGCTGTCTTCCACCAACTCCGAGCCTGGCGCCGCATCAGCCCGGCCAGCGGCTGAGTAAGGACGGTTTCCCCGGCATGAATCCCCCTTCTCCTGAAGCCAGTCCCATCGGCGCCCGCTTCGCGACCCTGGCTCGACAGGGGCGTTGTGCCTTGATGCCCTTTTTGATGGCTGGTGATCCGGACCTGGCCACCACGGCGGCCTGTCTGTTGGCATTGCAGGACCAGGGGGCAGATCTTGTGGAGTTGGGCATTCCCTACAGCGACCCGCTAGCGGATGGTCCGGTGATTCAGGCTGCGGCTGGGCGCGCCCTGGCAGCGGGCGCCACCTGTGCCGGCGTGCTGGACATGCTGTCCGGACTAAGGGGACGGCTGCACGTGCCCGTGGTGTTGTTTACCTATGCCAACCCCCTGCTCAACGTGGGGGTGGCTGCCTTCTGTGACCGTGCAGCCGCTGCTGGTGCGGCGGGGTTGGTGGTTCCCGATCTTCCCTTGGAGGAGGCGCAGCGACTGTCCCCCACTGTGGCGGCTGCGGGTCTGGACATGGTGCTGTTGGCGGCGCCCACCACATCCCCCCGGCGCATGGCCCGGATTGCCCGGACCAGCCGCGGCTTCATCTATCTGGTCAGCGTGACAGGGGTGACGGGAACCCGGGAGCAGATGGATCACCGGGTTGCGTCCTTGATTGGCCAACTCAAATCCCTGGCCCGACAACCCGTTGCCGTGGGTTTCGGGATTTCCACCGCCGCCCATGCACGGCAGGTGCGTCTCTGGGGAAGTGACGGGGCCATTGTGGGTAGCGCTTTCGTGAAGCGGATTGCTGCGGCCGGTCCATCCGATCATCCGGCGATGGTGGCAGGGGCGTTCTGCGCCGAACTGCGCCAGGGACTGGATTCCCCTGCACCCGCCAACTGAAGGGAGAGAATGGGAGAGCCATTCGTTACGGGCCATGAAATTCGTGCTCTGGGGCCGCTACTGTGCAGACGCCCTCACCAAACGGGCCCCCTACCGGGAGCAGCACTTGGCAGGGCTGCGGGAACAGCACGCCTGTGGCGTGCTGCTGACCCTGGGACCCACAGCGGGAAGCACCCATGTCTTTGGCGTCTATGAAGCCCCATCCCGGGAGGAGGTGGAGGTCCTGGTGAAGGGGGATATCTACTGGACGCAGGGCATCTGGATCCAGGTGGAGATCTATCCCTGGAACGATGCCTTTCCCTTCCCGAGCCCCTGACGGTGGCTGTTGGTTCCGGTTGGATTCAGACGGTCCCTCCGGCCATGGCCTGACCCACAATGCCGCTCCATTGCACCGCCTTGCGCTGATCGCGTCGCCAACTGTGGAACAGCCTTGCCTCGGTGAAGGTGCAATAGGGACAGGTATGAATGGCGGTGGCCGGAATGCCCGAATCCTGGAGTTGCAAGGCGGCTGCTCCGCGAATATCCAGGTGGTCCCGCAAGGGTTGGCCGCTGCGCCGGGGATCCTGCTTCAAGTCGCCAATCGCCAGAAGCCGTTGCAATCCGTCCCCGTGGAGTTGGTCAGCCACCTTGCTGCTCACGGAGCGCTCCACCTGATAGCAGGGACCGGAAATGCCCGGACCCAGAGCCACCTTCAAGGTTGCAGGTTCCGCTCCCTGGTCCATGAGCCGTTCCACAGCCGTGGACAGCACACCAGCAGCCAGGCTGCGCCAACCCCCATGACAGGCCGCCACATGCCCTGTCCCGGGATCCGCTATCAACACCGGTGTGCAATCCGCTCCACACACCCAGAGGCTTTGCCCCCCTGTCGTACTGATGAGCCCATCCGCTTCCGGCCAGGAGGGCGCCACCGCATCATGGGCCGCCACCACCACACCACCATGCACCTGGCGTAGGCGATGAACCGTGAGGCCAGGGCTCAGATAACCCGCCAACTCCGCTGGACCACGTCCTGACCAATGGCGTGTAAAGAACCCATGGGCAAAGCCTTCCAGGGCATTGCACTGCAGGAAGTAGCCCCCATAGCAGCCCACCCAGGTCCAACCGCTCAGGCTGTTGAAGGTGGAGTCTGGCCAGTCTGCAAAAGGCGCAGAGGGAGGATCGTCCATCAGGGCAGGATCTGATCACGGAGGAGCCAGAAGCCGGAAACGTGTTGCGTTCGGGAAGTGTCTTGTACAGACAGAAACTGTAGGCCGGCCGTGGACTGACAGGATCCTGCAAACGTGACGGCAGCAGCTTCGGCCTCGCCGGGGTCCAAGCGGCCCAGGAGCCAACGTTGATCCAGGCCGGCCTCCAGAAGGATGCAGTTGTTGCTGACGGTTAATTTCAAAGGCTCCAACCCGGCGATCCATCCCGCCACAGCCAGGGCACGGTCTCCAGCAAAGAGGCGCACACCGGGGATGGTTGACTCTGACGCAACCGAGGCGGGTAAAGGCGTGAGACTCGAAAAGTCCACCGGCCAATCCCGAGCTTCTCTCAAGCTGGTCAACGGCAAGGACGCCCATTCCCAGGCGTCGCCTCTGGCGGCGTCGGGCAGGGGCCTGGCGGGTGCGGGCGCTGTTGGCACGGGAACAGCTCGTGGGCCGGCCAGATAGCCGTCCTGCCGGGGATAGACCGTACGCTGCCGTTCCTGGAGCCAATCAATCAGGGCGTAGCAACGGCGGCTAGGCACCACAGCCAGACCAAGAGGTTCGGCAGCCCGTTGCACCATGGCAATCATGGCCTGGCGCCAACATCGCACTCGCTGTGGGCGACCGTGCCCTCCAACCTCCGCATCTTCCAGCGCCTGACCCAGAGCCTCTCCCAGCCAGAGGGAGTTGACCTGATCCGCTGGGCAGGCTTTGGAGAAACGAAACCCCGTTTCCGGCGGGGTGTCGACTTCCGGTGTGTCACAAACCAGCAGTTCCCAGCGCTTATGGCCGTTCGCATCCAGTAGCGGACGGCTGTAGAAATCCACTTCCCAGTCGCTCATGCGCTGCTGTCGTCTCCAGGTAATGGTGCTCCGGGACGCGTAGGGGGGACCAGCACAGCGGCAGGCTGATCCGAGCCGGGGTCGTGTGAAGACAACACCGGGTCCCGGTCGGAGTTGGCAACGGGGATCCGGGTCTCCGAGACCGGATCCGGCGCTGGTGGCTCCTCCTGCTGCTTTCCGGCCTGAAACAGGAGGGCTCGCGCCCGCTCGGCGCGCCGTTCTGCCTGGCTCATGACGTCGGCTTTGGCCACCAGCATTTCACCGGGCAGGTTTTCCAGAAGCGCTGTATTGAGGGCAATGCGACCACGGGCAGCGTCAACATCCGTTACCAGGGCGGAGACGGTATCCCCCACGGTGAACACCTCCCGTACATCGCGGACATGGCTGGCACTGATGCAGCGTTGATGCAGCAGGCCACTGATTGGCCCCAGGTCCACAAAACAGCCAAACCGCTTCAGTCCGCTGATCCGACCCGTCACCAAGTCCCCCACCTGCAGTTCCGCAAAGCGCCGAGCACGGGACGCTCGCTTCTCCGAAAGCACCAGCTTGGAGGTCTTGGGGTTCACGTCCAGAAAGGTGACCCCGATGGTTTTGCCCACCAGTGCACTGTGGTTCTCCCCGTCCACCAGTTGGGAGCGGGGAATAAAACCCTGTAGACCCTCCACGTGACAGGTGCAGCCGCCACGGTTAAAGCCGCTGATCACGGTTTGCACCACGGCAGCTTCCTGGGCGAGGCGCGTCACGGTTGTCCAGCTATCCCGAACCATGAGGGCCCGACAACTGACGGTGACCATGCCTTCGGCATTCTGCTCACCCGTCACCAACACCCTCAGTCGTTTCCCTTGGGGGAACTGCTCCTCCATGTCGGTGACGACTCCGAAGCCACACTCCTGCTTGGGCATCCAGCCAGGCGCCTTGCCCCCGATGTCCACATAGACACCGTCACTTTCGTGGCCGATCACGGTTCCGGAGACCTCCTCCCCTTTGGCGCCAACGCTGGCGCTGCCGTCCAGAGCCGACTGGAAGGCTTCTTCATCAAAGTCAACGTCATCCAGGCTGCGGGGTGTGTAGGACGCCAGGTCCGCCCCGTCCCCCTGATGAGCGCCGTCACGACGACCGCCCGGTGGATCGGGTAGCGCCTCCTCATCGGGACCGGCAAGTGGCGCCGGTGAGCTTTCTGTTGGCGGTGAGCCGTCCGTGGTCCGCTGCCGCGCCTCGGATTTGTTGATCTTGAGGATCGAGAGACTGACGTCTCGTTTCGTGGAATGTCCGACGTCTTTCGCCTTCATCGGAGAAGCATGGGCTGAGGGCATTATGGACCGATTGCCCCGAATCGTTACTCTCCCCATGCACTCCGAGCAGCACCGTGGTCTCCACCACCTCAGTTGGCCGGAGGCGAAGCGTGCCGCTTCCCGTGACAGCAGCACCGTTGTGGTGCCTTGGGGGAGCCTGGAGCAACACGGTCCCCACTTGCCCTTGGGGACCGACGGCTTTTTTGCGGAGCAGGTGCTTCACCAGGTTCTGCAAGCTCTGCCTCCCCGGTTGCCGATCTGGTCTCTGCCACTGCAAAGTCTGGGCTTTGCACCGGAGCACCGGGGCTTTGGACTGAGCTTCACCCAGTCGGCAGACGTCATGCTGGCCCAGGTGGAGGCCATTGCCGAACCGTTGGTCCAGGCGGGCTTCCAGCGGTTGGTGCTCTTCAATGGCCATGGCGGACAAATCAGTCTCCTGGACGTGGCCGCACGGCAGGTGCATGGACGTCACCCCCAATTGGGTGTCCATGCCTGGTTCCTCTGGGACGTGGAAGGGGTAACGGACCTCGTCGGAGATCCTGAGCATTGTGAAGATCTCCATGCCGGACTGGCAGAAACCAGCCTGATGCTCCATCTGGCGCCAGAACTGGTGCAGCTTCAGCAAGCCGTTGCCGAGCCACCACCCACACCACCGGCTGGCCTGTCGTTGGAGGGTCGCTGCTCCAGCGCCTGGACCACAAGGGCACTGAGCCGCTCAGGGACTGTGGGCACTCCCCATGGAGCCACTGCGTCCTTGGGAACCGCCCTGCACCGCAAGCTGGTGCAGGGGTGGACGGCAACGTTTACCACATTGCTGAGCAGTTCATGGCCTCCGCGAAGAACCCTTGAATCTTCGGATAGAGTGTAAAACCATTCACAGCTCACCAGGATTCATGTCGGTTCTTGCCACTCTGCCTAACCCGGATCCCTCTGCCCCAGCGGCTGACCTGGTTGTCTCCCTCCCCGACTTCACGTCGGCAGCCTACAAAGACGCCTACAGCCGCATCAACGGCATCGTGATCGAGGGGGAGCATGAGGCCTGCGACAATTACAAGGCCATCAGCACCCTGTTGCCGGAGCAAGCGGAGGAGTTGGGCCGGTTGGCCCGCATGGAGATGAAGCACATGCGTGGCTTCCAGGCCTGTGGCAGGAACTTGCAGGTGACGCCTGATATGGACTTCGCAAAGAACTTTTTTGCGCCCCTGCGAAACAACTTCCAGGCTGCTCTGGCCGAGGGCAAGGTGGCCACCTGTCTACTGATCCAGGCCATTCTGATCGAGGCTTTCTCCATCGCCGCCTATCACATCTACATTCCCGTGGCCGACCCTTTTGCCCGTCGCGTGACCGAAGGGGTGGTGAAGGATGAATACCTCCACCTCAACTACGGCCAGGAGTGGCTCAAGGCCCACTTTGACGAGGTGAAGGATGAGATCATGACAGCCAACAAGGCCAACCTCCCTCTCATCAAAGCCATGCTCGATGCCGTGGAGACGGATGCGGCCCAGCTCCGGATGGAAAAGGAGGGCCTCATTGAGGACTTTCTGATCGGCTACCAGGAGGCCCTCGGTGACGTGGGTTTCACCACCCGGGAAATCATCAGGATGAGCGCCCGGGCCCTCGGCTGAGACTGATGCTCATTCAGTAGCAAGCACCACGGTCTCAAGGCTTATGGGCAATGGCCTCACCCCAGGCGAATGCGGCAAAGCCACCGGCATTGATCCACCTTCGTCATCACCACACGCAAGCACTGGAGGCACTTAGGCCAATACACGGGCTACACAAGAACCCCCCGAAAGCCTCCGTCCCGCAGAAGCAGCCTGCTGTCTTAATGCGAACCTTTTGCAGCAGCGCCGGAACTGTGAGGGTTCCGGCCACTGTTGTAGTTGCCGCTTGGCGCCGAATGCGCCTAGGTAGGCGTTGGTGTGGAAGATGCCCCAGCCCTCCGAGTGGTCCTGGCCGTGGAAGCGGCCGTTGGCGAGGGGGATATTGCGCCATCGGAGCTCTGCCGTAAGCCGTGGCTGCGACAGGTTGTCGATGTACAACCCGGTGGTGCCGCTGAGGCGTTGGAAGTCGTCGGTGCTGGCTGCTTCGGCAGCCGCGCTAGCTGGCGCTGCCCGTGCCGGTGGGGCTGGCGCCAGTGGGCTTGCCAGTGGCGCATGGGCGGTTTGGAAAGGTCCGCTCCGGGTCCGCCCGGCATCGGTAATCTGCCGCGACTCCTCGCCAAGCACTATTGCCGCGTAGCCGTATTGTCCCCGGAAGCCGTAGCGTGTGAAGGTGGAGTTGTCAGCCAGGGAGCCGGCGACCGTATTGAAATCGTCCCGTGCGCCTGTATCTTCCGTGCCGTCGAGTTGCCTGAGATCGCTGGTGGTCCAGACCAGTTGCCGCGAGCCGGTCTGGGTGATAGGCGTTTAGCCCGCGCGGGTGAGATTGTAGTGGAAGTGTTGGTCCGACACCAGGGGTGGGCCAAGCGGAAAGGTTTCCTCCTGGGTAGGCATAAGAGAGGAGGAGCTGCCGCCCGCACCATCACGGTCGGCTTCCTGCTTCTCTCCGTTGGTTTGCTGGCTGGTGGGAAGCGAGGGGGGAGCCGCCGCCATCGCCACCGCAAGCAGTGAGCGCCAGGGAGCCAGCCAGCACCGTGACGGTTAGGCTCCAGGGTGGCATGGTTGTTCTGCTTGCCCCACCGACAACACTGGCCGATAAAAGGAGGGCTGGTTGGCTAGATGCTCATAGTCGTAGTCATAGTCGTAGTCGTGGCGTGGTCGTGGCGTGGTCATGGTTGTGTCCTCAGAACCGGAGGTCTACGTCAAGCTGGAGGGCGTGCTCTGCTGCTGCGTCACCGCTCTCTCGACGCTCACCTGCCAGCTCCACCGCTATGTCCAGCCCCGTGACCGCTGCTGCGTATCGCGTACCCAGCCTGAGACGACGGCTATCCGCTCCCGCTAGACCCACCTCGGCAAAGGGCGTCAGCACACCTCCCTGGGGCAGGGCAAAGCCGTAGCCCACCTGGGCATCCACTGCGCCGCTGTTCCCTGCATCAGCAGTGGACAGGACAGGCAGCTCCTCTCCCCACAACGCCTGGGCTCCACCCGTGGCAGCTCCCCAGCGAGGGCTCAGGGCAAAGAACAACCCCTGACCGTCTGCACCGGGACCGTAGCGGGCCGTCAGGCTGACGCCCTGCTCCTCTGCTCCTTCCTCGCTGTGGGCGGCCAGCCACCGCCCACGCAGCTCCACTGCTACGTTTGGTGCGCCATAGCGGAGTCCACCGGCCAGTTCTACGCCACTGCCTTCCAGGCCGTCGCCACCGTCCTGCCGTGCGGCTGCTTCCAGGAAGGGTTCAAGGAAGGCTTCTCCTTCCAGAGAGAAGCGACGTGACGCCTCCAGCCCGGTGCGCAGCCGCCAGCTATCGGCGCTCAGACTGTGGATCACCTCCGGTCCATGGCCGGTTTCGATACGGGTGACGGCTGCATCGGCCCGCAACGCCAGCGCCAGACCGGCCACATCGGGAAGGGATTTGCGTACCCCCAGCGACGCCATCCTCATGGAGAGAGTACCGGTTTCCCGAGGGTCGTCGGCTGGGGTGTGGTGGGCCTCCCCCCAGCCGACGCCCACGACGCCCTGTAACTCCATGCCGTCGTTCAGCCGCCAGCGACCGTAGGGGTAGAGGGCGGTCAAGCTGGTCTCCAGCCGCCCCTGCAACGGACGGTCA
>MWLD01000017.1 GCA_002018045.1 Candidatus Synechococcus spongiarum LMB bulk15M
TGGGCCATTCCCGGGCTGCTACCTTCCTCGGCTCCGGCGCAGCCGCCACAGCAATAGAGAATTCGAGCGTCGTCGTGTCACCGTCGGCATCCGTTGCCGTCCAGGTGTATTGCCTTGCCTCCTGCGGCATGGACGGCGTGCCGCTCAGACGACGGGTGGCCATGTCCAGCATCAGGCCGGCCGGTAGAGCCGGTGTCAACGCATAGGTGAGCGGGTCGTTGCCGCCTGTTCCCGCCGGTAGCGTCAACGGTTCGATTTGCATCCCCTGGGTATAGGACTGGTCCTCAACGGTGATATCTCCAAAAGTCGGCCTCAGGTCCGACTGGCCTACGGGCAACGGCACCCCGTTTTTATCTACGGGGTTAGTGTTGGGGTTATTGTTGTTGTTATTGTTGTCGTTAGGTCTAGGTGTGGAACCGACGGGTGGGGAATCGCCAGGTACGGAATCATCATCATCGCCATCATCATTATTGTTGTTGTTGGTACTGGTGGTGACAGCATCATCATTATTATCATCACCATTATTATTATTGTTGTTGTTATTGTCAGGTTCCTTGATGACGATTTCATGGTTCAGAATCCGCCCCAGCCCATCCGAAGTGACTATTACCGCACCTTGTGGATTGGATAACACCAATCGGAATAGTTCATTGCTGTCTTCGTGGCTGTCATCAAGGATTGTAACGTAAATCAGCTTCCTTGTCTCGCCAGGGGCAAAGGTCAACGTGCCGGAGATCGGTTTGTAGTCTTCGCCAGCGGTTGCGAGAGGAATAGAGCCAAGCCGCCAGTCGCCAGCGCCATCGGCAGTCTCGTACTCCACTGTCACGGTTTCCGTTGACGGTCGGTTCAGGATTACTGCCAACGCAACTTCGGTTTCCGAACCGTCATTGCTTTCCCGTCCAGTCGGGACCGCGTAACCGCCATCGGGATTCCCGACCCGCAATTGGGGCCAATGGGATGCTTCCCTGATCTCCAG
Source organism: Candidatus Synechococcus spongiarum LMB bulk15M (assembly GCA_002018045.1). Lineage (GTDB taxonomy): Bacteria > Cyanobacteriota > Cyanobacteriia > PCC-6307 > Cyanobiaceae > Synechococcus_B > Synechococcus_B spongiarum_E. Next base: position 977 of record MWLD01000017.1, read on the forward strand.
CGTGATCGTTTGGCTGGAGTTCTCTGTGCGGTAGAGTGGGCTGCTGTTGCCGCCACTGGCTTGGAGAACAATAGTTTCCGGTCCTTCCTCCAGGGTGTCCATTGCAATGTTGATGACAGTAGAAACCGAAGTTTTCCCGGCGGGGATATGCAAGCTCTTTATCGGTCTGCCCCCACTCACGCAAGAAAATCTGCCGCTCCAATCATACTCGCGATGGCGCAGGTTGCTGCTGCAGTCTAAAGGATTCCACCCTCCGGTGGCGGTGCCCGACGGCAACTCTTCCAGGACGAAACGCATAGGCACCGTCGCAGCCTCACTCATTTCCAACGTGATCGTGACTTTGGAACCCTCGTCCACTGCAACCGTCGAACCGTTTCCACGAGATACACCGTCAACCTTCAGAGTCAGTGCTCTCGTAGTATCGGGAAAATCAAACTCAATTTGTCTCCACGCCGAAATATGGTTTCTTTCATCGGAGGCGCCACTGGGAAATCCGTAGTCACTGTAGTGTTTGGTTCTGACCGCCGGGAAATTGCTGTAGTCGTTTCGAACCCTTATCCTGTAACGGCAACCACGCTTCAGATCTCCTCTCCCGGACATTTCCGTATACAAATTCAAGACCTGCTTTCTGTTGTTGCCGGTGCCCGAATACGACGCTACAATGTCATCTCCGTCCAATGTCCTGAACGCCCCTTTATGGTCATATACTGCGCACGACGTTGAACTTCCCGACACTACGCCTACAGCCTGAATATGCACGGCGTGATGAAAAGCTCCCGATCTTCCCTCAAAGAAACTCGAATGTGTGGAGTCCGCTACGAGCTTGGGAGGATCCCAACTCACTACCGCCTTGTCGACGTCCACGCTGGCTTCCAGATTTCTTATCACTACATCATTCTGGGTTACCAGCGGCCTTGTGTCCGTTAACGTTATCGACGACGACATCACCCACGAGCTGGCAAGAGCCCGCTTCCTGGCCTCGAACGAGGTCGAGCGAACCCGGATACGGTAGGTGGCAGGTTGCAATTTTCTGATGGATGCCCCTAATATTGCACCGTTTACGTTAACACTAACCCATCCCTTCTTAGGATCCCTGTTCTCAGAAAAACCGGAGTTGGGCGCCGCCGCTTCCGGCGCATCGTCGGCGACCGTGGTGGAAGACGTGTATTCCACATCATAGCTATATATCCCTGCTTGGGGGAATACCGTCGGATCCTCTTGCCAGTTAATGTTTATTTGACCGAATCCGGGGTTTGTAACAACCAGATTGGTGGGGGCGGCAGGGGGAGTTGATTCTCTCTGGGCCTGGGCAGGGGGGTGGTGGAATCCAGAACCCAAGAGCCCCCACCCAAGCAACAGCGGGGGCGCTGCAACGACCAAGCCCGGCGCCGCAGTGAACAACCCGGGCGCAGCCAGCAGCATTGCCAGCAGATTGTGCGCGCCACCGGAAGCCCCCTCGTTCCTCTTGCCGGAAAAAGCACTGAAGCAACTACCTGATCTTCTATGGGACATGGGCCTTCTCCATACGGGAAACTGTAATAGCTTCGCACTAGTCAGCCATATTTGTAGCTGTTGTAACTTCTTCGTCGCATAACCATGCCTCGGCCCGCAAAGCGGATCGGCACCGCTCAGAGAACCCGCAGAGGAAGGTAAGGGGTTACTGGCCGTGCGCCGGCCCTGCCTCGCAACTACCGCTGGACCGCTTTTACTCCTTCTCGCTTGCGAAAGCTACCGCTTTTAATACTCTCTTCATTAACCGTCCGTTCTCCCCTCCCTCCCTCCACGCCCCACACCCGTGGGACATTCTCTCCAAGCTGCACCGGTTTCGGATCCGGTCTGTTCATGGGTTTCATGGGCGCTTGTGGTCAAAGTCAAAACGACTTGTCCATCCTAAGCAGGAGTTGCTTTCTCTGTCAAGCTTTCCTCTCCCTTCCGGCCGATACAGGCCTGGCCAGGCGGGAAGTGCAAGTTTCGGGGCGCCCTGGTGAGGCGGTGTGGAGGCGATCTGATTGAGGACAAGGCACACGTTCCTTCCCCAGCCCGCACAAAGGGCGCAGCTCGGTCGGCTCATGTCCAGGCCGTGAAGACCGGCTTTCCCCGCTGCCGTGGAACGTCGTGGAGCACCCCTGATGGAGTGCGGAGGTGATCGAGAGTGCTGGCGGGTGTTTGAGCAGGAGAGGATGTCAACTGTCACGGCTGACGGTTCAGGCTGAGCGCTCAACGTTCCCCATTGTAAACAATCCGGTTGTGGCCACAGAATAGAGAGCGGCAGTTGAATCGGGACTTCCGGGCGCGTCCGGGGCAAGTGCCCCGTTATTCCCAGCCGAATGGAACGCTCGGGATTAGGGAAGCAGCACTTTCAACGCCCAGCAGGCGGTAGGGCGCCGTATTAGCGGCGCGCAGATCCTCGGCTCGGGTCGGCCAGGGGAGTGTGGGCATTGGTTTGCATCGCTCGTGCTTGTAGACCAGGCTTACGGCAGCAATAGCCCTATCCGCCCCCAGCCACCTCCATGAACAGGTGAACCAGGTTCGCATTGACGTAGTAGTTGCTGGTGCCGATGCGGTGTTTCTGCACAAATCCATGCTCTGCCAGTTTTTTCAGATACTCGGATGCCGTTTGCCGTGTTTTCTTGAGATCGTTCCGGACGTACTCGATCCGTGTGTAAGGATGACGAAAAAGGTTGTTGAGCAGATCCTGGCTGTAGAGCTGGGGCAACTCGTCCCTCATGCGATGCTTGACCGATGCCATCTGTTGACGAATGCCGTCAACCAGTTTCAGTGTCACCACCGATGTTTCGGCAACTGCATTGAGCATGAAGATGATCCAGTCTTGCCAGTGGCCAGTATCCCGCACCGCTTGCAGGAGCCGATAATACTGTCCTTTGTTTCGTGTGATGTGGCGTGACAGGTAGAGGATGGGGCTGTCCAGAAGATCGGAGCGGGTCAAGTAGAGTACGTTCAAGATTCGCCCAATGCGACCGTTGCCGTCGGAGAAAGGGTGAATGCTTTCAAACTGATGATGAATAAGCGCCATCTTGATCAGCGGATCAAGGTCGGATTGGCTATCGTCGTTGATGAAATGCTCCAGTGCTGTCATGGAGTCGGCAATCACACGAGCATCCTGCGGCGGCACAAAGACAACGTTGCCAGTACTCTCGTTTCTCAGCTTCGTTCCGGGGATCTTGCGGAAGCCGTCGCTGCGCCCTTTGAGCAGACGATACATGTCAATGAGCGTGTTGTTGCGGATCAGCCCATTGGTGGAGCAGAGCCTTTGGAAGCCAAGCTTGAGGGCGTCCCGATACAGCGCCACCTCCTTGGCCGCCGCAGACCGGGGACCATCCGGGAACAGGTCGGCTTGGAAAAGCTCGTCCTGGGTGGTGACAACGTTTTCAATCTCCGACGAGACCTTCGCCTCCTGCAGGGCAAGGGTGTCAATCAGGATGCCCTGGTTGGGAATACTGCGGGCCTGGCCCTTGAGAGTAGCCAACGCCCGACTGGCCTGGTTAAGGGCCTTGAGGACGGGCACCGTCTCCAGGTCACCGGCAGGGGGAACGTTGGGGATGGGGTGGCCGGGATGCGCCACGAGGGGGTTGGTATGTTAAGGAAACACGGTTTTTCCTAACATAAGGCGGCCCCTATGTTCGGATTTGTGCCCAACCACTAGAGGCACAGGTCACAGGGTTTGACTACGCCTCCGACTTCTCGGTCTCACTGGCTGATGGTTTAGGATGAAATCCCCCTGTTCCCCATCGTCGGCAATCCGGTTGTGGTCACAGAAAGAGAGCGGCAGTTGAATCAGGACTTCTGGGCGCGTCGGGGGCAAGGGCCCCGCTCCAGGCGTCTATCGTCCTCTCGCGGACGTATCCGTCTCCAGCCGAGGGAACGGATTTTCGTTGCCCTGGGCATTGCTGCTGCCGTCGGGGTCGTGGTGATGGGTGCTTTGCGGTGACGCTGGCCGGTATGCACGTCAAGCTCCGAAGTCACACCCCCGACCCTGAAACCTTCATGGCCTATGTGGCCAGGGTCAGCAATCCGGCCAATCAATCCAACCCGGACCACGGACGTCTGCTGAGGTATTGCATCCGCCATGGTCACTGGAGCGTGTTCGAACACGCCGCCATGACGTTGGAGATTGTTACCACTCTGGATATCGCCACCCAGATTTTGCGGCATCGCAGCTTCTGCTTCCAACAGCTTTCACGCCGCTACGCAGGTGAGAAACAGGCGCCCGTGGAATGGGCCATGCCCCAGCTTCGCGGCCCCCACCCGAACGACCGTCAGGCGTCGCTGGACACGTTGCCCCCCGATGTGGTGCGGCATTGGCAGGACAGGATCCAGGCACAACTGGATGCCGCCCACGATCTTTATCGCCAGTTGCTGGCCGCAGGAATTGCCAGGGAGTGTGCCCGTGCGGTGTTGCCTCAAGCCACCACCACCACCCTCTACATGACCGGCAACTGCCGAAGCTGGATTCACTACATCGCCCTACGGAGTCAGCCCGGCACCCAGGCGGAACACCGGGCTGTTGCGCTGGAGGCCAAGGCCGTTTTCCAGACCGTGTTTCCCACCTGCGGAGCTGTGCTGGATGCCCTGGACTGGGCCACCTGAGCGGGCCGCCTGCCTGGCCTAGCCTCGGGTGTTTTCCATGCGCAAGATGCGCAGCGCCGCCATGGCGGCGCCGTAGCCGTTGTCGATATTCACCACACAGAGACCAGGGGCACAACTGGCCAGCATCCCCTGCAGAGCCACATGGCCGCCGCTGCTCACGCCGTAGCCCACGGAAACGGGAACGGCAATGACAGGTTGGGGCAAGAGGCCAGCCACCACCGTGGCCAGAGAGCCTTCCATCCCGGCACAGACAATCAGGATGGGAAACCGGGCCAGGTGGTCCAGCCGAGCCGTGAGGCGATGAAGCCCCGCCACACCCACATCGGCAATCAACTCCGCTTCCACCCCATGGCAGGCCAGGGCGATGGAGGCCTCTGCGGCTACGGGCAGATCACTGCTGCCCCCTGTCAGGAGGGCCAGGCGCTGCCATGGGGTGGTGGGTAGGGTCCCCAGGGTGATGCATCGGGCTTGAGGGTGATAACACAGCGTCGGCAACTGCTGGCGCAACGCCTTGGCTTTGGTCTCGTCCACCCGGGTCGCCAGCAGGGTTTCACCGGCGGCGGCCAGGCGGTGCGCGGCAGCCAGGATCTGCTCAACCGTCTTGTCCGCTCCCCAGACCGCTTCCACCATGCCCAGGCGGCGGCGGCGATCCAGGTCCAGGTTCAGGTTCCTGTCCTCACGGGTCATGGCCGCCGTCCGGGTCGTGAACCAGAAGCACCACGGCAGAGCAGGAGATCCCCTCCTCACGACCCTCCGGACCCAGCTTTTCGTTGGTGGTGGCTTTGATGCCCACACGGTCCGGACCGATGCCCAGACGGGTGGCCATGTTGGCGGCCATAGCGGGAATACGGGGCTGCAGACGGGGGCGTTCAGCCACCAGCACGGTGTCCACGTTCACCACCCGCCAACCCTTCTCCCGCACCAGCGCCGTCACCTGCCGGAGCAATGCCAGGCTGTTGGCGCCCCGCCACCGGGGATCGTCAGGGGGGAAGTGGCGGCCGATGTCCCCCAGGGCAAGGGCGCCCAACAGGGCATCCATCACGGCATGAACCAGTACGTCCGCGTCACTGTGACCGTCCAGGCCAAGGGGATGGTCGATGGTCACGCCCCCCAGGATCAGTGGTCGTCCTTCCACCAGACGATGAATGTCGTAACCGTGACCGATGCGAAGGTTCATGGTTTGCCACCGGACATGGTCATGATCCCGGCCGGGTGTGGCAGCAACTCCGGGCGGCGCTGGCGGGTGCGCTGTTCCCGCTGGGCCTGACGCCAGCGGGCAACGGCGCCATGGTCGCCGCTACACAACACTGCAGGCACGTCCATCCCCCGAAACACCCGGGGGCGGGTGTAGTGGGGATACTCCAGCAAACCCTGGCAAAAACTTTCCTGCCGGAGGGATTCGGCCTGTCCCACGGTGCCGTGCCGCAGTCGCAGCACCGCATTGATCACGGCCATGGCCGGGATCTCCCCACCGGTGAGCACCACGTCCCCCACACACAACTCCTCGTCCGCCAGGCAGCGGATGCGTTCGTCGATGCCCTCGTAGTGGCCACAGATCATCACCAACTGGTCATGGTCGGTGGCGAGACGTTGAGCGTCGGATTGGCAAAAAGGGCGGCCCTGGGGACACATGAGCAGGATCCGGCGGCGATGACCCGCAGGAATCGACTCCACCGCGGCAAAGACGGGTTCAGGCTTGAGCACCATGCCTGCTCCACCGCCGTAAGGGCTGTCGTCCACCTTGTGGTGCGGACCTGGCGCAAAATCCCGGGGATTGTGGGTATACAGCTCCGCCAGACCCGCCTTGAAGGCCCGACCGATGACGCCCAGGGCGTAGAGCACGTGGAAGGCCTGGGGAAACAGGCTGACCACATCCAGCCGCAAGGGCGCCTGTGGTTGCCTCTCATCCATCATCTCTGCAGGCGGCGGATTTCAGAGTAGAAAGCACAGGCCTGCACTGCTGACGGGTCGTTTTTGCAGGAGACGGTGCGGCTGCGGAGACGCAGGTTGGCCTTGCTGAACCAGATTCGCTCGTCGAACTGCTGATCACCGCCGGACCAAGTGAGGTGCAGAACGTGGTCCGGATCAAATCGCCAGAGCCCCCGGCGCCCGTCGCTACCCTCGAAACGACCTTCCCGATCCCGGGCTGCACCCGCCACGCGCAACTGAAAACCGGTCTGCTGCCGGGTCTCGTGGAGGCGTAACACCCCCAGTTCAGGCCCGTCCTCCGCCGGCTGCCAACTGAACTCCAACTGGGTGGATTCGCTCCGGTCCCAACCCTCTTCTGCATGACTGACGGTGACCAGGGTGCGCAAACTCAGCCAGCGGCCTGCACAACGCTCCAGCAACTCCCCCACGGTGGCGGGTGGTTGAAAGGGGGCGGGGCCGGGAGCGGGCACAACACTGTTGGGTGGATTCGCTCAACATCCTCACCCATTGCCATAGCCCAGTTCCGCCAGGCGTCCCGGGTGACGGCGCCAGTGGGGAGACACCTTGACAAACAATTCCAGGTGAACAGGACCGGCAATCAGGATTTGCATTTGTAACCGTGCGGCGGTGCCGATGGCCTTCAGCATGGCCCCCCCCTTACCGATGAGGATCCCCTTCTGGCTACTCCGTTCCACCAGCACCACGGCGGAGATGCGGGTGCAGTGACGCTCTTCCCGGACGCCGTCAATGCACACGGCCACACTGTGGGGCACTTCTTCACGGGTCAGGTGCAACACCTGTTCACGGATCTGCTCCGCCAGAAGCAGGTGCTCCGGCTGATCACTGACAGTGTGGGACGGGTAAAGAGGGGGTCCCTCCGGCAGGCGTTGGCTCAGGCCCTCCACCAACTGCTCACAGCCAACACCACTCAAGGCGCTGAAGCCGAAGAACGGACAACCACCCACCAGGCTACGGTAGCTACGTTGCAATTCTGCAGCCCGTTCGGGGGCGACCAGGTCCTGCTTGTTGAGACCGACCACCAATCGGGTGGCACAGTGACGCAACAGTTGAACGATGTAGGTATCCCCATGGCCCGGCGGCATGCTGCCGTCCATGAGCAGCAACACCAGATCCACCTCGCCAACGGTTGAACGGGCCACCTTGACCAGGTGCTCCCCCAGCAGATGGTGGGGTTTATGAATGCCGGGAGTGTCCAGCAACACCAACTGGGCCGTGGCGCGGGTCAGAATGCCCCGCAGGCGGTGGCGGGTTGTTTGGGCCACAGGGGAGGTGATGGCCACCTTGTGTCCCACCAACCGGTTGAGCAGAGTCGACTTGCCCACGTTGGGACGTCCGATCAGAGCCACAAAGCCGGAGCGATACCCCGGAGTGGGTGGGGCAACAGTGTGGTCGCCTTTGATCGTCAAGGATCCGGCCTGGGAATTGGACAAGAGCAGCGCATGGATTTCCCGGCTCCAAGCTTGGCAGCAAACGTGCTGCGATTCACCAACCTTTTGGCATCTTGTGGAAGAATCCCGAGCCCGCAGGCCATGACGAGCGGGATGCGTCAGGAGCAACCCCTGTCCTTTGCCGACGCCATCAACCGCACGGAACTCTGGCCGCGGCAATCTGCTGGCAGAGTTGGGTAAACGCCAGGCCGGGATCCACGGAACGGGTCACGGGCCGACCCACCACCAACCACGTGCTGCCCGCGGCCATGGCCGCTGCTGGCGTCATGGTTCGGGCCTGGTCGTCTCCCTGGATGCGGTGGAGGCGGATGCCGGGGGTGACCAGGGCCATGGCGGGCTGCTGGCGGTGGAGCCGTGCAGCATCCCGGGGGGCACAGACGCAGCCGTGGAGACCGGCCCGGGCAGCTAGTCGGGCCAGGTGTTCCACATGGGCCGATAGGGGATTTGCAACGGCCAGTTGCTGGCGGAAGGGCTGAGGCCGCCAACTGGTGAGGACGGTTACCGCCAGGAGAAGGGGTGACGGCAGACCGGCTTCCATGGCCGCTTCGGTAGCGGCTTGCCGGGCCATGGCCATGGCTTCCGTGCCGGCACTGGCATGAACCGTGAGCAAGCCGGCCCCAAGCCGTGCGGCACGGCGGCAGGCTCCAGCCATGGTGGCGGGAATGTCGTGAAACTTGAGATCCAGAAACACCTGAAAGCCACGGCAGCGCAGTTGGTCCACAATTTCGGGGCCGGAACGGATAAACAGCTCCAGGCCCACCTTCACCCAGCACAAGCCGGGGATCCCCTCCACCAGCGCCAGGGCCTCGTCCCCGTCACACCCATCCAACGCCAGGATGAGCCGCTCTTCCGGGGAGGTGGGCAAGAGTGGCTGAAAATTGGCCGTGTTGTGGATGGCGCCCATCAGGCCACCAGACGGCAGAAGGTCTTTTTCCCCAGTTGGAGCACCTTCCCCTCCAGCTCGCCTTTGGTTAAGGCTCTTTTGGGATCCGTGATCTTTTCCCCATCGAGGCGCAAGGCGCCCCCCTGGATGCGGCGGCGGGCTTCGCTGGTGCTGTCGAGACCTGCCTTGCTTTTGAAGACCGCATGTAGCAACCGATAAGCCGGAATAGGGGTTGACCAGTCCCAGAAGGACTCCAGGCGAGTCTCGGGCACCTGGGCCTCGGAGGCGTCCGATTGGGGTGTCACCACCAAAGTGGCGGCTGCGGCTTGCGCCTGTCGGGCAGCGTCCTGGCCGTGGAGAGATGCGGTCACTTCCAGGGCCATGGCCTTTTGCCGCTGGCGAGGATCCTGAGGCAGCGCTGCCGGATCCAGGTTGGTCAGCAGGGTGATGTAGTCGTCCACTACGGCGTCCGCCACCTTCTCCAGCTTGGAATAGGTGGTGAGGGGATCCTCCTGGAGGCCGATGGTATTGCCCAGGCTCTTGCTCATCTTCTGCACCCCGTCAATGCCCGTGAGAATGGGCATCAGCAGCCCGAATTGCGGCGGCTGGCCAAAACGACGCTGTAGATCCCGCCCCATGGCCACGTTGAACTTCTGGTCTGTCCCCCCCAGCTCCACGTCCGCCTTGACCATCACGGAGTCGTAGCCCTGGAGGAGGGGATAGAGAAACTCATGGAGGGCAATGGGAGCACCCCGCCCATAGCGATTGGCAAAGTCCTCCTTGGCCAGCATCTGCCCCACTGTGACTGTGCCAAGGAGTCCGATCACCTGGAGGAGATCCAGTTGGCTCAGCCATGTGCTGTTGCGGTGAACGTCCAGCCGTCCAGGGGTCTCGAAATCCAGGATGGGGCGCAGTTGATCCAGGTAGGTACGGGCATTGTCCTCCACCTGCTCGGCACTCAACTGGGAGCGGGTGGCGGATTTGCCTGTAGGATCCCCGATCCGGGCGGTGAAATCCCCGATGATCACAACGGCAGTGTGGCCAGCGTCCTGAAAAGCCCGCAGCTTGCGATAGAGAATGGTATGCCCCAGGTGAATGGAGCTGGCGGTGGGATCAATGCCCAGCTTCACCCGCAGGGGTCGATTGGTCTGTTGTGCAGCAGCCAGCCGGGCCGATAAGGTCTGGTCCCGGTGATCGGCAGCATCGGGGAACAGATCCGCCAGACCCCGTTCCAACCAACTGGGGAGTGTCATCCAATGCGTTATGGCCAGGGTGGATGGTAGACCGCTGCCTCAGTTGCTTGTTTGGCGGCGCATCTGCTCCAGGGTGCGCTTGACCTGGTCAAACATTTGATCCAGAGTGATGCCCATGGGTCCCAGTTGAGTCCTGAGTTGCTCGACGGTCATGCGAGCCTGGAAGTCGTCGGAGAGTTCAAAGCGCTTCATGAAGATCCGATAACGCTCCATGAGTGCTTCCATTCGGGCAATGAACAGCTTTTTGCCTTCCCGGTCAAACTTGCCGTAGTCACTGCCAAGATGCATGAGCTGCTGGTAGTCCTCGAAGAGGCGCTTCGACTCCTGCTGAACAATTTCCGACTCAAAGAAGCTCATGGCTTAACCGTGTGCAGGAACTCTGTTGTCTTCAATTGTCACCATGAACAGCTTCCTTGGGGCTTGCCGTGGTTGGCGTATTTGCCACACTTGGACCTCCCTTTGAGGATGGGTCATTGATGGCCAAGGGGCACTGGCTTGATCCCCTGGCCCGTCGTCTCCTTCAGGCTACGGGTCATTTGCCACGGCATCAAGTGGCAGCCACGGCGTCGGGGCAAGACGGCCATGGGGAGGCTGTGGAGTTGGAATTGTTGTCCTTGAAACTTCACCAAAATCCATGGTTGCCCTTACCGGATGGGACCAGCGTGCAACGGGCTGCCCGACTGGGGGTCCAGTTGGACGTGAACTGCGCCCCTGCGTCCCAATGGCGACGGCTGCCGGGTATGCGTTGGCAATGGATTCACCAACTGCTGGAACTGCAACGCCAGGGTACGCACATCGGTGATGTATCGGAAATGGAGCAACGGCTGGGGATATCTCCAACCTTGCTGAAGCTCTGGCAGCCTGTTCTGGTGTTCCACTCCCGTGGGTATCCCCCGTGTCTGCCGCCGTTGGTTGATGTGAACGGGGCCAATGGACGCCAGTTGTCCGGTTTGCCTGGCCTGGACGTGGACCGGGTGGCCTTGCTGCTGCGGGAGCGCCAGCGAGGGGGAAGATTTTGCAGTCTGGTGGACCTGCAAAACCGTTTGCAGCTCCCGGATCCGGTGATGGCGGCCTTGGTGGGGCGTCTCCACTGTGGCCGTGGTCCGGTCTCGCCGCACCTTCCCGGACGAGGATGCAAACGGGACTCGTCCGCTCCTCTCTTCTCAGCCGAGACGTGATCCAGCCGGATCTGTTCCCCACAGGAGACGACAGCCGTCTGACGGGTGGTCACCTGCACCTGCGCCGGGATCAACTCCAACACTGGCAAGCGCGAGTGGCCAGCCACCAGAAGGCCGCCCGCTTTGGGGAAAGTGGTCAACAGGGGGAGTTGTTTGCCACTGCACAGGACTGCCTGCTCCCCTACGGCATCGACCCGTTCCGGCTGCTTCCCCAGCCACTGAGCTTCTGGCGCTGGCCGGAGCCCGCCAACCAGGGGGCTGCTCATTATTTCGTGATTGACGACGCCTCCCACCTGCCCCATCCCCTGTTGTTGTACCTGGGTGAAACCGGTGAGGCAGCGCGGCGCTGGAAAGGCGGCCACGACTGTAAGGCCTACCTGGCCAGCTACCTGCAGACGCTCCGGACGGTGGAACTTGCAGCAGCCGTCTCGGTGCGGTTCTGGTGTGACGCCCCATCACGACAGACAGCACGCCGCGCCCAGGAGACGCGGCTGATCCACTACTGGCAGCCCCCGTTCAATCGGGAAATGCAGGGTCGCTGGCGGACACCGTTTACCGCGCTGGCGGAGTGAGACGGGTTGTTCATGCCATTTGCTAACCTGGCAAATCGACTTTCTCAAGCTGGACGTCATGATGGAGTTGCATCTCATCCCTGCGGACGCTCCCTTGCCGGGGGAAGCAGCCCTGGCGGTGGGTCTCTTCAGTGACGAGTTGGATGCCGGTTTGACAGGGCTGAACAAACGCCTTGGCTTCTCGCTGGCCCACCTGGTCAGCCAGCGGAAGTTCAAAGCCGATGCCGGGGAGGCGCTGGTCCTCCATCCCCTCGCTGAGACTCCGCAAACTCTGCTGCTCCTGGGGCTGGGGGAACGATCCGGCCACACGTTGCAAGGGGTACAAAAAGCTGCGGTTCGGGCGGCGCGGGTTGCCCGGGATCAATCCGTCAAGACGTTGGTGCTGGACCTTCCCCTGGCGGCGCTGGAGCCAACTGCGTCGTTGCAACAGCAGGCCATGGCGGTGCGGTTGGCCGTGTTTCAGGATTTGCGCTTCAAGGGAAAAGGTAAGAACGGTGACAAGGCCGGTGACAAGAACGACACCACCACCCTGGACGACGTGCGGATGATCTGCCCAGGCGCCCAGGCTGCGGTGTTGGCGCGGGCCGAGGCCATCTGTGCCGGGGTGGAGTTGGCCAGGGAGCTGGTGGCGGCTCCACCGAACGTGGTTACCCCCTTGTCTTTGGCCGCCACCGCCCAACAGTTGGCGGAAGATCATGGCTTGGCGCTAAGAATCCTTGAGCGACAGGACTGCGAACGTCTGGGCATGGGGTCCTATCTGGGTGTGGCTCAGGCCTCGGCGTTACCCCCCAAGTTTCTGCACCTCACCTACCGTTCGGACGACCCGGTGAAGCGGCGCCTGGCGCTGGTGGGGAAGGGTCTCACCTTTGATTCGGGAGGCTATAACTTGAAAGTGGGCGCCGCCCAGATTGAAATGATGAAATACGACATGGGCGGCTGCGGAGCTGTCCTGGGAGCGGCACGCGCCATTGGCCAGCTACGGCCCAAGGGGATCGAGGTGCATTTTATCAGTGCAACCTGTGAAAACATGATTAGCGGCGACGGTCTTCACCCCGGCGACATCGTTACCGCAAGCAACGGTGTCACCATCGAGGTGAACAATACGGACGCGGAGGGACGTCTGACGCTGGCGGATGCCCTGGTCTATGCGTGTAACCTGAAACCGGACGCCGTAGTGGATCTGGCGACGCTGACCGGTGCTTGTCTGATTTCCCTGGGGGATGAGCTGGCCGGTCTATGGAGTCCGGATGATGGCTTGGCGACGGACCTCCTGAAAGCTGCCCGATGTTCAGGGGAAGGTCTCTGGCGAATGCCGCTGCCGGCGTCTTACATGGAGCGCATGAAAAGTCCCTTTGCGGATTTGAAAAATACCGGTCCCCGTGCCGGTGGCGCCATCACGGCTGCCCTCTTCCTCAAGGAGTTTATCAGCCCAGGTGTGGCCTGGGCCCACCTGGACATTGCCGGAACGGTCTGGTCCGATAAGGGCCACGGGGACAATCCCGCCGGCGCCACCGGCTACGGGGTACGCACGCTGGTGGAATGGGTCTCGACCCATGCCGCCGACTGATTCGCAGCCATGGCTCCCTTAAACTGAAGCCTCTTCTCCACCACCGCCATGGCCCATCAACTGCTCACGGATTGCACAGCGCTTGTGACGGGCGCCAGCCGTGGGATTGGCCGGGCCGTAGCCATAGAGTTGGCTGCCGCCGGGGCGGAGGTGGTGGTCAACTATGCCCGCTCCCCGGAAGCCGCAGCCGCGGTGGTGGCCTCCATCGAAGAACGGGGTGGACGGGCCTATGCCCTGCAGGCGGATGTGAGCAAGGAGACAGAAGCGGACGGCTTGATCAAGACGGCGTTGGAGCGTAGCGGCAGCCTTCACGTGCTGGTCAACAATGCGGGGATTACCCGTGACGGTTTGTTGATGCGCATGAAAACAGCGGATTGGCAGACGGTGATCGATCTGAATCTTTCAGGTGTCTTCTATTGCACCCGCGCAGTGACGCGACCCATGCTCAAACAAAAACGGGGCCGCATTGTGAACGTCACCTCCGTGGTGGGGCTGATGGGAAATCCGGGACAAGCCAACTACGGTGCGGCCAAGGCTGGCGTTATTGGTCTGACCCGCACCAGTGCCAGGGAGCTGGCCAGCCGCGGCGTCACAGTCAACGCTGTCGCCCCCGGTTTCATCGCCACGGACATGACCAGGGGCCTGGAAAGCGATGCCCTGCTCAAGGCGATCCCCATGGGGTGCTTCGGACAACCCGAGCACGTGGCCGGGGCTGTACGCTTTCTGGCCGCCGACCCCGCTGCCGCCTACATCACGGGCCAGGTGTTGCAAGTGGACGGCGGCATCTATTGAGCCGGTGTTGCGTCAGGAGGACCTGCTGTGACCCAACGCAGCCCCTATCTGGGAGAAGTCTCCATGGACCCGCTTTGCAGGTAGCCCCGGGGGCTGTGCAACACGGCCAACCGCCCCTGAGCGGCCATGTACAACCGAAGATGCCAGGCGTCCGGGGGCAACTGGCTCAGGCGTTCCGGCCATTCCACCGCCAGCAGTGCCCCCTGCTCGTGGGCCGACTCTTCCTCCTCCCAGAAGAACTGATCAGCGGCGCCCGGTTGCTCCAGGCGGTAAAGATCCAGATGGACCAGCGTCCGTGGTTGATTGCGCCACTGCCCCCGATAGTGCTGGGCCAGGGCAAAGGTGGGGCTGGTGATGGGTTCCCCAATGGCCAGGGCCTGGGCAAGCCCACCCACCAGGCAGGTTTTGCCTGCACCTAGCGGACCTTGTAACAACACAACCACCCCGCCTGTTTCGCCAGAGGCCAACAGTGTCCCGGCAAGACGGTACCCATAGGCTTCCGTGGCCTGGGCATCGGGGAGGGGAGTCGGGTTCACGCTTGCTTGTGTCTCTCCACCAGTTTGAAACCCGAAGGACGAGGCCAACGGTCAAGCGCGATGGCGTTGCCCATCCGGCTAGCGTGGATTTTCCGGAGTTGAGCCCTTGCTCTCTCGGTTCCAAGCCACTGACGTGCCCCCATGCTTGCTTCCACCCCAACGCCAACCCCTGCCGTAGAGACCGTGTCCTCACCCTATGTGGTGGCTGATATCAATCTGGCGGACTGGGGTCGCAAAGAGATCCGCATTGCCGAAACGGAGATGCCCGGCCTGATGGCGTTGCGGCGTCGCTATGGCGCTGAGCAGCCGCTGCGGGGCGCCCGCGTCTGCGGCAGCCTGCACATGACGATCCAGACCGCTGTTCTGATCGAAACTCTGATTGCCCTGGGGGCCGAGGTGCGCTGGGCATCCTGCAATATCTTCTCCACCCAGGATCATGCAGCGGCAGCCATGGCTGCTCAAGGTATCCCTGTCTTTGCCTTCAAGGGGGAATCCCTGGAGGAGTACTGGTCGTTCACCCACCGGATCATGGAGTGGCAAGACGGGGGTACCCCCAACATGATCCTTGACGACGGCGGCGATGCCACCGGCTTGATCCTGTTGGGTTGTCGGGCTGCGGAGGATCCGACCGTGTTGAACAACCCCGGCAATGCCGAAGAGCAGGTTCTGTTTGCCGCCGTCCGTCAGCGCCTGGAGAAGGATCCCGGCTTCTATGGGCGGATTGCCGGTAACATTCGCGGGGTGACCGAGGAGACCACCACCGGTGTGGCCCGTCTCTATCGCCTCCAGAAGAGAGGCGCACTCCCGTTCCCTGCCATCAACGTCAACGACTCTGTCACCAAGAGCAAATTCGATAACCTTTATGGCTGTCGAGAATCACTTGTGGATGGCATCAAACGGGCCACAGACGTGATGATCGCAGGCAAAATCGTGCTGGTGATCGGTTATGGCGACGTGGGCAAGGGGTCAGCCCAATCCCTGCGGGGACTGGGCGCCACGGTGATGATCGCCGAGGTGGACCCCATTTGCGCTCTCCAGGCCGCCATGGAGGGTTACCGGGTTGTCCGTGTGGAGGATGTGTGTGATACGGTCGATATCGTTGTCACGGCAACGGGCAACATCAACGTCCTCACCCGCGCCCACATGGAGCGACTCAAAAATGAGACAATCGTCTGCAATATCGGCCACTTTGACAACGAAATCGACGTGGCTTCCCTGGCTGATCTGAAATGGGAAAACATCAAATCCCAGGTTGATCACGTGATCTTTCCAAATGGCAAGCGTATTATTCTACTGGCAAAGGGACGATTGGTGAACCTGGGCTGTGCCACAGGGCATCCCAGTTTTGTGATGTCCAACTCGTTCACCAACCAGGTTCTGGCTCAGATCGAGCTGTTCCGCGATAGTGAGCGTTATGGCAAACAAGTACATCTGCTGCCCAGAACGTTGGACGAGATGGTGGCCCGCTTGCACCTGGAGCGCATTGGCGCCCGGCTAACCCAGCTTACCCCTGAGCAGGCGGAATATATCGGCGTGTCCATCACTGGCCCGTTCAAGTCTGAGCACTATCGGTATTGATTTTGTGCGTGACTTACAATGCGTGATCTTACAAAACTACTCCCGGAACCAGATTCTACCTACCGAGGGTCGTCTCGGTCGCTCTGGTTTCTGGTAGCGTTGACTGTCGTCACGACAGCGCGAAGTCTTGCACACATGTTCTTGCCTGACGGTGGGGCGTCGTCCATCGCTGGTCTGGATACTTCAGTGGATGGTGGCGAAAATATTATCGCCATTTTTGGACAGTGGAGACTAGTGCAACTTTTGCTCTCGCTAGTGATGTGGGTCGTGATTGTTCGATATCGTTATTTGGTTCCGTTCGCTCTACTACTACAACTTCTGGATTGGGGAGGGCGCATGGGGATCGGGTTGTTGAAGCCGGTGATCGTCCTGGATCCGCCGCCAGGGGAAATCGGCAATTACATTTGGCATTTGTCTCCTCAAGGCAAGTCAGTCTCAAACCCGTCTCATGCCGGTGTTCATAGGAGTTTCAGGCTTTGGCATTTTCACACCCAACCGTTGGGATCATTGAAAGTAGTCGTAGTTGTGTCCTCAGAACTGGAGTTCTACGTCAAGCTGAAGAGCGTGCTCCGCCGCT
>MWLD01000068.1 GCA_002018045.1 Candidatus Synechococcus spongiarum LMB bulk15M
GCCACGCTGGTGTTTGACGTGGAATTGCTCAAGGTGGCGGACTGAACCCCTGCGGTCGGGCGCTGCCGAGTACACCCTCGGGGGGAATCCACATGGCGTCCCCGAAAGAATAGAAGCGGTAATCCCGGGTCAGGGCTTCCTGGTACAGCGTCAACAGGCGTTGGCGGCCAATGAGGGCACTCACCAGCAGCAAGAGGCTGGAACGGGGAAGATGGAAGTTGGTCAGTAAGCCATCCATCACCTGGAAGCGAAAGCCCGGGCGGATGCAAAGCTCCACTGTGCCGCTGTAGGGCTGGAGTTGGCCACCATGGAGCGCGGCAACCCCTTCCAGGGCGCGGCAACTGGTGGTGCCCACCGCCAGCACGCGCCCTCCCTGTGCCTGGGTCCGCTGCACGGCGCTCACCGTGGCAGGGCTGATCTCCACCCGTTCGCCGTGAAGTCGAACCTGGCCCAGGTCTTCTGTCTGGAGGGGCTGGAAGGTGCCGAGACCCACATGGAGGGTGACGGTTGCACTGGCCACACCGGCTACGTTCAGCCGCTGCAGCAACTCCCTGCTCAGGTGCAGGCCTGCCGTCGGCGCCGCCACGGCACCGGGACGGCGCGCATAGGTGGTTTGGTAGCGCTGTTCGTCCTGGCAGGCGGCGTGAATGTAGGGCGGTAAGGGAAGCTCTCCGTAGGTGTTCAGGAATTGCTCCATGGCCTCCAGTTCCGGGGTGGCAAATCGCAGGAGACGGGCCCCACCGTCACCGTGCCGACCCAGAACCTGCACCGCCACGGGTAGCTGCCCCGGGGGAGGCTGGATCTGCAACCACTCTCCTGGACGAACCCGCTGACCGGGCTTCACCAAGCCCAGCCACGTGTCGTCCCGGTGTGGCTCCAACACCAGGAGTTCCACCAGGCCACCACTGGCCCGACGGGCCTTGAGGCGGGCCTTGAGCACACGGGTGTCGTTCAGAATCAGCAGATCACCAGCTCGCAGCAAGGCAGGCCACTGGGCCATGGTGGCGTCTTTCCAGCCGGCGCCAGGTTCCACGCAGAGCAGTCGCGCACTGTGGCGCGGCTCCGCCGGCGCCTGGGCGATGGCTTCTTCCGGAAGGGTGTAGTCGTAGTTGGAGAGGTGGTTGTCCTGGTTCATCCGCCTCGCCTGCCGAAGCAGGTGTCTCCCAATGGGGCTTACGTGGCAGAGTCAGAGTACCGAAGCTCAAGAAACCTCTGAATCGGGTTGGAAAACCGGACCTTATCGACAAAGGCGTGTTCTGCTGTGTCCTCATGTTCACCTTGCAAGGTCGGTAACGCTCTTCTCGATATGCCAGGGATTGCCTTCGATTTTTCTTTCTCTTGACTTGCTACTTTCTCTCCGCTTTTTCGGAGGGAAAGTCTGTGAAATGGGTCGTTACAGTAGCCGGGGAGCCTGATTCGGTCTATGTTCAGGCTGACAGCTCCGAATCAGTGTAAAACAGCCTCTTGGGGACCTTCATACACTCTCCAATTGCTTATTGGAGTTCTATTGATAGCTGGATTCGGTATTTGGACATACTGATTCTATGCCACCTGCATCGATAACACTTGATTCCTCAGGATGCAGAGGTTGGTCACGGCTGAGAGAATCAGCACCTTGCTGTCATTCTTCCCCATACCCCGTAGCCGGGCCTTGTCAAAGCCAGACTGTGTTGCATGATGTGGAAAGCCTGTTCGACTCTGGCTCGCAGATGGTCTTTGACACGTTCACACCATTCCCGCTGCCGAAAATCGTCCAGCGTTTCAATCTTCGCCAGGATAGATTCGGCGATAGCCACCCACACAAAGGGGCACGGACGCTCCAATGGGTGGCGTTGGCTGGCAGACTCTGTAACGCAGTTTTGCTCACCTGGACCACCCGCTGGTCATCATCTCTTTCTCATTGAGATGAATGGGGATTAGGGAACGACCAATGGGCACGGGCCTTCTCCTTCCAGGGATGTGCTTCCCTATCCTGTAGAACTCTTCTCCAGGACACTTCACTAGACTACTCCTTTTCACGGTAAGCTGCGACCCGTTCACGGACAATGCGAGGCATCTCTTCGACCACCTCACGGCCGAACAGAACCTCATCGACATACACCATGTGAAGCATGTCGAATATTCGGCACAGGTACGACTTACCATCCTCCCACCAAGCGCGGTATCCATCAACCATCAGGTAGTGTTTAACGCTGATGTCCTCGTGCTCCCGCAACTCTTCAATCTCCATTCCATCCAGGAGTGTTTCATAGACCCCGTCAGCGATACGGCTCCCGAACGACGTCGTGTAATAGTACTCCTTAATTTCCCAGACGGCAATTGGATCAACTGCAGATGGGAAGGCACCGTCAACTCTTCGCGCCATTGTTCTGAGTGGAGTTCTGTCGCGGGTGATCGTCGTCAGTTTCCTGGGATCATAATTGCAAGGCAGCCCTTCTGCTTATTCATGGGGATCGGGCACTGGTGATCCGACTTCTGCCGGATATCATCGAATACGGCCTCTGCCTGATTGGCGCACATCAGCCTTGACTCAACCCTGTTGCTTGGAATGCGAGCACGTTCCTCGAAATAGTCTTCAAGGTTCTGCGCAAACTCGGTTATTTGCCGCACCTTGGGTGCGATGATCTTCCCGTCCTTGCTGTATCCAACAGCCTGACTGATAGACCGCACGCTCTCCCGGAATGCTTTCGGCTTCTTGAGAAATTTCTCATTTGGCTTCGTGAGTATAGGTCTAATCTGGTTCTCCAACTTACCAGGCAAGGCGAACCAGGGAGACATTGAGCAGTTCGAGCATGTGGAATGTGGCGGCAACACCTGTTCAGGCTGGGACCGCTGACCATCAAGCCTACATGCTTGGCACTGTCCGTCTGCCTCCCCTCCACTCTGCACCCGAGTATCCCAGGATAGAATTGCCAGTTTATGGTACTCTTGTACCATTCAACCATCAAGAGGGTGCCATGCAGCTACCTTTGAGCCTCAGCGAGACGATCCTCGCAACTGAAGAGAACACGACTGATGGAGTTGTACCGTTCAATTCGCAGCTCCTGAAATGGTTTGGGAACAAGCAGCGCTTTGCATGTGCCATCATCTCGTTCTTTCCTCGCCGATTCCGGATGTACCATGAGCCATTTCTTGGCTCTGGCGCTGTGCTTGGCGTGCTAGCACCTGGACGTGCCGAGGCGTCCGACAGCTTCAAGCCGCTCATCGACATCTGGCAGATGCTCCGAAGCAATCCCGAAGTGGTCAAGGACTGGTATCGTAGCCGTTGGCTGGAGTCCCAGCAGGGTGATAGGGTAGAGAAATATGAGCAGATTAAAGCGCGTTATAATGAGAGGGCAAACGCTGCGGACTTTCTGTTCCTGGTGCGTGCAGCCTACGGTGGTGTTGTCCGCTTCCGCAAAGTAGACGGCTATATGTCAACCCCGTGCGGGGTCCACCAACCAATCCACTACAGATCTTTCAGTTTCCGGGTGGATGCATGGTCGGAAAGGATTCGCGGAGCCCGATTCTATCATCGAGAATATGAAGAGTCCTTGGACCGTGCAAGAGAGGGAGATGTTGTGTACTGTGACCCTCCCTACAACCATAGCCAGGCGATCCTTTACGGGGCTCAAGGGTTTTCACCCGATGAGATGTTCCGCAGGATTGAGGCGGCAAAGCGGCGGGGAGTGTTTGTAGCCTTGAGCCTCGATGCCTCCAAGAAGTCTGGATGCACGAACTGCAACTACGATATACCATCTGGGCTGTTTGCTCGTGAAGTGGCTATAAACTGTGGTCGCTCGATGCTCAAGCGTTTCCAAATGGGTGGGCAGACACTGGAGCAAGAAATTGTAACTGATCGTCTCTTGCTGACACACTAATGGGAGAGAACGGGGGACGGCTATGGACCACCAGCCTTACCTGTGGCATAGTCAGGAAGCGCGCAGCGCACAACCGATGGCCGGGCAAGGCCACCGACCGCTCCCAGTCGTTTGGTAGCAACGGGTTCCATGTGGTTGGGCAGCACCAGCCCCCTCAACCACCCCCCGCCTGTTCCAGCACACCCTTGGAGCTGGGCACCTGGCCGGAGCGGCGTGGGTCCACTTCCGTGGCCATGCGCAACGCCCGGGCAAAGGCTTTGAAGCAGGCCTCCACAACGTGGTGGTCGTTGCGGCCATGGAGCTGGCGGATGTGCAGGGTGAGGCCACTGTTATTGACCACGGCCACAAAAAATTCCCGCACAAGTTGGGTGTCGTAGCGGCCAATGCGCTCGGCGCGCAGTTGCAGATCAAACTCCAGATGGGGCCGACCGGAGCAGTCCAGCGCCACCTGCACCAGAGCCTCATCCAATGGGGCCAGGAAATGCCCGAAGCGATGAATTCCGCGGCGATCCCCCAAAGCCTGCCCCAAAGCCTGCCCCAGGCTGATGCCCACGTCTTCATTGGTGTGGTGATCGTCAATCTCGGTGTCTCCATGGGCCTGCACCTGAAGATCAAAGAGGCCATGGCTCACCAGTTGCATGAGCATGTGGTCCAGAAAAGGGATGGTGGTCTCCACCTGACCACAGCCCGTTCCGTCCAGGTTCAGGCGCAGCCGCACCCGGGTTTCCTTGGTCACCCGTTCCACGGAACCGGTGCGCCCTGCATGGTCCGCGTTGATGTTGCTCGGTATTGCCATGGGAAGGAGGGGATCCAGCACAATCAGTTTGAGGGGTCGTCACACGGCGGTTGCGGCACGCTTGAGAACGTCTGCGCAGCGACCACAGATGTGGGAATCGTCGTCTGATGCCTGCCCCTGATCCGTGGTGTAGTGCCAGCAACGGCAACATTTTTGACCATCCGCCTTGGCCACCTGAATGTGGAGGCCATCCTCCCGGGATTCCGCCACGGGTTGAGACAAAGGATCGCCGCCGAGGCGCAGTTGAGAGACCAGGAGCCAGTCTTTCACCAGGTCCTCCGCACTGGAGCCGTGGTCCTGAAACCAGGTGACGGCCCTTTGAATGTCCGGATCCTGAACGTGCAGGCGGACTTGTGCCTCCAGGGAGGCGCCGATGTGGCCCGCAGCCTGGCTGGCCTGGAGCTGACGGTTGACGCTGGCGCGAAGGCGGCGCAACTGCTGCACAACTGCCGCCAACCGGTCATGGCGCCAATCGGAGGAGGCTTGGGGCCAACCCCGCTCAAATACGGAGGTTTCCCGGACAGGATAGGGGAGGTTCTGCCAGATGTCCTCAGCCATGTGGCAGAGCACAGGGGCCATCATGCCCGCCAAGTGCTCCACCACAATAGCCAGCACCGTTTGGCACTGGCGCCGTGACTCGTCCTGGGGAGCACTAATATATAACCTGTCCTTGACAATATCCAGGTAAAAATTAGAAAGATCAACGACACAAAAGTTCTGAAGAATCTGGAAGAAACGATAAAATTCATATTCTTCAAATGCCCTGGTTGCGTCCTGGAGAACCTCTCCCGTGCGATGAAGCAGCCAACGATCCAGCCATGCCAGCTTCTCGAAGGGAACGCCGTTACTCTCGGGTTGGAAGTCATAAAGATTGCCGAGCATATAGCGGCAGGTGTTGCGCACTTTGCGATACACATCCGCCAGTTGCCGCAGGATGCCGGAGCCAATGGTAACATCGGAGGAATAGTCCACGGAGCTGACCCAGAGCCGCAACACGTCAGCCCCATAGGCCGGTTCAGTTTTCTTATTCTTACCACCAGCAATAACGACTGCGGGATCCACAACATTGCCGAGAGACTTACTCATCTTGCGGCCCTGTTCATCCAGGGTAAATCCATGGGTGAGCACACAGCGGTAGGGGGCATGGCCGTGTACTGCAACAGAGGTAAGCAGGGACGATTGAAACCAACCCCGATGCTGATCCGAGCCCTCCAGGTAGATATGGGCCGGATACGTAAGCTCCGCACGGCCAGCCGCCACCGCCGCCCAACTGGAACCAGAATCAAACCACACATCCATGGTGTCGGTACCCTTGCGCCAGCGCTCGGCCTCCGGGGCATAGGCAGGTGGCAAGAGTTCCGCCTCGCTCATTGTCCACCAAGCGTCACTGCCGTGGGTGGCGAACAGCTTCTGCACATGGGCAATGGTGTCTGCATTGAGCAGCACCTCATCTCCACTGCGGGCATAGAACACCGGAATGGGCACACCCCAGGCCCGTTGCCGGGAAATGCACCAGTCCCCCCGTTCCCGCACCATGGCCTCAATGCGGTTCCGGCCGGAGACGGGAAGCCATGTGACCTGATCAATGGCTGCCAGGGCCGCCTCCCGAAATCCTGTCAACGAGGCAAACCATTGTTCCGTGGCCCGGAAGATGGTGGGTTTTTTCGTGCGCCAGTCATAGGGGTAGCGGTGGGTATAGGGCACAGAGGCCAGCAGGGCGCCCTGGTCCTTGAGGGCGGCAACGATGGCAGGGTTGGCGTCCTCCAGCACGTTGAGCCCGGCAAAGGGGCCAGCCTCGGCGGTAAATTGCCCCGCACCATCCACCGGACAGAGGGTGGGCAGATTGTAGCGCCGGCCAATGGCAAAGTCTTCCGCCCCGTGCCCTGGGGCAATATGCACCAAACCGGTGCCGGAGTCGGCGGTGACCATATCGCCCCCCAACACCACACGGCCGTGGCGCTCCAACAGGGGGTGGCGATAGTCAATTCCCTCCAACGCGGTCCCCGGCACGGTGCGGAGAACCTCCAGGGGCTGATCCAGTACCTGGCTCAGGGCTGCACACCGCCCACAGGCCACCACCAGACGCCGCCCGTCCGCTGTGGTGACGACGGCATAATCCAGTTGAGGATTCACCGCCACCGCCACGTTGGCTGGCAAGGTCCAGGGGGTGGTGGTCCAGACGGCCAAGTGGAGCTCCCGGGCTGCCCCATCCGGATGCGGGTCCAGGGCATCGGGTACGGTCTGCACGGGGAAGGCCCCATAGACGCTGGTGCTGATGTGACCTTCGGGATACTCCAGTTCCGCTTCCGCCAAAGCCGTTTGGGAACTGGGACTCCAATGCACCGGTTTCAGGCCGCGGTAGACGTGGCCAGCCAGCACCATGCGGCCAAAGACCTCGATCTGCGCGGCTTCATACTCCTTCTGAAGGGTGAGATAGGGGTTGTCCCAGTCACCCCAGACGCCCCACCGGCGAAAGCCCTGCCGCTGACTCTCCATTTGCTTGCGGGCATAGGCCGCTGCTTTTTTGCGGAGCTTGATGGGGGTGAGTTGCTGCCGCTGCTCCAGTGTCAGTTCTTGCAAAACCTTCAGTTCGATCGGCAGGCCATGGCAATCCCAACCCGGCACAAAGCGCACCTTGCGCCCCTTTAACAGCTTGTATTTGTTGATGATGTCCTTGAGCACCTTGTTAAGGGCATGACCCATATGCAGTGCCCCGTTGGCATAGGGCGGACCATCGTGGAGCACGAAGGGCTCGCCGGGGTTGCTCCGGCTCAGTCGCTCATACACCTTGTGCTCAGCCCAGAACCGCTGGAGTTGGGGCTCTCGCTCCACGGCATTGGCCCGCATCCCGAAGCCGGTCTTCGGAAGGTTGATGGTGCTTCGGTAGCTGTCACTCTCCACGGCGAGGGGCGGGTTCGGATCCTGACAATCTTCCCGCTTCCCTTGCCCTTGTGGCAAGGTGGCAAGGCTTGCCTCCCCGGATCAGTTGGTCGGCGAGTTGGAGTCCCGCACTACCTCGTCCACTTCATCAAAGTTGTGGAGCACCGCATCCGCATCCACCCAATCTTGCCGAGACGGTTGTGCCGACTCGGCTTCAGCCCCTGAAGCGCCAGTCGTCTCCCGGCTCGCTCCGGTAGCAGCCACATACCCCGGATTGTTATCCGGCCCGATGTCTATGGGTGTGCTGTTCTCTGCATCCTGGACGGATGCATCGGCTTCGCCGGCCTCCGGGTTGCCCGTTTCATCAAGCGGCTGAGCGGGCTGGGCGCCTGCCTCGGAAGGCTCGGCAGCACGATCCCCGGACTCCGGCCCCCGCTCAACAACAGTGGCTGCAAACCCCTCGAACGATTCTGTCTCCAGGGGATCGGCACAACTCTCAACAACCTCCGGCGCTCCATCGGCGCCCTTGGCATCACCAGGATCACCGTCTCCACCGTCAGGCGGTTGAGCGGGCTGGGCGCTTTCTGCAGGCTCGGTAGCGCCATGTTCTTCAGGGGTGTCGTCCACCATCTCCGCCACCGGCTCAGCAACGGTTGGCCTGTCTGGATGCTCCTGCTTCGGTGTGGTTTCCCTCTCTGCACCGATACCTGTGTCCTCCACGCCGGCTTGAGCACTCCCGCTCCCCTGATCGCCATCACCGTCAGCAACCGGTCGGTCGGGTTCAGCGTCGGAGGCATGACCAGGCGCCGGACTCGCACCAGCCCCCGTTCCAGGGATCTCATCCGGGATCTCGGGGCTGGTCTCACCATCTTGATCCTGATTCACCTGTGTCCCGTCCGACGGGTCGGGACGGATCCACTGTTTGTGTTGACGAGCAGGGTTGTGGGCAGGTTGCCGGGCGGCTGGCCCGGGTTGGTGCTGTACAACAGGGTCTTTTGGGCCTGACACTGCACTCCAGGCCGTCCGTGCCGTCCGTGTAGTAGCACTCCAGGCGACCGTTGCCGCCTGTACAACAGCAGCGATCAAATCGGTTCCAGCGCGACGCCATCGGGGCAGGTGGCGCAGCGCCACTCTCTGATCCGGGGTGAGTGCCCCCCAGCGCCCTTGCCCCACCTCGGCGGCAAGACGCGCCATCAACACTGTGGCAATCAGCTCACCGAAGCCGGCGCTGCTGAAGACAGGCAAGCGATTCAGCAGCAGCAAGGGTGCGAGAGCCGCCAGCACCAGAGACCACAACCCATCGCGGGGACGGGAAAGTTCCGGGAAGGCAGTGGGCAGCAGCAGCAGGGGCAGGGCCAGGGCCAGAGCCCCGTAGCCCAGCACAAGGGACAGCCCGGAGAAGGCCAGGACCGTGTTCAGCAAGTGATTCAGCGCGTGCTGCCACGCTTCCGGCAGCGTAAGGGAGACAACCCCCAGAAGATCATGTTCAGGGTGTCCGGGAGCCATCATCCGCCACGACTACACCATGGATTCTGGCAGATTTGCTCAAGGACGCTGCTGAAGCCCACCGCTTCCTGTTTTAAGTTGTGGGTGTCGGCAAACGTGCCCACCTGGCGGAATTGGTAGACGCGCTGGTTTTAGGTACCAGTGACTTCGGTTGTGCGGGTTCAAGTCCCGCGGTGGGCACTTCCCTTCCTGCATATGCCCATCAGCGCCCATGGGATTTCTTTACATCGTTAACAGCCAGGGGCTGACCAAGATTGGCATCACCGCCGATATCCAGCGGCGCATGAATGAACTCAAGCCGGACAGGATCTACCAGGTTGTGAAGCTGTCCAGGGAGCGGGAGCGGGAGAAAAAGCTGCACCAACTGTTTACGGACAAGCGCCTGCAAGGATCGGAGTACTTTTTTCTGAGTTGGGCCGAACGTCGAAGGGCTTGTCGTCTGGCCAGGCAGGGTGCAGAGCGTGTCAAGTTCCCCTATCGGGCAGCTTGTCAGGCCAGGACGCATTGGTTGTGGTGGGTGGGCCACGGTAGTGGGGCCTTGGTGGGGGTCTTCGGTTTTGGTCTGGCTGTTGGTGTTGCGGCCGTTTTGATTGCTCAAAGCCGACCGGAAGTCCAGCCACGACAAGCCCGCGCGTCCTTCGTCTTCCCCACAAAAAGTTTTGTTTCCGTATGAACGGCAACCACACCCGGACCGGGGAAGCGGTTGCATGGGTTTGTGGAAAGTGCGTCGAGGCAGCCGGGGGGGCTGCCTTTTTTTTAGGGACGGCACAGGTCCACAGCCCGCTGCAAGGCCGCCTTACGGCTGATACTCAGATCTCCAGTGATGCGATCCTGGAGGTTGAGACGCTCAAGCCGTCTCCGCACCCGCCCCTCCGGTGCAATCAGAAATACATGACGCTTGTCGCCCGCCGCCGCATTGAGCATGGACTCGATGGCCAGTGCAGCCGTCACCCCGAGGCGGGCCACGGTGGAGAGGTCCAGGATCAGGACCTTGTAATTACGCACCAGAGACATCCGATCACTAATGCCTTTAGCGGCCCCGAAGCTGAGGGGGCCACTCAGGCGGAACACCATCACGTGACCACCACAGGCATCCAGCAACGTCCTTTCGTCCTCCGGCAGATCGGAGTTGGCCACGGCGCCGCGGTCTTGAGCGTCCATCCCCTCCAACTGGTAGGCCGTGATGCTCTCCATCGTCATGAGATTGGCCACGAAGATCCCCACCAGCACCGCCCAGATCAGATCCCAGAACACCGTCATCAGCAACACCCCGTACATGACCCCTGCCGTTTTGGTGGAGATGCGGTGCGCCCGGAAGAGAAAGTTCCAGTCAATGATGTCGATGCCCACCTTGGCCAGGATGCCTGCCAGCAGAGCGTTGGGAATCTGGGACGCCATGGGACCGGCGCCCATGAGAACCAGCAGAAGGGTGAGGGAGTGGATCATCCCGGACAGGGGCGTTTTGCCGCCGGATTTCACGTTGATGACCGTGCGCATGGTGGCGCCAGCGCCTGGCAAGCCGGAGAACAGGCCCGCCAGGCTGTTGCCAATGCCCTGGCCGATGAGCTCACGGTCGGACCGATGCTGGGTTTGGGTGAGGCTGTCCGCCACCAGTGAGGTAAGCAGGGAATCGATGGAGCCGAGAACCGCCAGAATCAAGCCCGCCTGCACCAGGGCGCCCCAGTGGTCCCCCACAGCGGGCAGGGTCAGGTGTAGGCCCCCTTCGGGAATCAACCCGATCCGAGGCACGTTCTCACCCCGGATCAAGGAGATGGGGGTGATCAGCAACAGGGCCAACAGGGGCGAAGGCAGAAGCTGGGCAATGCGTTTGGGGGTCAGGAAGACCACGGCCAGGGTCATCGCCCCAATGCCGGTTGCCGCCAGGTTGGGGCCACCGCCTGTGGTGAAGTGCTGGTGCAGTTGGGCGAGGGAGTCCACAACCCCTCCCCTGGTGTTGATGCCCATGAAAGGTCCCGCTTGCAGCAGCAGAATGATCACCCCGATCCCGGACATGAAACCCGAGACCACGGAATAGGGCACCAGGGTCACATAGCGTCCCAGCCGCAACAGGCCAAAAAGGATTTGGAAGAGTCCCCCCAGCACCACAGCCGCCATCACCAGGGGCAGCAGCTCACCGGCTGCCATGTCCTGGTTGACCCCCAACTCCGCCAGTGTGGCCACCACACCGGCCACTGCCACACTCATGGGTCCTGTGGGACCGGACACCTGGGACGGCGTGCCCCCGAACAGGGCTGCAAAGAACCCCACCACCACAGCCCCGTAGAGGCCATAGACAGCGCCGCCTTCCCCCAGAGCAGCGTTGCCGAAGGCCAGAGCCAGAGGCAGGGCGACCACGGCAGCGGTGACTCCCCCTGACAGGTCTCCACGGAGATTGCCTCCATGAAGACCATGGGGAGCCAGAAACTTCAAGTTGGCCATGGGCTGCGCTGGCGAAGAGCCAGGCAGACTTTAGGTGCAGGCTCCGGATCAAGCTGTCACGCCACACCTGTCGGTCAGGCGAAGAATCCTTCGGCAACTGCCCAATCCTTCTCTAAAGTGACGGGCATGCACGACCCAGGGACCATGAGCCCGAAGGGTAAGCCCTGGTGATGACCGGTTCAGTGATCCCTGCCTCTACAGAAGCGCCTTCCTCCGCTGCCGTGGCCGCGGCGCCGGATCACTGTCGCTCCGTGCCACGGCACTTCCTCGGACCACCAGAACCATGGAATCCGACGGTGGGCCTGTTCTTGTGCGGCTACCTGTTGGCAGGACTGACCGTCTGGGGATGGTTCGTGGGCAACTGGCCTCTTCCCCTGCTGGTGGCCACGGGATTCCTGGCCCTCCACATGCAAGGCACCGTCATCCATGACGCCTGTCATCGCGCTGCCCATCCACACCGCTTCTGGAATGCCTTCATGGGCCATGGGGCTGCCATGCTGCTGGGATTCAGCTATCCGGTGTTCACGAGGGTTCACCTGGAACACCATGCCCATGTGAACGACCCGGAGAAGGACCCGGATCACACGGTGTCCACCTTTGGTCCCCTGTGGCTCATTGCGCCGCGCTTCTTCTATCATGAGTACTTCTTCTTCCATCGTCGGCTCTGGCGACGTTACGAGCTGTTGGAATGGGGAATTGCCCGCGGCATTTTCCTGGTCGTTGTGGTGACGGCAGCCCAGCAGGGGTTCTTGTCGTTCGTGTTCAACTGCTGGTTTGCCCCGGCACTGCTGGTGGGGGTCACCCTGGGGTTGTTTTTCGACTATCTCCCCCATCGCCCCTTCCACGAGCGCAACCGTTGGCGCAATGCCCGGATCTACCCCGGCAAGACCATGAACTGGTTGATCATGGGGCAGAACTACCATCTGGTCCATCATCTCTGGCCTTCGATCCCCTGGTTTCATTACAAGCCCGCCTACGAGGCTGTGAAGCCCCTCCTGGATATGAAGGGTTCACCCCAGCGCCTGGGTATTTACGAATCGTGCGGCGACCTGCTGAATTTCCTCTACGACGTATTTCTCGGCATCCGCAGCCACAAGCGCAGCCGCAGCCGGCTGCGTAACCTGGTGCGCATCGTGCCCAGCCGCTGGGGCTGTCGCCAGTTGCTTCACGTTCTCCATCGCACGGCTGTGACCCCCCTGCCGCGCCGGTCCTAGCCTGCGGGAGGTCTGTACTTCGTCCTCCCCTATTCCGCCAGGATGCGGGGCACCACCAGCAGGGCGCCCTCACGCTGGGGCGCTTGATCGAGCAGGTCTTCCCGTACGGTTGCAGGGTTCACCTGATCCGCTCGCGTCACGTTCACCACCTCTACCGCACGCGTGGTGGGCGGTACGCCAGTGGTGTCAATGGACTGCAAGTGGGATACGTAGTCCAGGATGGACTCCAGTTGGCCGGTGATGGTTGCAACGTGCTCCTCCGGCAAGGCCAGACGGGCCAGACGGGCCACGTGGCGCACATCGTCCCGATCAATCCGGTCCATGGCATCGTCACAACGGCCTGCACCATAAGCCCTCGATACTTCAAGGGGCCTGCAGGAAGCGCTGAAGATCCTCACACAAGGCCGTAGCGGCTCGCTCCAGAAATTCCTGCCCCGCCGCCGCTGTGGCCAGGGAAGGATCGGAGCCCATTCGTCCGTCGGGATAGCGGCAACGAAAGTCCTCCCACCCGTGGATGGGGCCAACGGGTGCAGGTTCGGGCAGGGGCTCGAGTTTCCGGGCCAGGTCGGGATAGAGATGGAGCGTCAGGGCAATCTCGCTGGGGGTGGCGTGCTGGCCTTCCCGCGCACCATAGAGTTGACGGGCATGAGCCATGACCGCTGGCGCCAGAAACCAGTTGGCCAGCTTGCAGCGCAGCCGTGGCGCACTGGCTAGCCCCAGGCTGGCTGCACGGTCGTAGGCCTCGATAAATGCGGCACGAGCAGTGGCCATGTTGCCCCCATGACCGTTGATCACGTAAATCCGCTCGAAGCCATGGCGCGCCAGGGAAACCACCATATCCCGCAACAGGGCCAGAAGGGTGCTGGGCTGAAGGCTGATGGTGCCGGGAAATCCCAGGTGATGCTCAGCCATACCAAACGCCTGGGGAGGGGCCACCAGAACATGACTTCGCTCCGCCACGACCTGGGCCACGGCATCGGCCGTGAGGGCATCGGTCCCGATGGCGCCCGTGGGGCCGTGCTGCTCGGTGGAGCCCAGGGGCAGGATCACGCCCTTGTCGTACTCCAAATAGCGCTCCACCTCCGGCCAGGTCCAAAGCTGAAGTCGCCAATCCCGGGGTTCAGGGGTAATTCTCGTTGCAGACACCGTCTCGTTGGAAGTGCTATGGCCCTAGATTGTCTCCAATCACCGGCAGGCGGTTGGCGACCGGGTGATTAATGGGAGTCCCATGTTCGACCGCAAGCTCTATGAGGCCCAGTGTGACGGGCGTCCCGTATGGGTGTTTCTCTCCGACCAGCAGCGTTGGATTGAGCAAGCCGAGGTTGTAGAAGTCAGTGGCGGGGTGGTGACCCTGCGCTACGAAACCGATGAGGACGGTGAGCTGCAGGCCTGGCAGGAAATGGTGCGGTTGAATTCCGTGGGCTCGGTGATGAGTCGTCTGTCCAGCGTGTCCCGCAACGGCACAGCTGAGGATCTACTCACCGCTGAAGATTGCCCCGTGGAGGAGCAGATCAGCCAGGGCAGCCCCGATGGGTTCGGTGAGACCCCCTGATGGTGCTGGTCAGTGGGCCGAGCCGTTGCCATGATAGTCGTCACTGTCGTAGAACCCTCCCCGGGTTCCGAAATAGAGGGCCGTGGCCACGAAGAGGATGGAGGCCAGCAACAACAGGCGGCTGAAATCAGGTACGGAAGCGTCCATGGAACAAACGACAGCAGAGCCAGTCTGGCCGCCTCTGCCCATTTCGCCAACCGGGGCTACAGACAGTAGTACCCATGGCGGCGTGCCGGCTCTGTCCCTGGAGACGTTGCACCGCCCCGCTGCCGCCGTGGCGCCTGATCTGGTGGGCTGCCTGCTGGTGCGCCGCCACCGTCGGCAGTTGCGCTGGGGGGTAATTGTGGAAACGGAAGCCTATTGCCAAAGCGAGCCTGCCTGCCATGGGCACCACCGCCGCAGTCCCGGCAACGAAACCCTTTTTGGCGCGCCGGGGCATTTTTATATCTACACCAGCTATGGTGTGCATCAATGCTGCAACGTGGTGACGGATCGCCCCGATTGGGCCAGTGGTGTTCTCCTGCGGGCGTTGGATCTTCCTTTGGGCGTGCCGCACGAGCGGCGGGCAGCAGGGCCTGGACTCCTCTGCCGTTGCCTGGGCATTGACCGCTCCTTTGATGGCCGGTTGGTCACCGATTCCGCGGCAGGGCTATGGCTCATGGGACGCCCACCCGCGCTGGCGGCAGCCATGGCCAGCGGCGCCCTGGACCTGCGCCAGGGCCAACGGATCGGCATCTCCCGCGGGCAAGAACTGGCCTGGCGCTGGTACCTGGGCGCCAGCCGCAGCGTCAGCCGCCGCGCCCCGGGGGATCAACGCCCCCATCCAGCACATTGCTGGAGCAGCGCCAAGCTTCTGGAGCCCTGAACAACCACTGGAGTCACCGACATCTGCTGGATCTTGCTGTGCTGACGCAGCAGGATTTCGAGCTGGTGCTCGAGTTGGCTGAGCGTTTCCGGGCCATCCCCAGCCAGGGACCACGCCGGCTACCTGCCCTGCAGGGACGGCTGGTGGCAACGTTGTTCTTTGAGACCAGCACCCGCACCCGCAACAGCTTCGAAATTGCCGCCCGACGGCTCTCGGCTGACGTTGCCAGTTTTGCGCCGGCCTCCAGCGCCCTTATGAAAGGGGAAAGCCTCCTGGATACAGCCCTCACCTATGCCGCCATGGGTGCCGAACTGCTGGTGGTCCGCCACGGCAGTAGTGGCGTCCCCGGCGCCGTTGCCCGGGATCTGGAGGCCATGGGCCATAGGGTTGCGGTGCTGAATGCAGGGGACGGTCTCCATAGCCACCCCAGCCAGGCCCTGCTGGACCTCTTCACCCTGGCCCGTCACTTCGCTCCCCGCCAACCCACCATGCAGGCCCTGGCTGGCCGCACCATTGCCATTGTTGGCGACATCCTTCATTCCCGGGTGGCCCGTTCCAATCTCTGGGCGTTGAGCGCAGCGGGCGCCACCATCCATCTCTGTGGACCCAGCGCCCTGTTACCCGGTTGTTTTGCCGATTTCCTCGCAGCCATGCCTCCGGGCTGCAATCCGGATCCCATCCCCCACCGGGGAGCGGTTCACCTGTTCCGCAATCTGGACGAGGCCTTGACGGACGTGGATGCCGTCATCACCCTACGGCTCCAGAAAGAGCGGGCCCAACGCCACCTGCTGACCAATCTGGAGGATTACCACCGTGCCTATGGCATCACCCACGCACGCCTGGAACGTTGCCGTGCTGGTGCGCCGGTGTTGCACCCTGGTCCTGTGAATCGGGATGTGGAGTTGAGTAGCCGGTTGTTGGCTGAGCCGCAGCGTTGCCTGGTGAACCGGCAAGTGAGTCACGGCATCCCCATCCGCATGGCCTTGCTCTACCTCCTGGCCACAACGCTGGAGCGCTGAAACCCCCTGGACAACAGTGGGGGACTTCAGCGCAGCCATGGCTCCGGAGGCTGTGTTCGCCTTGCTGAAGGTGGTCCGTAAGCCCTAGCCTCAGCCTGGTCTGCCCTGCTGATGTTCCCCATGCATACCTTGTCTCTCCCCACCTGGTGGATCCACGTCAGTTCCGTGCTGGAGTGGTGCCTTGCCATGGGGCTGGTGGTGCGCTACGGCAAGCTGCGGGAGGAGTCGGACTGGTGCTGGCTGGCCATGGCCATGACCCCGGCCCTGGTGAGCGCCCTGTGCGCCTGCACATGGCATGTGTTCGACAATGCCGCCAGCCTCGAATGGCTGGTCACCCTTCAAGCCGCGACCACCTTACTGGGCAACAGCACCTTGGCCGTGGCGGCCTGGTGGCTGTGGAAACAGGCCCCTTCCCGCAGCCAGTCCCCCTGATTTTCCTGATTCCCATGGCGTCGCTGCTGTCAGCCCCCAGCCTGTTTGCCGGTTCCCTGGTCCCCTTTCTGATCTTCCTGTGGTACGCCAAGCGCAGCCAGCGTTTTCCGCCACTGGCCTGGTGGGGATTTGCCGCCACCCTTGTTTTTGTCCTGATCACCGTGGTGGCTGGTGGTGTTGCACAGTTGCGTTTCGGGCAACAGTTGGCAGACGTGGATCCCCTTCATGGGGGCGCCGAGGCCTTCCTGACCGCCAGTAACCTGCTGGTTGCCCTTGGTTTTGCCCAGGCCGGGCATCAGCGGAAGACAACCGGGAAGGCTCCGGACAAAACGTGAAAAAGTCTTACAGGCATCTCCGGAACGACGGGGTTGGTCGGCAAAAATGTCACAGCACCTTGTGCCCACAATTTGTTGGAGGACCAGGATTTTGATTGAATCACTCTTTGCTCTTACTCCCGCCACCGTCACCTGGACTCCTGCGGTTGGCATGGTGATGCTGGCGTGCAACGTAGTCGCCATTGCCATCGGGAAGGCCACGATTCAGAAACCCGACGTGGGTCCGGCTATGCCCAGTGACGCCAGGTTTTTTGGCGGCTTCGGTGCTGGCGCCGTACTAGGGACTGCCAGCCTGGGTCACGTGCTCGGCATTGGCGCCATCCAGGGTCTGGCCGCCCAGGGTCTACTCTGATCCCTGTCTGCCGTTTTCAATCCATCCCC
>MWLD01000060.1 GCA_002018045.1 Candidatus Synechococcus spongiarum LMB bulk15M
GTGCGCAGTTGGTTGCAGGAACTCGAACCCCTGGTCCCGACGCTACCGGTGTGGGCCGATGAGCTTTATCTGGAACTGCACCGCGGCTGCGCCACCACCCACCCTGATCAGAAGCGCCACAACCGTACCGCTGAACGGCTGTTGCTGGAGGCTGAGCGGGTGCTGTGGTGGGCTCAGCGCATGGGCCGGCGTCAGTGGGATCCGGCGGTGGAGGGTCGGCTCTGCCCTGCCCAACGGCTGCAGCGTTGTTGGCAAACACTTCTGTTCCATCAGTTCCACGACATCCTGCCGGGCACGGCCACAGGCGAGGTGTTTGCTCAGTTGGAGAATCAATGGCGGCGGCTGAGGCGCCAAGCCAGCCACGTCCGTGACCAGGTCCTGCAGGAACTTCTGGGAACCGCACCTCGGGACGGACCACGGTCAGCGGCGGGGGATCACTGGGTAGCCGTTCAATTGCAACCGGCTGGCCCCTGGCCACGGGTGGTGCGTCTTCCCCCGTCTCAACAGCATCAGGTCCTGCCCCCCATGGCGGGTGTGGGTTGGTGGTGGTTCCAAAGCACAGGCGAGGCCAGCGCGCCTCCACTCCATCCAGTGCGCATCCATCAGGCTGCAACGCCCCACCACTGGCAACTCGACAACGGCCTCTGCACCGTACGCTGCGGTCCTGAAGGCGTCCTGCAACTTTTTCCCCCAAGTGGCCGCCAGGTGCTGGAACAACCTTTGGCGTTGGGCCGTTGGCGGGATCGTGGGGAGTACTGGGATGCCTGGGATCTGGCCCCTGATCATCGCCAGCATTCCCTTGGCGGCGTGACGCTGGGCCAGCCTGAACTCCTGGAGCAGAACCCCTGCATGGTGAGACTGCGTTGGCGGGGCGCCTTCGGGCAGAGCCGGATCAGCATGACGGTTTGCCTTGCAGCAGGGAGTCCCTACGTGGAACTCCGTTTGAGCGTCAACTGGCGCCAGGTTCATGAACTGCTGAGCCTGGACGCAGACCTGGCGCAGCCCGCAGAGCGCTGGGCTGCGGATACATCGGGCGGGGTGATTGAACGGCCGGCACGACCCCGGACAGCAGGGGAGCGAAGCCGCTGGCACTGTGCGGTCGTCAGTTGGATGGCCCTACTGCAGCAGCAGGGCGGCCTGGCGGTGCTCGTGGATGGTCCCCAGGGGATCCATGTGCAAGACCACCGTCTGAGTGTGGCCCTGCTGCGTGGGGCCACATGGCCGGACCCGGGTGCAGACCGGGGCTGGTGGCGACAACGGTTGGGACTCATGCCCCTTGACGGGGGCTGGTGCGAGAGCCATGTTCCGGCAGCGGCGGACCACCTGCGCTGGCCTCTCTGGCTGCGCCCCTTGCCCAGCGCCCAGCGCCCGGATCCAGCCCGGCAATTGTGGTTCCCCTGGCCGGAATACACGCAGCGGCTCCTGGAGCTACGGCCAACGGAAAATGGTCGGCAGTCTCAACTCACCCTGCAGCAGTTGGCGCCCTGTCGAGGCCGTCTGGGTTGGCTGAGGTTGTTCACCGATGCAGAGCTCAAGCCACTACAGCCGTGGGAGATCCGCAGCGTGCCCCTGTCCGACAGAGTTTAGTCCTCATGGTCGTCGAAGGGGTCGCTCAGTCGCTGGGCGGGTGGACCAAAGGCGGTGTAGATGCCAAAGCCGGTGAGACCTACCAGCACGGCCAGAACCGCCAGACCGAGGCCGAGGCCGGGTGAGAGGGTCAAAACCTGGCTCATTCCATCACAGGCTGCAAAGGATGCCGCGACCAACCGCGGTGAGGGCGTAGGCTAACCATCCGAATCCTGTGCTGGAGCTCGCCACCCATGCCCCAACGGACCCGTCTAGGAGATTTACTACGCCCCCTCAACTCTGAATACGGAAAAGTGGTCCCTGGTTGGGGCACCACCACAGTGATGGGAATCTTCATGCTCCTGTTTTTTGTGTTCCTGCTGGTCATCCTGCAGATTTACAACCAGTCCCTCCTTCTCAACGGAGTCAATGTGGACTGGACCAGTCCGGGGTGACAACCACCAGGTTGGGCCAGAGATTATCAGTCTTCGCCGTGGTCCCCTAGGGGTTACCTGGCGGTTTCTGTCGTGGATCACGGGATCTGCGGCAGCGACAACGGGGTGTCCATTCCCTAGTCTGTGCTTGCTGTTTTCCCCCGGGAACGGGATCCATGAGCGTGTTTGGTGTAGGTCTGCCGGAAATGGCTGTCATTGCCGTTGTTGGTCTATTGGTCTTTGGTCCCAGGAAGCTGCCGGAGTTGGGTCGCACGCTCGGCAAAACCCTCAAGGCTTTTCAGTCGGCATCCCAGGAGTTCAGCAACGCTGTCATGACCGAGACCAACGCTCCGGAAGCACCCGTGTCCACACCGCCGCAGATCACCTCCGGGGCCGTGTCCTCACCGGCCGAGTCCACCGGTACACCTGAGCAACGCAGCACTGAAGACAAGGACTGAGCGGTTGCACTCCTTGCATGTCCAGGACAGGAGACACCACACCATGGATCTGCGCCTGATTGCTGGCCTGGGCAATCCTGGCGCACGTTATGCCGGGACACGACACAATGCGGGCTTCATGGTCCTTGAGGCCATGGCCAGCAGCTCCCGGGCCGGATTCCGCAATCAGACCAGACTCAAGGCCCATCTGGCCGAGGTGGGTTGGGGTGAGCAGCGCCTACGCCTCCTCATGCCACAGACATACATGAACGCCTCTGGCATCTCTATCCGTGCTGCCCTGGATTGGTTCAACTTGAGGCCTGAGCATCTGCTGGTTGTTGTGGATGACATGGACCTTCCTCTGGGCCGCTTGCGGCTTCGTGGCGAAGGAAGCGACGGGGGCCACAAGGGACTGCACAGCACCATCGCCCACCTCAACACCCAAGCCTTTGCCCGTCTGCGAGTGGGGATTGGTGCTCCCAGCCAGAATCCGGCGGCCCGCAAGGCGGCCACCGTTGGACATGTGTTAGGACGTTTCAGCGCCGAAGAAGACCCTCTGCTGCGTCAGGTCCTCCATGAGGTGGTGCGGGGAATCCACGTTCTCCAGCGCCAGGGATTGGGGGCAGCCATGAATACCCTCAACGGGCTCCGGATCCAGGCTCACTCCACTCCCGGCATCACCCACTGAGATGGTCAAGCTTCCCGTCACAACAGCGCAACTCCAGGTGTTCAACCAGGATCTTCACTTGGGCCTGTATCACGGTCAGGTCCGGGCCGGAGAGTTTGCCTGGGTCTTCCGTTGGCACTTCCGACAAGGGAAGTTGCAGGTGGAGCCTTCCTTGGGGCGGGCATTGATTGAAGACGCATTGCTTCGCTTTCTTCTGCGCTGTGATTACCAGTTGGAGGTGGGTGGAGAGTACAACTTTCTGGTCCGGGCTACGGTCTGACGGCTGTCCGGAAGGAGCTTGGCGTTACGCGCAGAGAACGGCCCAAGCCCCGCTCAAGGATCACCAGGGCCGCCAGGTCGTCCACCGGTCTGGAAGGCTCTCGCAATCCTTCCGGCAGCAAGCGCTGCCAGCCGCGAGGTTCATGCAACTGCCAATAGCGCTCACGCGCTTCCAGACTCGTGTGAAACTCGGATACCAACTGGAGGTCCTGGGCGGGCCACCAGGTGAGCAGGGCCAAACGCCAGCGGGCGGAGCAGGTGCCGTCGCCCAAGTAAAGGTATGCCGGTTGGCGCTCCAACCACCAATCCTGGAGACGGCGCCAGCATGCATGGGGTGTGCAGATCAGGCAGAGATCCAGGTACTGCCGGTTGGCGTCACTACATGCCAGGCCGCATTTGCTGTAGCCAGGGTCCAAGCCGATCGCGCAGCCACCTTCAGCCATGGTCAGAATCCGAGGTGTTGCCCAGGGGTTGATTCAGCCAACGGATGCCCAGGGACAGGGGATCCCCTGTCTCACTGTCCTGCATGCTGAACGCCTCCAGGGTGGCCTGGGGGTCGGTTCGACGCATCAAGCTCCGGACCAGCGCGGTCAGCGCTTCATTATCCAACGTGACCTGCATGTTCAGTGCCCCCAGCCGATTGGCCTGGTTGCGGGCCGTGGCCAGGAGCAGGCTGAGCCGCCGATTCACGGCCTCCAAGGAGCGCTCATCCTCCTCAACGACCGTAGAAGCCAGGATCTGGCCAGCCTCCAGAACCTGGCGACTGGGGCGCACATCCGCAAAGGCCAGCACGGAACTTTCCCCCAGCAGAACGTTGTTTGCGCTGCGGATGGTGACGATCCATGCCTCGCCGTTCTGCAGATTCCCGATGATCTTCTCCACCTCGCTGGTGGGGATGTAAATGAGCTGTCGGGTTGGCTTTTGCCCTGGCAACAGCCTCCGATAGGCCACCTGGTTGGCCCGATTGAGCAAACTATCAATGGCCTCTCGTCCGTCACTGGCGGGAGGCAGTGTCACCTTGGCCATGGCCAGGAACTCGTTGCTGGCCATGGCCACATCGCCACGACGCAACGCCGTGACGCTGCGCCTCAGATCATCCAGGGTATTGACCTGGCTGTTGATTTTCTCCTGAAGCTCACCGAGTTCCCGATCCCGTCGGCGCACGGCCTCCGCGAGTCGTTCCTGCTCGTTCAGCAACTGCTGGCGCTGGCCGTCCAGGACGTGAACGGTTTGCTGTAATTCCCGGGTTTGCGATTGCAACAGATCTGTGCGCTCCGTCAGCCCCTGAACTTCAGTCTCGGCCTGGTTGCGGCTGCGCTCCGCGCCCACGAGAGCCTCGTGGCTTGCCGCCAGGTCAGCCTGGATGGATTCCAGGGTCATCCGGGTCTTGTCGAGATCCTCGCGGGTGCTCCACAGACTGTCCTCAATGCGACCCAACTCGAACAATCCCCGGCGCCAGCGGGCATTGATGCCGATCAACACCGCGAAGCTCAGCGCTGAAATCAGGCTGCCGGTGATGGCTGTGAACACCACAGCGGTGCGTCTGGGGCGCATCCTCAAGAACGAGAGGCGAGCCTTGCCGATGCGTGTGCCCAGGCCGTCTCCCATGACCGCAAGCACGCCACCAAGCAGCAGGAGCGCAAGAATCAGCAACCAACCAGACAGGAGTTTTTCTCCGGACGACGTTCACCACTATGGGTTTAGCTAAACCGACGAGAGAGGGCCACAGGGTCGAAGATCGTAATTTTCTTGCGGTCGATTCTTAGCATTCCCTCGCTGCGCAGGTCTCCCAGCAGGCGGGTGATGGTCACCCGGGTAGAGCCAATGGCCTCGGCAATGGCCTGGTGAGAGAGCCGTAGATCGATTGTGATGCCCTGCTCCGCCGGAACGCCAAAGTCGCGGCAAAGCACCAGCAGAAAGCTCACCAGCCGGGATGACATATCCCGGTGGGTGAGGGTTTCGATCATGGTCTCCGTCTGCAGGACACGGCAAGACAGACCTTGCAGCATCATCAAGCCCACACGGGCATCCGCCGCAATGGCATGGCGTACGGATGCGGCAGGTGCGGAAATCATTTCCACACGGGTAAAGGCGACAGCGTGGTAGAAGCGGTCCGAATGCTGGCCCGTCAGCAGAGAGAGGACGCCAAACAGGCTGTTTTCCCGCAGCAGCGCCACGGTGATCTCCTCTCCGCTTTCATAGACGCGGGAGAGGCGCACTGCGCCGCACCGCAACAGATAGACCCGCTCTGCGGGATCACCAGGGAGGAAAATCGTCTTCCCACGCTCCACCAGATCCAGGGAGCTACCCGAGAGGCCGCGGATAATTGTGGTGAGTGTTCCCCCGGCAATAGCGTCCGCGGTTCCGGATGTACGGCTAGGGGATGCGGTCCGAGGAAAGCTCATGGCCAAGGCGAGGGCAGAGGCACAGGGCTCACGGGATCATGCTTGCCCATGTTTGGAGCAGTTACCACTGATGCATATAAAGATGAGACATGACCCTAGAAATGCCACCACCGGTTTACTTGTAGCCAGCGACACCAAAAAATTGCCTCTCCCTTCCCCTCTCCACCCCGTTGCTTTGCAGCGCAGCCGGTTCTACGGAGAAAGAAGGTAGTACGTTTGAACGACACTACCCCTAGTGTCTTAAAAGCTCCTTCACGGCCAAGTGGCGCTACATTCGGAGTTCAGGCTTGTTCTGCCCATCTGCAGAACCTTCCCCTTTGTCAGGCTTTACCTGCATGGTTACCACGCCTTTGGGCAGCAATGCTCACGCTACGGGACACCATCCCCTCAACAGCAGCCACCGTCCTGGCTCACCGGTGCGTGGCCATGGGACTCCCGACCGCTTTGCCCAGGCTGACGGCCTCTTTCAGGTGACGGTTGCTCCCTTTCGCGGCTCCTGCAACGACGTGTTGAGTCAAGCCATCCGGGTTGCGGGCCAGGGGAGCCGGGTCATGATTGCCCAGTTTCTCAACGGTGGCATCAATCAAGGGCCTGAGCGGGCAACAAGGCTCTGCGGCAGCCTGGAGTGGATCCGTCCAGCCATTGACTGCTGCCTGGTGGAGCCCGCTGCTGTCAGCCCGGAGCATCGTCAAGCCGTCAACGCTGTCTGGGCGGTATCCCGCCAGCAGTTGTTGTCCGGCGCCCTGGACCTGATGGTGCTGGATGAGCTGGGCTTGGCCCTGGAGTTTGGTCTCCTGGAGGAGGAGAACGTGCTCAAGGTGTTGCGGCAGCGTCCCGGCGCGTTGGATTTGACGTTGATCGGCTCGGCCATGTCCGAGGCCATTCTGGATATGGCCAACCAGGTGACCCGCCTCCGCTGTCGTCCTTCCTCCGTCGGGTCTCTCAACCCGCCGGATCCCCAACTGAACGTCAAATGATCCGGGGAGGACCGGCTCCACTGCGAACGGGGGCCACAATCGATGCCTGCCGTATCTGTTCTCCAACCTGCTCGCCATGCTGAAGAATGATTCCTGGATCCGGGACCAAGCTCGCCTGGGCATGATCGATCCTTTCCAGCCTCGTCTGGTGCGTCATCTGGACGGCATGGGACAACGACAGCCTGTGCTCAGCTTTGGCTGCTCCTCCTTTGGATACGACCTGCGTCTTTCCCCGCAAGAGTTCCTGGTGTTCCGCCATGTACCGGGCACGGTGATGAACCCCAAGCGGTTCAACCCGGCCAACCTGGAGCCCGCCGATCTCCACCACGACGAGGACGGCGACTATTTCATCTTGCCGGCCCACTCCTACGGTCTGGGGGTGGCTCTGGAAAATCTCAAGGTGCCCGATCACATCACCGTGATCTGTCTCGGTAAGAGCACGTATGCGCGCATGGGAATCATCCTGAATGCCACACCCGCCGAAGCCAGTTGGGAAGGTCACCTGACCTTGGAGTTCAGCAACAGCTCCGGCGCCGACTGCCGTATCTACGCGGGTGAGGGGATCTGCCAACTGTTGTTCCTGGAAGGGGAACCATGCGAAACCAGCTACGCGGCCAGAAACGGGAAATACCATAACCAACCGGAACGGGTGACCATAGCCCGCGTGTGATGGCCTGCCGTGCCGTAAGCAACCCCACCTGCACCAAGTGGTGGTTCAGCAAGACACGCTCAAGTGCGGAAGGGTTGGCGGGGCTTGGCAATGACGGTGACCTCCCGGGCGATTATCACGGGCTGCATCCCATCGGGTGTGTCCAGCAGTTCCATCTCCCCTTCCACGCGGACCCACTGGTCCTGCTCCGGCGGTGGGGCATCAGCCGGCCATTGCACCGGTAGCCGTACCGGTGTGGCATCCGCCAGGCAACAGCGCACCAGTAACTGGGCCAGGTGGCGCTCCCCCGTGGCGGTTACCAGCACAAAGCCCTCCACCCGAAGCGGTTCACCATGGAACAACCGGGGCTGAGGGGTGCCTCGCAACAGACGCACCCAGTCCACCAGGTCACGCTGCTCCGGCGGCAAGGCAAAGCCCGCAGCCAGACCATCCAGTCGGGCCGGAGGGCGATAGCGCGCCAACATGCTGAACGAGCCACGGGGTGGCGCCAGAACGATCAACAAACTGGTGCATATCACCAACACCACTGCCCGCCACGGGGTAGAGCGGCGCGGCTGGTCCACCATCAGAGCTGTTGCGCTCCCTGCAAGCAGCATGAACCCGGCCCCGATCACCAGAACATGAAACGTCGGGGCCATGAGCAACTGAAGACGACCACTGGACCAGCTATGCACCAGCATGATCCCGCAACACAGGAGCGCCAGTGGCGGCCAACGCCAGCGGGCCAGTGTGGAAAGAACCACGGACCAGGGGGATGAAGGGCCAGGTCGGTTCATGGTTCAGAGCATCAGAGCATTGGTCCACTGCCCTGCCAACAGAACCAGCACGCTGCAGGACAACGCCACAAACACCATGGCCGAGCGGCAAAACACCGTCCCGTAGAGACCGAGGGCCTTCACGTCAATCACCGGACCCAAAACCAGAAAGGCCAGCAAGGCTCCCGGGGTGACCTGGGACGCAAAGCCCAGCGCCAGGAAGGCGTCCACGCTGCTGCACACGGAGATTACCACGGCCAGCAGCATGAGGGCCAGCACGGAGAGGGTTGGGGCCTGACCCACGGCCAGCAGCCAGTCGCGGGGCAGCGTCGTTTGCAGGAAGGCCGCAACGCCACAACCCAGAATCAGCAGGCTGGACAGCTTGACCAGTTCATCCACGCCGTGCAACACACTGAGCCGCCACGATTGATCGCGACGGGTTGGCAGCAGCGGCAGTGGAACAGGGCTGGAGGACCCAATCAAGCCAGCAGAGCGCTCCAGCAACGATCCCGTACCGGCCGGTTGATGAAAGCCGCGCTCCCGCAACAGATTGGGTACCAGGATATTGACTTCCTGCTGGAGGCGCAGCAGGGTGGATAGCACAAGCGCCATGGCCAAACCCGCTGCGGGGCGTGCCCAGAGCAACCAGGGCTGATCCGGAAATGCAGCCCAGGTGGAGGCCAGGACAATGGGATTCAGCACAGGGGCGGCAAAGAGAAACCCCATGGCCGTGGGGAGCGGGCTCCCGGATGCCAGCAGTTGGCGTGCGACGGGTACGTTGCCGCACTCACATGCCGGCAGGGCAAATCCCATGGCAGCGCCCGTGAGGGGTCCCAGGAGGGGATGATCGGGCAGGCACTGGAGCACAGGACCAGAGGGAAGCCAGTGGCGGGCCATGGTGGCCAACGCCACACCGATGAGCAGAAAGGGCATGGCTTCCAGAAACAATGCCTGAAATACAGACCAACTCGTGGAAAGATGATCGAGCACCATGGCCTCTCCCCTGCACCGCATGGGTGCAG
Organism: Candidatus Synechococcus spongiarum LMB bulk15M; assembly: GCA_002018045.1. Lineage (GTDB taxonomy): Bacteria > Cyanobacteriota > Cyanobacteriia > PCC-6307 > Cyanobiaceae > Synechococcus_B > Synechococcus_B spongiarum_E. The sequence goes on from MWLD01000060.1 coordinate 9,213, forward strand.
ATTAGGGAGTTGCTCGCTTTACCTCTATGGCGACAGCCCCTCCCCCATGGTTGGTCATCTGCCGTACCGTTCGTTTTGGGGAAACCGATCCAGCGGGCGTTGTGCATTTTTATCACCTGCTGCGCTGGTGTCATGAGGCCTATGAAGAATCCCTGGACAGGTTTGGCGTGGCCGGAGAAGATATCTTTTCCAATCCCCATGCGGCACTGCCCATTATTCACTGTCAAGCCCGGTACCATCTACCCATGCATCACGGTGACGCCCTTCGCGTTCATCTGGGCTGCCGGCCGTTGGATCCCACGAGTTTCGAGATTCACTACGACATCCACCGCAACCGGCAGGTGGTGGCCACAGGGCTGACCCGTCACCTCTGCATTCATCCCGCTACCCGGAAACGCCAAGCTCTGCCAACCGCCGTTGCATGTTGGCTGGACGCCGCAACCCTACATTGAACATAACAAGCCCTGAACAGGGTGACGGCCCAGACTGCCACTCCTCCGCATCACCAGCCATGCCCCTTCCTGTCGTTGCCGTGGTTGGGCGCCCCAACGTGGGCAAGTCCACACTGGTGAACCGTTTGGCGGGATCTCGCCAGGCCATTGTGGCGGATCAACCGGGTGTCACCCGTGACCGCACCTATCAGGAGGCGGAATGGGGCAGGCGCCGATTTCGCCTGGTGGATACCGGTGGTTTGGTGTTTGACGACGACAGCACCTTTCTTCCGGAGATCCGCGAGCAGATCGGCCTGGCCTTGGCTGAGGCCTGCGCTGTGGTGCTGGTGGTGGATGGTCAGCAGGGGCTCACCACAGCGGATCAAACCATTGCCTCCTGGCTGCGCAGGTATTCCCTGCCTGTGTTGCTGGTGGTCAACAAGTGTGAGTCTCCCCGGATGGGCACTGCCCTGGCCGCCGACTTCTGGAGTTTGAACCTGAGTGAGCCCCGTCCTGTCTCCAGCATCCACGGCGTGGGGACCGGAGATCTTCTGGATCGGGTGCGCGAACTGCTCCCCGAGCAGGAGCAGGATCCGGATGAGGAGCCGATTCAGTTGGCCATTATCGGCCGACCCAATGTGGGCAAGTCCAGTTTGCTAAATGCCGTTTGTGGTGAAACCCGCTCCATTGTCAGCCCTGTGAGCGGCACCACCCGGGATGCCATTGATACGCAAATCCGGCGGCAAGGCAAATCCTGGCGCTTGGTGGACACTGCCGGGATTCGCCGCCGTGGCCGGGTCGACTACGGGCCCGAGTTCTTCGGGGTGAACCGCAGCTTCAAGGCCATTGCCCGCAGTGATCTCTGTCTACTGGTGATTGACGCTCTCGACGGCATCACCGAGCAGGATCAACGGCTTGCCGGTCGCATTGCCGAAGAGGGACGTGCCTGCGTGGTGGTGGTCAACAAATGGGATGCCGTTGCCAAGGACACCCACACCATGGCCGACATGAAGAAACAACTCTACGACAAGCTTTATTTTGTGGACTGGGCGCCCATGACGTTTGTTTCAGCCAGGACGGGGCAGCGGGTGGAGCGGATTTTCTCCTTGGCAACGGCTGCCGTACAGCAGCACCGGCGACGGGTCGGCACCAGTGTGGTCAACGAACTGCTCCAGGAGGCCCTGGCCTGGCGTAACCCGCCCACCAGCCGCGGTGGCCGACAAGGTCGCCTCTACTACGGCACGCAGGTTGCCATCCAGCCACCGTGCTTCAGCTTGTTTGTCAACGATCCCAAACGATTCACCGATAACTATCGGCGTTACATCGAGCGCCAGATTCGTGAAGGATTGGGTTTTGAAGGGTCTCCCCTGCGACTGTTCTGGCGGGGCAGGAGTCAGCGCCAGTCCCGCCGTGGTCTCGCTGCTGCCATGGAGTCAGCCCAGCGGGATAGCGATGAATGACCATGGACCGGTGACGGACCTAGGGAGGCTGGTCAGGATCACTGGGGGGCGGGTGCTGGCCATGGTCGTCTCCCCAGCCCAGAAACTCCTGCGCCAAGGCATGGGCGTCCGCAAGGCGCCCACTTTGCAGCAGGAGATCACACCGCTGACTCCGCCAGCGGGCAATGCTGTTCAAGAGTGCCAGGAGGACCGGGTCATGGGCAGATTCATCCTTCATTACCACAGTGGGCCGAGATGTCAGGCTACTGGTTGAGCCAAGCTGCCCCTCCCGAATGCCATGGATTGGTTACGACAACTGCCCATGGGGAACTACGTCGATGGGAATCGGGGCTGGATCCGCCGCGTAGACGTGCGCCTCAAGCTGGGCTGGACCTTGGCTTTTCTGGTCACGCCCATCCTGGCCAACGGGGCGTGGCGCCTTGGACTCGTGGGTCTGCTGCTGCTGCTGACAGCCTTCTGCGGTCTCCCCTTGTTGCTGTGGCGTCGCATGATCCCCTTGTTGCTGGCGGCTTCCTGTTTTGTGGGCGCCGTTTTCCTGGTGATCCCCACTGGAACCACCGTGCATCAGACACCCCAGCGACCGACAGAAGAGGTGCGGCTTCTGCCGGTGGAGGCTCCCCGTTCTGCAGCAGGAGAGCCCTGGCAGCTCCGGCAGTGGGGACCCGTGGGCCAGCCACCACTACAACTGGGACCCCTGGCCGTCAATCGGGCGTCTCTGGACTTGGCTCTCCGCAGTGGGACGCTTCTCTTCACCCTGGTGCATAGCGCCAACCTGCTGCTGATTTCCACGCCGGCGGAGGACCTGGCCTGGGCCTTCGCCTGGATCTTGCACCCCCTGCAGCGCCTGGGGATTCCCACCACTGAACTGGGGTTCATGCTCCTGCTGGCCCTGCGCTTCCTGCCGCTGGTGCAGGAGGAACTCCAGAATTTGCTGCGGGCCTTGGCCACCCGTTCCTTTCAGTTGCGCCAACTGGGGTTCAAGGGAGGCACGGCCTTGCTGTTGGGACTCGGAGAGCGATTACTGGCCAACCTGCTGCTGCGCTCCGAGCAGGGGGCGGAAGCGCTCATGGCCCGGGGCGGTCAACTGTTGCCTCCCTTGGCACTGCGACCGAGAACACCAACGGCGAGCCTGCCCAATGGCTGTGCTCTTGTGCTGCTGGTACTGTTTGTGGCACTACGCTGGCAGGTTGGCTGGTCCTAGGCGTGTTGGCCTGGCCGCCATCCACCGTTAGGATAGGTCGTTCAGTCTGTGAAATCACTCCATCAGTGGCTGCCGAACGCTATCTCAATCATCCAACATTCGGCTTGCTCTATCGGGTCTGCCCAACAGGAGACAGCAGAGATCTCTATGTCAGCCTTTATGCACAGAGAATGTTCTTTCTGGTCACCATGCAAAACCAGGACATTCTTTTCCAAACCATCCCACTGATGGATGCCCGGGCTTTGGCTGAGCAGAATCTCAACCGCTTTCGCCGCACAGATCCGGACGCAGCCCTGGCTTGGCAAGATATTTTTGAGAAAACCTTCATCTAACTCCTTGACAGCCGGCACGGATGGGATGAGGTCACTGCCGCCCCAGGCTCACCGCACCTTTTCCACGGACAATGGCGTGGTCTTGTGACGCCATGGATAACGACTTGACTATTGCCAACTGTTTAGAGGCCCTTGGCCACCGTTTGCCCCCTGGTGTGACCCTGCTGGCCGTGAGCAAGGGTCAGTCTCCGGAGGACGTTGAACAGGCCTATGCTGCAGGGCAGCGGCGCTTTGGGGAAAGCCGTCTTCAGGAGGCGGAGCCCAAGATCCGAGCGCTGCGACAGCGTTGTCCCGGGCTGGAATGGCACTTCATCGGCCAATTGCAAGCCAACAAGGTGCGCCCGGTGGCCAGAGCCTTTGTCTGGATTCACTCCTTGGACCGTCTCGGTCTGGCACAGCGGCTGGATCGCATCGCCGGCGATGAAGGGTGTTGCCCCCAGGTGCTCCTTCAGGTCAAGCTGCGTCCGGATCCCAACAAGGTGGGTTTTTCTCCTGAGCAGGTGACCAGTCAGTTGCCCATGCTGATGCATCTGTCCCATCTGAAGTTGCGGGGGCTGATGACCATGGCCCCCCTGGGGCTGGAGCGGGAGCAACTCCACCGTCTTTTTTCCGACTGCCGCCAACTGGCGCAGCAGTTGAGGTCCCACTTGCCGTCAGCGGTGGCCAGGGATTTCAATCAACTCTCCATGGGAATGAGCAGAGATTGGCCGCAAGCAGTTGCTGCTGGCAGTACAATTGTTCGCATTGGCAGCGATATTTTTGGTTCTCGCTAGTTGTCTGATGCAGAGAACCTGAGACCCTCAGCGCAGTTCCGCCTCCTTGCAAAACGTGAGGACCACTCCTAAAATGGGATATGGACTATGGCGCATGTTTTGCTCCCCCTTCGATGAGGTCCCCTGACAGTGTCCTTTCTCTCTCGCATGCGATCTATCGTTTCCGGCGATGATGACGAGACCAACGAACACGATCATGGCTATGGCTATGGTCAAGATGAAGGCCTGATGGATGGGGTCCTTCCTGATGAGTTATCCGGTCCTCCCAGTCCAGGCCATGGGGCTTTGGACATGCCCCATGGCCTGGATCAGGAACCCTTCTCTCAAGATAACGTCATTGGCATGCCGGGTATTTCCAGCGAGATGTCCGAGGTGGTCTTCATGCAGCCACAAAACTTTGACGAGATGCCACGGGCCATTCAAGCCCTGCGGGAGCGGAGAACCATCATTCTTAACTTGACCCGGATGGATCCTGAAGAGGCCCAACGTGCCGTGGATTTTGTCTCGGGCGGAAACTTTGCCACAGACGGCAGCCAGGAGCGGTTGGGGGAAGGAATTTTTCTCTTTGCCCCCAGTTGCGTCAAGGTCACTCTGGCAGAGGCTTCCAAGTCAGCGCCTTCCCCGGAACCACCGGCAGCGAAGCCGGACCCGCCTCAGCCGCCACCCCGACCCTCCGTCAACAACAGCCGCAACGGCCATGGCGGTCAACCATCGTCTTTCATTCCGGACGGTAACTTCACACCTTTTTCAGGTGAGCTTCCCCCCACCGTCTAGTTGGGATCCAGCAAGCTCTCCCATCATTCGAACGCGTTAAAATTTTGCTGCGGATGCTCATCCCATGAATGATCGGTTGGGTGTTCTGGGTTACGGCCAGATGGCTCAGTCCATGGTCAGGCCATGGTTGGAAGACGGACGTCTCCAACCGGAACAGGTGGTTGCCTGCGTTCGCGACCGTGATCGGGCTGCAGCGTTGCGCCAGCGAGACAGGATGGCGGTGGGGGTGGATCTCCGGCCCGTGCTGATGGCGGATCACCTGTTATTGGCCTGTAAGCCTCAGCAGTTGCAGACGGTGCTGGAGGCCCGCGCTGCCCTTGATCCCCCTGCCCAGGAAGGGCAGGGCTTGGTGATGTCCATCCTGGCAGGTGTGTCCCTGGAGCGACTCCAAACAGCTTTCCCGCAACGACCGTGTGTACGGGCCATGCCCAACATTGCCTGTCGCATCGGAGCTGGGCTGACTGGCCTGGCCATGGCCGCCAACGTATCTCCAGAGCAGCGTCAACTGGCGACAGCCTTGTTTACGGCTCTCGGTCAAGTCGAGCAGGTCAGCGAGGCGCAGATGGACGCTTTCCTGGCTCTGGCCGCATCCGGTCCAGCCCTCGTAGCGGTGATAATGGAAGCACTGGCGGATGGGGGTGTTGCAGCGGGTCTGCCACGAGCCCAGGCCAACAGCATGGCCCAGGTCATGGTGGCTGGCAGCGTCGCACTGCTCCGTAAGGAGCAACTGGCCCCATCCGCCCTCAAGGATGCTGTCTGTAGCCCTGGCGGCACCAGCATTGCCGCCGTTGCCGAATTGGAACGTGGCGGCTTCCGTGCCGCCCTGATGGATGCAATCCTTGCGGCCCAGCGCCGTAGCCGTGAGCTGGGACGATGACGCCCAACCAGGACCGGGCTTTAAGGAACATCCATTCCCGCAGCAGCGCAGTTTGGCTCCATGGGGTGCAGGGGAGTTGAGAAGCTACCGCGGCAACGTGAAGACCGTCTGGTTGGGGGTGGATCACCCGTCCATGGATCGCTGGCCAGGGGGACTGGCCGTCTCCTTCAGCGGTGGAGAAAGTGACGACTCCTGCCAGACAATAGACAGCGCAAACGACGGCAACACTGCACCAACAGGGAAGGTGCAGCTCATCTTCTCCAAACAGCTCGGAAGATCATCAACTCATCCAAATCGACCCGTGACATATTCCTTGGTGTCCTTGGACTTGGGATTGTTAAAGATTTCCTTGGTTTCGTTGTACTCTGCCAAGTAGCCTACTTTTCCATCACTTCCCTCCACCTCAACGGCATTGTAGAAGGCAGTCATATCGGAAACACGCACGGCCTGTTGCATATTGTGGGTTACAATCACAATGGTGAAGTTCTTCTTCAGGGCATGGATGGTCTCTTCCACTTTGAGGGTGGAGATGGGATCCAGAGCGGAGCATGGTTCATCCATCAGAATTACCTCCGGCTCCACGGCAATGGCACGGGCAATGCAGAGGCGCTGCTGTTGGCCACCCGAAAGGGAAAGACCACTTTCCTGGAGTTTGTCTTTACATTCGTCCCACACGGCTGCCCGGCGCAGGGAGATTTCCACCAACTCATCCATATTCCCCTTGAACCCATTGATGCGCGCCCCAAAGGCAATGTTTTCATAAATGCTTTTGGGAAAAGGATTGGGCTTCTGAAACACCATGCCGATGCGCCGCCTCACCTCTACTGGATCCACGCGAGGGCTATACAGATCTTGACCATGGAACAACACATTGCCCTTCAGGCGAAAAGACTCGATCAAATCGTTCATGCGGTTAAAACACCGCAGCACCGTGGACTTTCCACAGCCGGAGGGTCCAATGAAGGCGGTTACCTTGTGCTTGGGAATGTCCAGGAAAACATTCCTGACAGCCGCAAACGTGCCGTAGCTGATGGTGACGTTGGCACAGCTAATGATGGGGTCGGCAATGGAGGGCGTCATGGTGCGGGGTGGGAGAAGAAGAGGGCAGGTGAATCAGGAAGCAGAGAAGTGCGCCAGCCAACGGGCCAACAGGTTGGCCGCCAGAATCATCACCACAAGGATGAACGACGCCGCCCAGGCCAATTGCACCTGGGGTGCAAAAGGCATGATGCCGAAGTTGTAGATCTGCACGGACATGGTTGCCGTGGGCGCAAGAAGGCCCAGCCCGGATGACCAGTCCGGCCAGAAGGGGGAAAACAATGCCGTAAAAATCAGTGGTGCCGTTTCGCCGGCAGCCCGGGCAATGCCCAGTACCACCCCCGTGGCAATGGGGGAAATGGCCGCCGGCAACACCACGCGGGTAATGGTGACAAACCGGGAAGCGCCAATGCTCAATGCCCCCATGCGCAGTTCCTGGGATACCAGCTTGAGGCCCTCGTCGGTGGTCTTGACAATGGTGGGCAACATCAACACGGCCAGCGCCAGAGACCCCGCCATGGCAGAGAAGGACTCACCCCAGAGAATGCGGGTGTTCACCACCAAGGCATAAACAAACAAGCCACAGATGATGGAGGGGACACCCGCCAACACGTTGACGCCAAAGCGAATGAACTGGGCAAACCATCCCGTCCTGGCCACCTCGGCCAGGTAGATCCCACTCCCCACGCCAATGGGGATGGCCACAGCCGCTGCTACACCCGTCACCATGACAGTACCAACAACGGCATTGCCCATGCCCATGGGTTCGGACAATCCCGGTGGCGGCGGCAGCTCCGTGAAGACTGCAGGCGTAATGGCTCCACCTCCCTTGTAGAGCACATACAGAATGACGACGATCAGGGGTAGCACCGCTGTAGCGGCAAACAAGGCCGCCAGCACATTTATGGCCCGATTCCAGACATTGCGCGGGGCATGGGGGTTGTAGTTCAACCCCGAGGCAGTTGGTA